>CAYSYX010000130.1:8580-20119 GCA_964435055.1 uncultured Polyangium sp. | reverse complement strand
GGTTTTTCTTGGCGCTCGTATGCGCCGTAGTGGTTTTTCTGGGCGCGTCGACGGCGAATGCGACAGTGCGTTGCTGGGGCATTGCAGTGTTTCAGCACGGTACGACGCAAGTCGTATTCAGGTCAGATCGGTCCGGCAAGACCGAGAAGGCGGTGTGGGCCAAGATATTGTTTGACGATTTCACAGAGTGGGAAATGCGGTGGAAGAAGGAGCATCCCGGCCAAACCCTCCAGCGCGTACACAAGTACACAATGGCCGGAAAACCAAGCAATGCCGCGATCGTGTGTGGCACCCCAACAATGGAAGTGGTGAAGTGGCCACTCGCCACATATCCAAAGCCGCACGGACTCGCACCGAGTGTCGCGTGGACCGTACCGAGCGCGCAGCCGCGTGCATTCAAATGGGATCAAGACTCGGGCGGCTGGGTGATCACGGAAAAAAATCAGCCGACCTGGTCATGCAAGGTTGCGGTGACATATCGCGTACGGGATGGCGAGGACTTGTCCGAGGCGCGCGTACTCGTGCAGGAAAAGGATTTTATCTCCGGACCGCAAAGCTATGCCGATTCGCAGATTCGCGCATCGGTTTTACATGGCGTAATGCGATTGGCCCGCGGCAAACACGTGCTCGTTGGCGAAGTTGGCGCATGCTGGGCCGAGGGTTCGGCCAAACCCTCAGCGCCGAGCGATTGGCCGGCAAGCGAGACATGGTAACAGCGAAGGTGCGCACGCTGTCCGGGACAAACCCGGCGTGGGTCAAGACCGACGTGAAATGCTCTTGACCTACGGCATCGGCGTTACGTCGCCGTAGGTTTCGTGCAGGTAAATCAAATCCTGCACTGTTGAAAGCGTCAACGAACGCTCTTGCTTGAGGGCGAGCGTTGCGCCAAACCACCCCTTTGCGGGACTCCCAGCGATCTCTCCGACCCGGAGAATTTCCACTCCGCCAAACCCTTTGATCTTCACCATGGCGCCAAGCGACGGCTCCTTGATGTCACCCCGGAAGTTGGCGGTGAAAATGTCGCCGTTTGCGTCCCGACGGACCAATGCGTTTGGCGTGTTTGCCGCCGTTGCGGATGCTAGTTGCTCTTCGAGCGCCGCAACGCGCGCGGTGAGAGCCGCGATCGACGACTGCATAGTCGCCAATCGCGGCACCGAGATCAGGACAAACGTTGGTTCGCCTGGTGCGCCGATGGGACGCGATGCCACGAGGCCAGGTCCGAGTTTTGTGAGGCTTGAGCTCACGACCTCGGAGCCGTCATCGTTGCGCCATCGGCGCGGGGAATTCGTGAACTCGTCGAGGGGATTCATGCAGCATTCCTCCGAGGTTGCGGCTTCGGCCGCGGTACAGCCCGCGAGGGCAAGTGTGAGTGCGAGAAAGATTGACTTCATGGGTTTCTCCGAATTCGTTTTACCTGCATTGTCGCAGATATTTGCAAAATGATGGTCGCTGTCCCGGCACCCCCGCTCAAGTCCATGGACCTGATTTGCGCTTTGAACTTCGTTCGTCCTGACGTACCTAGTCGGTGCGCGCGGTGTAAGTTGTATTGCTGCATCGTTTGGGCATTTGCGGCAATTTCAGAAATCGTAGCGACACCTGGCAACACAACCAACGTATTCGCGCCTCCGACGTCTTCAACAACGACAATTCTCATCATTCCAATGCAGAATACGTTTGTCGCTGTATTGCGATTCCATGTGCCGTCGAGATCAATCTCGAAGTCGTCGCCGGCAACCATATCGAGCGCGTCGACGATAATGTCGGTATCGGTCCACGTGTTGCCCGAAAACGTCGGAATCGAGCCGACGACGTAAAGCGGAGGTGCGCCGTCCTCGTGAAATCCAGACAGCCACGTTTCGCGGTCATTTTGCACAAACGTGTCATTCGCGAGTAATGCCGCGACGGCTGCTCGAAGATCCGCAGCCACAACGTCGTTGTTGTCGTTGGGGCATTGAATTGAATTTACCGGAAGCGACCCGCCGTAATCGCCGGGCGTAACAGGGGAGCCCATTGCATCATCCTTTGTTGGCGCGGCGTTGTCGGCCGCAATTTTGTCGAAATCCAATTGTCCGTCCGCATTGCAAGCGAACATTGAAAGCGTGAATAGTGCGACCGCGTAAAACCGTTTCATGAGACCCTCCTACTCGATCCCCGGCCAGTACCGATGGATCAGAGGTTTGGCTGGTATCACGTTTCCCGCGCCATCGTCAATGGAGTCATAACCCCATTTTCCATCGGGCCATCCGAATGCAGGATTTCCCACGTTCGGATCGTCCGGGTCGAACGCATTGTCATTTTCCGTGATAATCATGGATACACAACGCGTTTCATGAGGCTGAAAATCGCGAACAATGAGATCCAGCGTGCTAAGCTCGCCAGACGGATAATTGAGGCCCCAAGACAAACCCTGCTGGCCCCACTGGTAACCCGCGCCGTATTGCCAGGGCGCCCATAGCGGTTTTCCGTGAATTGTCAACCAAAAATGCCACCATCGGTTCGAATAACTCGGGTGTGATATCGAATCCCAATCCCATGTCCCGGGCGCAAGTTCGCGCGTGGTAATCAATCCAGACCATCGGAGCCGCTCGGGCAGGTCGAGGGCGCCATCGGGGCCAAGCGGGAGTGGGGCATAGCCCGGGAGGGATAGCGCGCGGCCTACGGTCCCTTTGGCAATGGTCGTGCACGAGCCGCCGCGAGTCCAGATCCTCACCTGCGGGTAGTCGGGCGCGAGGAACGCCTGCGTCGCGAGCAAAAGCCCAGCGTCAAGGCCCGCGAGCTGCCATTGCTGCCACCAAAGCCGGAGGTATCGGCGAACGGCAAGATCGGCAGTTTGCGGCCCCCTTCGAAGGCGCCTATCGGCGAGCAAAAGCGGCAATGCGGAAGGGTCGCACGTCGAGGGCATGCGATTAAGGAGTATTTGTTGGAACCACGACCGATCCGCGTCGTAGAGCGCGCAAAGCCCTTCGATGAAAAACGAATCCGCGTTTGGACCGCGAAGCCATTGCGGGAGAAGCTCGCGGAATGCGTGGCGGTATTGGATTGTCATAATACGCACACCATTTCGCGATTTGTCGCTTTTCCGGAATGATTGCCATTGGCCCGTTTGTGCCGTGTGCGCGTTGGCGCCATTGGCTCGAATGGCAACCAGTCTGCGCCATGCTGCTCACACACGATGGTTTGCCCATTGCGTGTTTTGCACCATTCTCCGAGATGCGCGAAATCCGGCATTGAATGATAGATGGTCTTATCGAGTTTTTGATATGGCGGATCAATGAACCACGTCGCAAGCCTGTTTGGTGCCGCGTGATACGGCTTCTCAAACACCTTCCAATGGCGAATAAACTGTAGCTGTCGAGCTATTCGTTCGCGCATTGGTGCGCCCCAGAAACCATTTGGTCGATGCTGGTCGAGAAGCCATCGAGAGGGCCTAATCATGGGGCGCGACAGCCCGGCGGACATGGCGTATCCAATGAGCCATTTCGCTTCTTGCGGAATGTCAAAATCATGAACTGTTTGACCGGCGGTAATATCTGGCAATGCGAGTATCTCTCTTTCGTTCGCGCCAATCAGATATTGCCAAATTCCAACAATGCGTGGATTTGTATCATATAGCGATATTTTACGATCTGGATATCGTAACGCATATCCAGCAGCGCCGGCAAACGGCTCTACAATCGAGTCGTGTATTGGTACTGGATACTCGAAAGCCCTGGCAAACTTCGATCCCATATACGAAAAAAACGGCCGTTCTATCACGCGATCCTCGTAATGGTCAACGCGCCAACAATGAATTGCACAACCTGTCCCGCGGTAAGCACGGTCGTGGACGCTGGCAACGTGACTGCGATCGTCACGATTTGCGCGAGGCCAGAGAGTGCTCCACGGATGGCGCCTTCAATGTATTCGATCGGTACGCCGGGAGAGGGTGATATCGAGAATCCACCGACGGGAACCGCAATAGCGGCGTCGACGAATGCGGCATTCGTGCGCGCTTCGATTTCGCTGTCGGTCAATTTGGAGTTGCGGATCGTCATGGCCGCATTTACCGTAATCGATACAAGCGAAACGTTTGTCGCGACGATGCGTGAGCACGTGCGTTTTGCATACCAAGCGACTTCGCTTGCGACGTGCCCAAGATCGGCGACGTCGAGGGGCCCGTCGTTATCGCCGACGTACAGCGTAGAAATGCCCGTCACGTCATTGCGCACAAGCTTCGTGCGCGTGACTTGCACGCGCGTCCCATCGGGGCGAAGACACCCGCCGCCCTTGTCGCGCCCATTTAATGCAATCGATTCGGCTGCCGTTTCAGGAGCCCCGGAAGATAGGTTGTCTGCGCCTGCGACTCCGGCGGCGCCAATAAGTGCGTCGATTCGTCGATTGATTGATTCTTTGCTTTCGTCATCCTGCGTGACCGCCGCTTGCGTGTTCGTGACCGTTACGCCTTCGAGCGCTGATTCGAGTCGATTGATTTCGCCAACGGCGGCATTGGCGACCGTGCCCGGATCGACCGCGCGCACGCCGAAACTTTTGACCTTTGGCACGAGCGGCGACAACTGCGCAGCTTCAATCGTGACTTCCTCGGTGTTTTCATAAAGAACTTGCGTCGCGTCCTTTACGACACGCAGTTCGCCCGGGGAATAAGGGCCGTATTGATTGCCGGAGACGTTCGTGTATTGAATCGTCGTCGTGGCATACCCGGCGGTTTGGATCGGCAAACCAAAAAACTCGATTGCGTGCAGGCGGAGCCATTCAAGCGGAGCGGTGGATCGGTATCCTGCAAGCGCGTAGTTTGCCCGGTCCACGCTTCTGGTTTCCTCTGCAATGGCAAGCCCGTAAAGAAATGCGTTTTCAGGCGTCCCCGGCGTTTCGAGTGTGACTTGCTCGGGGGGTGATGGCGCCGAAAGGATGGCGCCCTTGAGGAATTCGAGGGCTTCGTCTTGCGTGGCTTGGCCTTGCAGCAAATCGACCGCGGTCATTCGATCACCGTTTCGAGGGTTGCTTCCGTTCCGTTTTTCCCGACAAGCACTGCGCTGTAGTGCATCGTTTCGCCTGTGAATGCGATCGAAACGCGAGCGTCCTGCGTTTCTGGATCCGCGAGGTGCGCGCCGCGAAAAACGGCTTCAAGCGAGGGCGCGTCAAGGTTGCTTGCGCCTTGGAGTTTGTCGAGGCGCTTGCCCCATTCGACGTCGGACACAAGCTCTCCGGGGTCCGTTTTCAGCAAATGCTCGTGGCGCTGCAATAGGGCGCGCGAGCTCGAGACTTGGCGCCCGTATTGGATATCGTTGCCGGAGGTCGACCATTGGCGCATCATCGTACCTTGAGCAAGTAGGCGACAATGACCCAGCCGACGAGCGAAAGGATGTTTACGACCATATTCAGGCGCAAACGTCGCATATCGCGGGCGTCGAGCCGCTTTCGCTCTTCGAGGGCCGCGAGGACCTTGTCGTTCGATTCGATGCTCGCTCGCAGTGGCTCCGAATTGGCAAGGTCGTCCATTGCTTTTTTCATGGCCTCGATGCGGGTTTGGTCCTCTCCAATTTGAGCGCGGAGCTTGTCCAGCGCGCTCATTGCTTTCGTGGTGTCGATGTCGATTTCGAGCTTGTTCATTGTGCCTCCAATTTGGTTGCTGGGATTGAAGAGATGTTCGATGCGGCGTTGACTCGCGCGGTAACTGCTGGTCCGTACGCTGGGAAAACCACGGCAAGGTTGATTCCGAGTGCCGTCGCGAATGCATTTAGAATTAAATCGACTTGCACTGCCCATGCCTCGCTTGCGTTCAAATACGCAACGAGGTCAGGCGCCTTCGCTACCGGTACCGTCGTGACTCCAAATCGCCCAACACCGGCCGACTCCGCAAAGAATCGAATCTCGTCGTTTGCTTCGTGAAACACCTTTTGAGGCACGTGGCCGGGTTGGTTGTAGGGGCTCCAAAGACCCGTGAACGGGTTTGTCGGGTCTGCGCGGTCAAATCCTGCAAGCGTGCGCGTTCCTGAGAATACCTCTGCCGACACGCCGGGGACACCGCACCATGCCGGGACAAACTTTTCGTCGTCGAGTTCTTTGTCGCGGTCCTCGTATCGGATCGAAACACGGCGTTGGGCGTCCTGGGATTGCACGGTCGCGCCTCGAAGGGTCGCAAACGCGTTCGGTGGGGCATTCTGTACAATGGCCTCGATCAATTCGGCAACGCGCGAGGATCGATTCTCCGGTTCTGTAAGAGCCCAACACTCGAAGCCGTTCTCGTCGGCCGTAATGTCGATTTGGCGAATTCGCTGCGCTTCGGGGAAGCGCTCGCCTTTCGCGGGAATAGTTGCCCCCACAAGCGCTTGCGAAGGGTCTTCGATGTCGAGTTTTACGCGGCGCCCCTCCGGTTCGTAATGCATCACCTCTGCGGTACACGTCGATGCAGGTCGATCCGTTGCGGCATTTGTCGTGCCGTCGAAGTCGACCCACCATGCGGCGCCGTCGGAGAGCAGTCCTCGAAGGATATTCGACGCGTAATCGTTTGGCCGGGCGTAAGCATTGCGCCCTTGCCTGATCGACCCAGTACCGATCACGAGCGTTTCGCCAACGGCTTGCGCCAATTGTGCAGCAACGCGAGCGGGAGGCGCTGCGGTGTCCACGAGCCAAAGGGCGGGCACCTTGGTTTGCCAGCCAAACCCGCCGACGATGGTTGCGGTGCCCGTCGTGATGACCTCGCCTGATTTGGTGGGAATCACAGTTCCCGTAAACTTGGTTTGTCCCCATTGCACGGACACAAGGCCCGAAGGCGGAGAGCCGTCAACGCGCACCTCGCTGAGTACCCATCGCCCCGACCATGGGACATGGAGTTTGGCGCGATGAACTAGGCGAGAACCGAGCGTTATGGTCATTGCGCCGCCAGTTGGGTGGAGAGTTGCGAGATTTCGGCTGAGTTTTGCGCTACCGCGGCATCAAGCGCGGCTTTTGCTGCATTCTTTGCTTTCGCGCCGTCTTTGCCATTGCCCGCGGTATTCGCAGACGAAAGCGTTGGGGCCGCCTTGCGCCATTCGCCCCATTTGTACACCACGGTCTCGACTTGGGACATTTCGTCCCAATCGCCAGGGGGCCCGTCGAGGCATTGAATACGAGTTACGGGCGTGACGGGATATGCGGCGAAGCGTGGGTGTTTTACCGTGGCAACGGTAGGGTTTTCGTTCGGCGCTGGAATGCGAAAGTATTTCCACATTCCCTCGCGAAATTCTTTGCGTTGCTCGGCTGCGTTTAGCCCTGCGAATCGAAGCGTAATGGTTCCTTCGGCCAAACCTACGCGCACTAGTTTGCGCGTTGCCCCCGAAAGACCGGGGCCGCCAGTGACCTGCCATTCTGCGGGACGAGCGCCGCCGACAACCTTGCAATAGGCGCCCTTTGGCGATGTGAATTTGATTGGTTTGCCCTTGGCATCGGGAACCTCGAATTCAATCACGTCCATTGCCGCGAGTTCGTCGGGAGACCAAAAGCTCATGCGGGCAAACCTTTCGCCAGAAGCGCGCGCTCGAGTTCGTTATGGAACCATTGGGCAAACTGCTGCGCGTCCGAACGTGAGCCGTTGCCGTGATAGTTCAGCACGTAGGATGCCGCCGATTCGCCTTGTTTTGCCGATTGCGAGGCATTGCCAACGGGAGCGCCTTGTGGCACCATGTCGCCCGGGTCGACCATTTCGGAGAGCGAGCGTGCGACGGCGGGTTGGCCCTTGTCCACGCCGCCCGCGACGGCGTCAGGAATCGCTTCGCCGATCCGAACGAATACCCGCGGCGGGCTTTTCATTTGGATCGCGTCTTTGAATGCCTTTACGCCTGCCATTGCGAGGTCTTTAAAGGCTTTTGCGACGTCCGTGATTCCATCGGTTACACCGTCAATGATCGCGTCCAAAATCCCTTCTATGGCGTCCGACATACTTGTATCGGTATCAATCATGTATTCGACAAGATCGTCAATTGCCGTGGTAATTGAATCAATCGCATACCATATCGCAAGACCCACGCCAACCACCGCGGCTACGATTACGCCAAGCGTGGCGCCGATGATTGCAAATGGGATCGCCACAGCGACAAGCACCGCGGCGAGGCCGGTCATTACGCCAGCGAAAAGCGTAAACGCTGCAATGCCAGCGTAGAGGCCAACCTTCATTCTGTCCATTTTGCCAAATAAGTCGTCGCCCCACATCTTTTTGAGCATGATAGCAACGCGCAAGCCCGTGATGGTGAGCTTCTGCATTGCGATCACGATGCCGTACACGAGGCCTTCGACGAACGGCATGCTGTCTCCCGCCATATCTACGAACGGCTGCAATGCTACGGAAAAGACTTGTTTCAGTGCCTTGCCGACGACGGACGTTTCTTTGAACATTGAGAGAACGCCGTCGAGTTTTTCGAGAAACGGTTCGATGTTCACGCCCGAGAAAAGCGTCGAGAGGTTTTTCTTGAATCGCTCCATTTGCACGGGGAGCGCGAGCATTTGCTTTTTTGCGACCTCGCCAAACCGAGCTTCGACGGCCGCGTCAAGCGCGCGCACGCCGTCCTCGAGCTTCACGCGCCCGTCGCGCAATGCGCTTTCGGCAGCGCTTACGGCAATCTTCATTTGCTTTGCAAGCTGCGTCGAAACGTCGCGAAGCGCTAACCCAGTGCCCTTCAAATCGAGCGCATTGAGCCAAAATCGCTTTGTATCAACGCCGCGGTCAATTAGCCCCTTTATGGTCGAGCCGACTTGCGCGCCCATTGTTTGCGTTGCAATGGTCACGGCGCTTGTAGCATTCTCGATTGCCGCGAGGGAGAACCGTAGGCGTGAGTATTCGGCGACAAGGCCCGCAACGGCTTCCTCTTGTGCGTTTGTCTTGTCCAAAACGGCTAAGGTGGCGCTTTTTAGATCATCGCCGGTAACTTTGCCCCACGCCGATGCCTCGCGCAGAAGGCGCGCTGAACGGGCCGCGTCTGCCATTGCAATGGCAAACGACGTGGCCTTGACGATTGCCAATGCAAAACCCGTCGCAATGGCAGCGGCTGCAATGGCAAGTGCAATCAAAATGCCTGCTTTGCCCATTTTGCCTAGCTCGCTAATCCTGCTTGCCATTTCTCCAAGCGGGGAACCAGTGGCTTTCGCGCCTTCCGCAAATGTTTCGAGCTTGCTCTTTACGCCGTCCATCGTGCCACCGAGGCGCGAGAATGCGGTTTGGTTTTTCCCGAGCGTTTCTTTGAGTTTTTCCGATCCGAGCTTCATGTCCTGAAAGAGTTTTACGGCGTCGGTTTTGCCAAGTTTTTCTTGCTCAGATTTGAATCCGGCGAGTTTGCGCGTGGCAGAATCGAGCGCCCCTTGCGTTTTCAGCCCTTCTGCGAAGATGCTCTCTTTTTTGCCAGCGGGAGCTTTCGCAAAGTCTTCTTTCAGTTTTGCCATTTTATCGGAGAGCTTTTTTACCTCGTTTTCAGCCGCTCGAATGTCCCTTGGCAATGCCTCGAAACGTGCAACTTCCGCCGTTCCGCGAAGACGCTCCATTGCGGCCTTCATTTCCGTGAGGGCCTTCGTGTCTTTTTCGATGGAGCTTTTGAGCGAATCCAGCGCAGAACGCGATTGATTGATTCCGCTCGTGTCGGCGTCGAATCCAATGGCAAATCTTGCGCTGGGTGTCGTCATGGTTTTTTAATTCCCCAAACTATGCAAAGCTGTTCTAGCAGCCGGATAATTCGAAGCGCAACCCATACCTTCCATTGAAGGCCCGCGTGTGCGTCGATCCAATCATCCGGCGAACGTCCATCAATTCCACCGCGCTCGATTGCGGCAAGCAACGTCGGGGCGTGACTCGGTTCGGCGATTGCCTCGTCCGCTCGCGCCCCTACTTTTTTCCCTCTTCATCCAGTCGCCCGCGCATCGCCTCGAAGAGCTTGTTTTGGATCACGGTGCGGGCGTGCGGGTTTTTCGCGCGAAGTTCTTTGAGCAGCACCGGAGGATCGGGGAAGATTGCGCAACGCGCAAGCAGGTCTTCGACCTTTTCGATGGTCATTCCTGACATATCGCCGCGAATCGCGCCGGATCCCTTCATGAAGTGATTGTAGGTCACTTCGTCGGGCCAATGAAGTAGGCAAATGCCTACGCCTGCAACGTCGGGCTCGAAGAGCTCGTCGGGCATGTATTTGTCCAGCGCCGCAAGCTTCGCATCCTCGAAGGCGATTTCTCGCTCCAAAAGCCGGAGTTTGTCCGCGTCGTTTTTCGTGGCTGCCTTCGCTGCGCTTCTTGCTCGACGTTCGGCAAGTTGTTTTTCGAGCTTTTGGACTGGCGTGAGCTCTTTTTTGGGTTCTTCGATGTCCATTTCAATCCTCCTTCGGGATCGATTGTTGTTTCAGCGCAATCGTAATCTTGGCGTTTTCGCCGCCGGGAGGCATTTCGGGGACTCGTCCGGCGACCTTGACGATCATCGTTTCGGTGTAGGAGTCAACTGAAGGCGCCGCTGCGATCCATTGATGAACCACCGTGAACGGGACAAACCGGTAGGCCATGGCGCCAGATACCCCAATCGCGAGCGCTTGCGTATTGAGCAGGTCTCGCAACACTTTCCAGGTGCCCGCGGTCATTTCGAGCGTGATATCTTGCGGCGTCTCGATGCCATCGGAGACGGACAGGATTTGCCCCGCAGCTCCGCGCTGGTAGGTTTGTCCTTCAATGGTGACACCGCCGCCAGTGACGTTGAAGATGCCATCGAAGGGTACGCCTGCGACTTCGAGACGGCGCCCAACGAGTGAGTAATTGTCTACCGCTACGGCGGCGTCGAATGCGATTCCCATGGTTTACCTCAGGCGAGCGAGAATTGAAGATCGGCTTCGATGTCTCCGATGTAGCCCACGGGCCGCACGAAGATCTTGAATTTGGCGAGTTTGGTGCCGGATCCGGAGACAACCGAGTTCCGGTCGAAGATCACGCGCACGCCATCGGCTTGGCCCGTTTTCACGTATTCTTGATCGAGCTTCTTTGTTTCGGCGTCCTCGATCCGTTTCGCTTCCGCCGGATCCACGAGCACGGTCCCGGGTTTCGGTGCGACCTTTTGCCCCATTCGCTTTTTCAGCGACAAATATGCTGATTTTCGAATCGCGTCGATTACGCGGCCATAATGGATTTCCGCGAAGTCGCTGCCGTCAGGCGCAAGGGTCACGGGGCGAGACGCAAGAATTCCATCGGGATTGGAGCGTGGCGCCCAAAGGCGTACGGGAGTGCATACACCCTCGAAGGATTCGTCGACGCCAAGCGGGAGCACCTGGTCATTGGTGTCTCGCAATGCGCCTTTGACCGCGCCAAACTCGACTTCCGAAATGGCGTTTGTCGCGTATTCGGTTCGGGCGAGTCGAGGGGCGGCGGCGAATGCGTAGGGTCGAGCGCTTGCGGCGCCTGGCACGAGCTGCGACGGCGGGTAATACCATGCCGTCAAAGTGAGTCTTCCTTGGCGTCCGGAGGCGCTTGCTTCAGGGTGAGCGGCGGCAAATGCAGCGGCGTAGGCTTGCAGGCTCTCCCCGACGTTGCGAGGCCGCCAATGGCCCAC
>CAYSYX010000130.1:0-8480 GCA_964435055.1 uncultured Polyangium sp. | reverse complement strand
CCGGTAACCGTAATTCCAGCGCCTTGTGAGGTAACTGTGATCGAGCCGTATGCGCCCGCGGTTTGGCTTGTCGGATCGACGCGTAAAAACGTGATTTCGCTCAGCTCGTTATTGAGCGCATATAGCGCGGCCTCGATCCCGTCGCCATGCCCGAACGTGCTTTTCAGTGTTTGTGCCTGTGAAGTGGGGAATGGTGTGAATGGGCCTTGGTTTGCCATTCCGAGGATCCACATGGGACCGTCGGGCGCGGCAATGGTTCCCGCCGACAAACCGCCGTCGAGAACTCGAATCGTGATTCTGGGGACACTAAGAGGCATTGTTACTCCTGCTCCGCCTTGATTTCGAGAGGCGGCTCTTCAACGGTTGTCGGGGCAATATCTCGTATTGAAAAGTCGATCCAAAACGATAGAACCAATTTGCAGCCGTGTACGCGTTCGGTTGGTGAAACCTTTTTACGCACGGTTGCCTGATAGATGCCAGGGACTTCATTCGGCGCTACGTGTTTTTCGCCGCGAATGAGCGCTTGTGAATGGCGCCAAACGGCTTGCAAAATGCAATTCGCCGCGCGCCATTGCATGCCCGAGTCCGGCGGATTGAAATAATCATAGCCCCATATTTCAATTTCAACGTATTGACGCTGGACACCAAGGTCGGGAGGTACTCGGTTGGCGTGACGAACGACGCCGATTGAGCCAGCCTGGCCGCTTTCATCGCATTCGCAGACCACGACGCGGTTTGCGGTGCCATCGCCTTGGCCGTCGCGGCGCTTTGTCCACTCGATGCCAAAATGGGTTTTGATTGGTGGCATTTCGGCGACGATGAGCGCGTCAAGTTTTTGCTGGAAATCGAGAAGGTCGATCATGCCGCGGCCCTCCCGGTGTATGGATTGATTCCGCGCGCACGTGTGGCCGTATACCCGCGTTTGCCCGCTTTGGTGACCGCGACAAACGGCGCCACAAATCCGCGTCGAATTGCATTGCCGAGTTTTTCGCCAATGACGTCAACCGGGATGACTTGGCGGGGCTCGACGCCTTTGACGCCGTAATGCCACCATGTGGAATTCCCTTCGAGCTGAACAATGATGGTTTTCCCGGCGAGACGGACCGTGATTTCGTTTGCGGCATTGTTGAGCGCTGGCAAGCCTTTTACGGTCGGAAGCCACGGCTTGCCCTCGGGCGTCGTATGCGCTTTTGCCGTGCCCGCGAGGTGCGTTTTCACGGCTTCGGCAGCTGGAGGCAATGCCCACGACTCGACGTCTTCGAGCTGGTCGAGGACGTTCGTAATGGGCGCGAGAGAGCCGCGGATCATTGCAACGGCCTCCCGGCAATGCGTGCCCAGACGTGGTGCGCGGTTCGATCTTCGTGGACAAACGGACCGCCAAGAGCGACGCCAGAAACGTTTGGTTTGTCCGCCGCGAGGGGGAGTTCGCCGTGGGGCGGTTCGTTTGCGTTTGCGGCGCGGTCGATTTCGGCCGTGGCTTCTGTTGCTTCGAGCGTATTGTCAGAATCGCCAGCTTCCGCTTCGCTTCCTGGATCGCGGCGAGCACGCATCAGGCGTGCGTCGAGGTACGCGGTGAGCCATTCTTTTACGGCTTCTGGCACGAGCGCGGGATCGGGCTCCGTCGCGGGAGAGACCACGCCAAACGGCACGGCGTAGCGGCGACGGAGCTTGTCATCGATTTTGCGCCCACGAATGCCCTTTTCCCAACGCGAATACGTATTTACGCGACCAGGGCGCATGAAGAATTCGTCGATCTCCGATGCCTCGTAGATCGAGCGTTCTTTGTATTCGTCGAAGGGAAGGTAGGGCATTTCGTGCTCACATGTTGGCGAGAATGGCGGTCATGTACGCGGGGGTGACACCAGCCTTGCGGAAGCGATGGATCATGTACGGTTTTCCCGCCGCAAACCCGATCCATGCGCGTTGATGGTATTGCAGCGTTTGCTTTTCGGCGAGCTGGACTTCGTTCAAATGGCTGAACGAATTGATCGCGAACGCTTCGTCCTCGACAACCACGAGACCCGAGTCCGTCGCGGTTTTCCCGATCGGTACCGCGAGGAACCACGTATCGGGAAATGCGTTCAGCTCGGCCTCAATGATCGGATCCTGGAATCCGAACGCCGTTTTGATCATATTCTGCGCAGCGGCTTGCGCATTGAATACGTCGGTGAACCATTCTGCATTGAGCGTTTGCTGTCCACGCAAAAAGTAGTTTTGCGGGAGCATCACGATCAAGCCGTCCTTTTCGAGATGTCGAGGGGCATCGCCGCCGTGGTACAATCCAGCGACGTACGTCCACGCCGCCGCGAGGTTGATTGGATTGAATTCCATTCCGGCATGCTCGTTTGAATATGTGCCTTCCGACGCGCCCCCGATGGGATGCGCCGTCGAAAACAGCGGTTGTCCGTCGAAACTGAGCACGACGGGGTTTGCTCCGAGTCCGGAATGCAAAAGGCTCATGACACCGCGAACGGGGTAATACGCCGCGACCTTGCCCGATTCCGTAGCCCAGTCGCCCGCATCCTTGATCGCCTGTTTTTCCCGGATCATCGCTTGGCGCCGGTACAGCTCGAGCCCGTTGCCCACGGGGCCGGCCTTGTATTCGAGCGATTTGTGGATCAACGGATCGAAGAACATGCCCATGCCCTGCGGGCCGAGCTGGTAGATCTTCACGCTCGGTTCGCGGAAAATCACCGTCTGTTTTTCGCCGTTCGGCTTTTCGACGCCGGCAATGCGCCATTGCCACGTGGGCGCGTCCTGGACTTCGTCGGTGTAGCGATATTCGATCGCTTCCTCGATTCGGTGCACGAATTGTTGCGAAAAGACCAACATCAGAGCACCTCCACCCAAACGCGGTCAGTTGCGTATTGCATGTTTGCCTCGTAAAACTGCCAAGGGATGACCTTGGAATGCGTGCCGATCGCGCCCGTGGCGGAAACCGTGCAATCATCGATCACCCAAGCTTCGCCGCCGATCATGGCCTGCGTAATGGGCGATCCGGCGTTGACCTTGGCAAGCCAAAGACGCTTCGGCTCGATGAATTCGACTTCGACCGTTTTGGCTCCATCGAGCCCCCCGGTGTTGTCGACTTCGCGCATGCAGATCGCGAGCCGGAGACCAGGGGCCGCCGTGGCGGGTTCCCAATAGCCGTTCACGCACGCAATGAGCGCATTTTGGAATAAATGCGCACCGGCAGCCACGAGTCCGGTGATTCCCGGGAACGGGGCAATGCCGTTGGTATTGAGTCGATTTGCTGCAAGGGCAGTCATTGAACCGCCTCCCGTTGTGCGCGCATTTTGGCGCGGTATTTGTCCTGGTAATTGCGAGCGTTCTCCGCGAAGGAGAAGGTGAGCACGTGCGCGGGAGCCGTGCTGATTCCGTGTTCGTTTGGCGCGGTCGAAGGCAGTCCGATCGCCTCGCGGACCATCGGGTCACTCGGACCCTTACGCATGCGCGCAAATGGCGACTGTGCGCCTTTGGGATCCGTTTTCGGATTGCCCTGCATGCCCATTCGCGCGGGCTCATTTTGGTTCGCGACGCGTGGGTACGTCGCGACAAGCTCACGTGCGTCCTTCACGCTCGTTTGCTTGCGCGCCATTGCCTTCTGGCTGTCCGTGAGGTGGGGATTGGCGTCGATGATTGCTTCAATTGCTTCCTTGCGCTCTTGGGCCATTTCCGCGCGAGCGCGAGCATAGGCGTCCTTGGGATCCATTCCCATCGTGGGAGGCGCGGGAGGTGGCGCGGATGCGGGGCCGTTGCCGCCAGCGCCGGCAATGGCTTGCGCGGCGACAAGCTCTTTCACGAGTTCGTCCGTGGGTTGTCCGGCCATTGCCGCCTTGATCAAATCGGCGGTGATGGCCGCAACGTCACGAGGCGCGCCTTCAGCCATCTTCGGCGCATCCTTGGGCGGTTTGTCTTTGTTCTCGTCTTGGGTCGGGTCGGGCATTGCCTTGTCCTTTGCGCGGTATGCCCGCGCCATGGGGTTTTGGAATGACCGAGCAAGCACGGCGCTTTGCTCGGGTGAGAGTTTGGAAAAGAAATGATCAAGTGAATGCATCGCGTTTTCTTCGGCTTCGCGATTCTCGGAACCCATTGGCGCGACGAGAACGTGACCAAGCTCGTGCAATACGGTGCGATGCAATTCGGCAATATCGTCGACAGACTTGGGCGAACGCAGAATGATGTGCGCGCGCTTCGCCGCGATGTCTTCAGGCTGGAGTTTTACTAGTTCGGGAAGCCTCGAGGGGGAGCACGTGCAGCCCCAGATCGGGCCGCCGCCGATTTCCGATTGCGGATCGTCCTGGTATTCGCTTGAAATGGTCCAGTCCGCAATACCATTGCCGAACGCCGGATCCTCGGGACGTAGGAGGTCCTGGTAGCGCGCGATAAGGTCGGAGGGGTTCGGGACGATAAAGCTCATGCCGCACTCCGTGGTGCTGCGTATGCGTGCCAAACCGGTCTGTAGACGTTGTCGTCGCCTACGTCATAACGACGAACTACGCGACAAGAGCGGCAATAACGAGTTTCGCCGTGTGGGCATTCGGTCAAGCCGCGGGTGGTCATTTTCTCGGCGAGCGATTCGCTGTAGCCGGGCTCGTCGGGCTCTTCTTCGGGCGCCATGGGGGCGGCCGCGACAGTTTGCGGCAATGCTGCCTTGGACAAACCAACGACCTTGCACGCTTCCTCGGGTGTGTAGCCGAGTTTTTCCACGAGAATCGTAGCGGCTTCCGCTTGCGATTTCGTGACCGCGGGTGAGTCGACTTGGTATTCGATGCAGGCATTGCGAGCGGACGGGGATAGTTTGCCCGCGCGAACGGCCCAATCGAGCACGGGCGCCCAGATTTGGGGGTTTTCCATGCGGGATTGGCGCCGGGCTTCTTTGCCGATTTTGCCGGCTTTCATTCCCTCGAATAGGTCGGAATTGGCGAAGCCTGAGCCGCCGGAAATCAGGCCAATGGTTCCCCACGTGTCAATCGAGCAATGTTCTTTTAGTCGATTGTCGGAAGCTGCAAACGAGTCTTTACCTTCGGCCGTGGCCTGCAAGAATTTGAGATCATACCCGGGAGTCACGCCAAGTACGCGTAAAACCGCGCCGCCGACTGCCGATTGCCAGAATTTGGCCTTTTGAGCGTCGGATGTGCCTTGGGGAGCAACAGCCCAAACCCACGGAATGGCAAACATCTGTTGCCAAAGGTCTTCGAGCATTGCGGCATTGATTGCGCCGTAGCAATCATTGCCAAGACGTTGCCACGCACCTTCGGCCCACGGAGCGTTTTTGACGAGCGAATCAAAAACCCAAATACCGTTTCCAGGCTCGATTTTGAATACTTTGCTCCAACCGTGGAATTCGTACCGATCCTCTCCGGGGATATATCGCACGCCCGCAGGATCAAGGGATTGGAACTCGGGCATTCCTGTGCAATCATTCCAAATGAAAATGCCGTCATTCCAGCCGCAATGATGGCGGTTGATTGCCATATTCTCGAGTTCCGCGGGGTCGCAAATCTGCGTACGAGCACCGCGGTTTGTCGGTGTACCTTCGAGCCATGCCGCGGCTTCTTCGGAATGAAGAACGTTAACCGGACCGTGGGTAAAATCGAATAATGGCGACGTGACGCCGTGGACAACGGGGTTTGACCGGACCCACTTTGCGACACTGGCCGCGCCAAACGGGCCGCCGAGAACGCCCGAACGGTCCGCCATGTCGAGAGCTTCTCGAATTGAAGCGGGCTCAAACATGCGGTAGTTTTGCGGCATTCGATTGATGCGTTTTTTTGAGCGCCGGATCGTTTTTGCGAATTCCCCGGAGGGCATTGAGCGCAAAGTGATGGCGTCCTTCGACGGCTCGCCGGCTCGAAATGCCTGCACGGCTCGGGATGCGCGGTCGAAGATGCTCAATGGGCACCTCGAAAGCGCGTGGCTATTGCGTGGCGTTCGTAAATGTTCATTGGCGCAAACGGCTCGAAATCGTCGTTTGCGGGAGGCGCGGTTTTGGCTTGCGGCGTTTCGGGACGGGTTTCTTTCGCGTCCGCTTCTGTTTTCGCAGGGTCGCCGAGTTTGTCGCCGTCTTCGACCCATGCGCACGCGAATTTGCACGCGTCGAAACGGTCTGGAGATCGCCCGCGTGTTTTTCGAAATTCGTCATTCGGCGGTAGCACTACGCGCTCGTCATCTTTCGATTTCGGGCGAGTCACCATCCAGCCGATTTCTCCTTCGAGTTTTTCGTCGGTGGGGATTGCGCCACCACGACGAACGAAGCGGGCAAACCCGTGTGCGAGCTCGGTGCGTTTGTCGCCAAACCTGCGCTGGTCTCGGGCTGGACCGCTCGAACGGATCGGGATGATTTCGAGTCTGTCGGCGTATTGCTGCAACGCTTCGCCGAAATCACGGCCGGCTTTGCCCTCGGCATCGTACGTGACAATCGGGTTTTGCTCGTGAGGCAGTCGCAAATCTTCGGCGATTTCGGCAACGCGAGCGGCGAGACCGTCCGGGGTTGTGTTCGTGACGATTTCGAGCGAATTGATTTTGTAGCCGCGGCGAGGCGCAATGACAGCATCGTCGCCCGTAAATGCGACGTCGACGCCGATTTGGAGGCGCCCGCGGAATTCCATGGAAAACCATCGGCGTTCGGCCGCTTCGATTTCG
The DNA here is from genome assembly GCA_964435055.1 of uncultured Polyangium sp. Classification (GTDB taxonomy): domain Bacteria; phylum Myxococcota_A; class Polyangia; order Polyangiales; family Polyangiaceae; genus Polyangium. Next base: position 1,835 of record CAYSYX010000130.1, on the reverse strand, counting down.
TCGACTTTGAGGAGCTGGCCGGGTGTGTATTTGGGGAATTTCCCAAGAACGCGGATAGCGTACAGGCTTGATTCGCGGCCCCACGCATCGGCGCGATCGTCGCACCATTCTTTCGTGGCGAGTCCGGGAATTACTTTTGCGCCCGCGCGCGTGTTCGGCGTGTCCTCGCTCGAAAGCTCGTGCGTTTTCCATTTCGCTTTTTGGGAATGGTGCGCGTCGTATTGCTCGCCCGAGTCGTGGAGCGGATTGCCGGCCATAAGCCACGTTGCGCCGCCGGCTGAATTGCCGTGCATTGCTTGGAAAAACACGGTTTTGATGCCGCCGGCCTCGTCGAAGATAAAGAACATCTTCGGTCCGGACAAACCGCCGAGGGCGTCAACGTTTGTCGCGGTGTACGCAAGGATTTCGCGGCGACCGTCGGGCGATTTGAGGCCCGTTGTCGGGTCGTCGTTCCACCACGATGGATCACCAATAGGCGAGCAATACATGCAAGGCGACTGCGGAATGCAGCGCCAAACGCCTTGCTCGTGTCGGCATCGGGCATGCTCTTTTTTGCGGCATTGCGCGCAGCGTCCCGAATTCAAATAGAGCTGTTTGATTTCTTTCCAAAGCGCGATTTTCTCGATGTGCTCGATTTTTGGCGCGAATAGAAAGACGCGGACGGGATCGAACGTGGACCACGCCCAAAGCGCGATTGAGGCCTCGCCGGAGGTTTTTCCGGTTTTATGACCAGAAACCACGGACACGCGAGCGTCGGGAATTGCGCAATCGCGCATCCATGCGGCTTGTTTGTCCCAAGGAACGCGGTCGAGTATTTCCGCGCCAAACCTTACCGGGTTGTGCTCAAAGTCGAGCGAGGGCCAAATGCGTCGAGTGGCGCGGGCAACGCGAGACTCGACGCGGCGCTCGAGATCGGCGACAAACGCAGGTGCGGTCATGCAGCCTCCTCCTGCTGCTCGGTTTGCCGGCGGAGCGTGGCGAGAACGGCTGCGAGTGCGCCTTCGAACGGCTCGATCGCGTCGAGGATCGCCTCGATTGCCGCGGGCCAGCCGGGGTGCTCGTGGAGCGCAGGGATCGGCTTTGCCGCGATTTGAGCGCGAAGCGAGGCTTGGATCCCCTTGACCGAGCGGTCGAGGTCCAGGGGCAAACCGACGCCGCTACGTGTGCGTGCCTCGCACCACGCCTCGAGGATCCGGAGGCGCTCGACTGGAGTGCCCTGGAGGGCGGGGAGGTCGATTGGGCGTGTGGAGCTCTCGGCGGGTGCCTCCGGTTCGTCGGGGCCGAGTTTTTCCCAGCTCTCCCACACGCTCGGGTCGAGGCCCGTCACGGATTGGATCGGCGCCCAGTGCTTGGCCGTGGGGCGTTTACCGCCGCGCCAGTGCGTCACGGCTTGCCGCGTGATGCCGCACACATCGGCGACGCGGCCATCTGCCTCGGTTGCGCCGTGCGGCTCGTTGCGCGCCCACTCGTCCAGTAGGCGCGATCCAACGCACGTGTAGCCACGGCCAGGCGGATCGGAGCTGCGGAGCTGAGGGGCAGAGTCTGTCACTGGCGCTCGCAGCGCTCACGTCCGACCTCGACCTTCGGGGGCAGGCGTCAAGGCTGCGCAAAAAGGTCATAGCACAACCCGCTTGCTTTGCGCAAGGAGCGAAAGGCAAGAAAATCGTTCGCTACTTTCTTGCAAGTGCGTAATATTGGTTACGCAAACTTTGCATAGCTGAGGCTGTCGCGGGAAAAGCGATTACCTTACGCCTGGACGTCCCCCTATACTGTTCTGGTGGTGCCTCATCTCACCAGCGGACGTATATTTCAATATATATGAAAACGATATCCGT
>CAYSYX010000129.1:2717-20138 GCA_964435055.1 uncultured Polyangium sp. | reverse complement strand
GGACAAACGACTGCGTCTCGTGGTTCTCGCGCTTGGAGCCCCGTTGCTTTTGCCGTGGTCGCCCTTGTGGGAATCGGTGGAATCGCGGTCTCCACTCGTATCGGCGGGCAATCCGATCGACCGGCGGAAGTCGTCGTTTCAAGCTCCCCCGCGCCATCGATCGCCACCTCTCCCGCTCCAGCCATTGCGTTGGTTTCGCCGTCGGCTTCAGCTTCGGCGTCGCGACGCACCGAATGCCCCGCAGGTATGATCCTCATGCCCGGGGGAAAATTCGTGATGGGCTCCGACAAACCTACCTTGAAGGCGGCGCAGCCGGCGCATAAAGCAATTATCGACACGTTTTGCATCGATGCGCATGAAGTGACGACCGCGGAATATCAAGCCTGCGCGGACAAAGGCGATTGTAAACGTCCGCCTGATGCGCCTCATTGGCCTCGACCCAAAACCATGCCGGAAAAAGCGCACGAATCCAAGCTGGCATTATTCACGGAATGGTGCAATTTCGGCAAAAGCGACCGCGCTCGACATCCGGCCAATTGTATCAATTGGGCCTCGGCAAACGATTATTGCCGCATGCATGGCAAGAGATTGCCGACCGAAGCGGAATGGGAATACGTCGCTCGAGGGCCGGATGATCGCAAAACTCCTTGGGGCGATTCCCCGGATCTGACCGAACGAATCAATGTGGCCGGCAGCGAATTCGTTCGCTGGGAAAAAAGTCACGCGCTCTTGACGGCCGGTCACTTGTACGAGGTCGATGATGGATTCGTGGGCACCGCGCCCGTCGGCAGTTTTCCCAAAGGAAAAACAAAACACGGCGTCGATGACCTCGTCGGAAACGTTTGGGAATGGACCGCCGATTGGTTTGGCCCGTACGAACCCGAAGAGGAAGTCATCAATCCCAAAGGCCCCTCCAATGGGGAAACAAAAGTCATTCGCGGCGGAGCCTTCGATGGCGGCGATCGATCGTGGCTCGAGCCGGCATTTCGTGCCGAACAAGTGCCCGATGCCATTGCGCCCATGATCGGTTTTCGTTGCGCCGGCAATCTGTGATGGGCGGTCTCGCCACCGCCTCGTAACGCCAAGCCTGGTTCGTCTCGGCACGTTGCTCCAGGTCGAGGAGATTGTCCTCGATGCGGAACGAGCGCGGCACGTACCGACGCAGCGATCGCGTCTGCCGGAGGTAGTCTGTCCGGTGAAACGTCGGGCGCGCTCGGCGTCGGCGCGTTGCAAAACGTCCGGGAACCAGACGCATCGCGCCATCCATGCGATCGAACGTGTTCGATTGTCACGATGGTGTCACGCGCAGATGGTTTGGTGATGAAACGAGGCGTTCGGAAGGGTTTGGGGCACCGAGCGCCGCGGGCGACTCGAAGCCCCGAATGTTCGACGAACGATCAATTCGTTGGATGTCCAATCGTTGGACGTCAAACGGTCGCGAACGCGTCGTTGGGAATGTCGAGCGCCGAGCGATCTTCACGGCCGAGCACGTCGGCATGCGACTTCACTTCCGGCAGGATGTGCTTGGCGAAGTAGACCGCCGCGTGGTGTTTGCCTTTGTAAAACGCGCGATCCGGTCCCGAACCTTCGGCCGGCAGCGCCGCTTCTTTTTCGCCGGCAATGACGGCCCCGTGCAAGAGCAGCCAACCGACGCTGAGCACGCTCATCATCTCGAGGAAACGATTGGCGGCGAGCGGCACCATTTGCATGCGTCCCGATTGGAACCACATGAGCAGGCGCATCGCCGTTCCGGAGACCGCTTCGTGCGCTGCGGCGAGCTCCGCGACGCAAGCTCCGAGCGTGGGATGATTCTTGTGTTGTTGGATGAAGTTCCCGACGTCGCCGAGGAATTCTTGCAAGTTCTGTCCGCCGCGTTGCGGCAACTTGCGCCCGACCAGATCCATCGCTTGGATGTGGTTTGTCCCTTCGTAAATCGAGAAGATCTTGGCATCGCGGCAGGATTGTTCGACCGGGTAGTCCTTGGTAAAACCCGCTCCGCCGTAGGTTTGGATGGCCAACTCGCACACGCGGAAGGCTTGATCCGAAGCGTAGGACTTGACGAGCGGCACGAGCAAATCGACCTGACCTTGGTGATATTGCGCGGCTTGATCGTCTTTGCCTTTCAAGATGTGCACCATGTCGGAATGCCACGCGAGCTTGATGGCAAGTGCGCGAATGCCTTCGACCTTTGCCTTCATCTCGAGCAGCATGCGGCGCACGTCGGCGTGTTCGATGATGGCGACGCGCGGAGCCATCGGGTCTTTCCAGTGGTTGATCGACGGGCCTTGCAGACGCTCACGCGCATATTCGAGCGCGTTCAGGTACGCGGTGGACGCCACGCCGACGCCTTGGACACCGACCAAAATGCGTGCGCCGTTCATCAGCTTGAACATCTGCGCCATGCCCGCATGCTCGACATCGCCGACGAGCTCGCCGATGCAATCGTCGTTCTCCTGGCCGAAATTCAGCACGCACGTCGCCGAACCGTTGATGCCCATCTTGTGCTCGATGGCGCTCACGAAAACGTCGTTGGGTTTGTCCAATGAACCGTCTTCGTTGGTCCGCACCTTCGGGACGATGAAGAGGGACAAACCTTTCGTGCCCGGCGGACCGTTGTCGATACGAGCCAGCACGAGATGGATGATGTTTTCGGTGATGTCCTGATCTCCGCCCGTGATGAAGATCTTCGTGCCCTTGATCTTGTAACGATTGCCTTCGATGTGCCGAGCGCTCGTGCGCGCCGAACCGACGTCCGAACCCGCATGCGGCTCGGTCAAACACATCGTTCCGCCCCACTTGCCCGAGTACAGTGCGTTCAAGTAGAGCGCCTTCTGACGCGCTGTGCCGAAGATGTGGATGACTTCCGCGACGCCACGCGCCAGACCCGGGTACATGACAAACGCCGGATTCGCTCCGCAAATGAGCTCTTCGACGAGAATCGTGAGCACTTGTGGCGCACCTTGACCGCCGTATTCCGGATCGACGCCGACGCCCTTCACCCCGGCTTCGTAGATCTGCGCGTACGCCTCCTTGAAGCCTTCGGGCGTGATCACCTTTCCATTCTCGAGCTTGCAGCCTTGGCGATCGCCCACGGCGTTGATCGGCCCGAGAACGTCGCAGCAGAACTTGTACGTCTGATCGAGCGTCATCGCGACTTCATCGACGCCCCAGGCTTCGAACGGAGCTTTCTCGAGCAGCTCGCCAAGTCGGAATTGATCGAAAAGGAGAAACTTCATCTCGCGCAAGTCGGCGCGAAAACGATTTTGGTTTGCTTGCGAAGTCGACACCGGGCCTCCTCGGCGCCACCCTTGGATGCTCGAGGTTTGTCTTAGTACCTCGACACGGCGCACAACGAATGGTCGTCAGGGCATTTGTCGCGTAGCACGATCGCGACTCGTTCGCACACGAAAGATTTTCGTGGGAACGATTTTCCCATTGGCGTGGACGTACCCGCCGGTCGTCACGGCTATTCAACCAATCAGCGGGATCGAGAAAGACACCTCGGACCACGCTCCATTCGAATGCGCAATTCATTGACCATGTATTCGTCGAAGCCGGAACTCCGTGAAGCTGTGTTTCATTTCGATCAAAGATCCGTGAATGACGACGAATTGTCGGCCATTGGTTGACAAAATAGGATGATTCAAGCTGGTTTTTGTGGGATTGATCTTTTTGGAGGTTCATTATGACGAAACGAGGAAATGAGGCTTCGTCGATTGCGCGTCGACGCATTCTTGCGGGGCTCGGCGCAGCCATTTCGACGGCGGCAATGGGTTGCGGTGGCGATGGCTCGACCAATCCGAATGGTCCCGCGGGGGTAGGCGGTTCCGGAGGTGCCGGGGGTCATGGGGGAGCCGGTGGTTTCGGCGGATCCGGTGAAGGCGGCGCAGGAACGGGAGGGGCCGGAGGGAGCGGCGGAGGCGGCGCCGATTTTTGTCAGGACACGACAAACCTGACCCCGGAAGAACTTTTGGCGCCGATCGATACGTTCGTGATTCTCATGATGGAGAATCGATCGTTCGACCATTGCCTGGGTTCTTTGCGTTTGCTCGAAGGACGCGACGTCATCGGCCTCGCAGGTACCGAGAAAAACCCCGCCCCCAACGGCACGTTCGTCGATGTCTTCAAGCTCGAAGATTTCACGCCCGCGGATCCACCCCACGATTGGGATGCTTGCCATAACCAATTCAATGGCGGAAAAAATGACGGGTTCGTCCTGGCTCATGCAGGAAATAACCAAGCGGACGTGATGGGATATCACGTCCGCGAGCAACTCCCGATTACTTATGCGCTCGCCGATGCTCACGCGGTGTGTGATCATTGGTTTGCCTCCGTCATGGGACCGACGTGGCCCAATCGTTTCTTTTTGCACGGGGCGACGAGCAAAGGGCAAAAGAGCAATTTGCCGGTGTTCGGATTCAAGAGCATCTTCGATGTTCTGGACGATGCCGGGATCAGCCATCGCGTCTATTATCACGACGTCGCGTGGTGCTCGGGCGCGTATTTCAAAACGTCGGGTTTGTCGGGGATCGAAAACTTCTTCAAGGATGCCGAAAACGGGACGTTGCCGAATGTGGTGTTCATCGATCCGCACTTTTTGGGACAAGGCGCCAACGACGACCATCCCGATCACGACATTCGTCTCGGCCAAGCGCTCATTGCGAGCGTTTATGCGGCGCTCGGAAAAAGTCCGCAATGGAAGCGCTGCATGTTCATTTTGACGTACGATGAACACGGCGGGTTTTTCGATCACGTCGTGCCGCCGACCACCGACGACGACGATGCCGACTTCAAGCAACTTGGATTTCGCGTTCCCGGCATCGTCGCCGGGCCGTTTGTCAAGACAGGCTGCACCGTGACCACGGAATTCGAGCACGTCTCGATATTGCGCACCTTGGCGCGTCGTTTTGGTTTGCCCTCGCTCAATACGCGTATGTCGACGGCGAACGACTTGTCGTCGTGTATTCAGCCGGCGTATTTCGATGCGCCTCGATCCGCCGTCGCTTTGCCCGCTGTGCCCGTGCCCTTCAAACAAATCGCGCAAAGGCCCGAGGTCACCGCGACGCACCCGGAAATGCGCGCGGCGCTCGACCAGGGTTTGATTCCTCCGCACTTGGACCGCCGCGCGGAAGGATTGGCCATCACGAAACGAGTGCTCGAGGAAGGTGAACGATTAGGCGTCGTCACAATTCTGCCCTGAACGAGCTTTTCGCCGACGAATAGTCTTGCGCCACGCGTCACGATTCGCGATCCTCGCGCGCGTGACGCTGCCCGCTCCTTCCGCCATTGCACGTGCCGAGCTTCGTCTCGGTCGTACGATCCGCGAGAAATACCGGCTCGAACGCGTCCTCGGCGTGGGAGGTATGGCCACGGTTTATCTGGCCAACCATCGCAACGGCAGTCGCGCCGCCATCAAGATTCTCCATCCCGAACTTGCCGTGCACGACATTCATCGCGAACGGTTTGTCCGGGAAGCGTACGTCGCCAATTCCATTGACCACGCGGGAGCCGTGCGTGTCGTCGACGATGACGTCGCCGAAGACAATTGCCCGTTTCTCGTCATGGAACTGCTCGAAGGCGAGACGCTCGAATCGCGACGTCGACGCCTCGGACGCCTCGATGTGCGCGAAGTCTTGGGGTTGGCGCATGCTTTTTGCGATACGCTTGCTGCGGCTCATGCGGCGGGAGTTGTCCATCGGGACATCAAACCCGAAAATCTCTTTTTGACCAAAGCGGGGACGCTCAAGATCCTCGATTTCGGCATTGCTCGGGTTCGTCACGAGGGCAATTTCACGGGGACGCGAACGGGCGTCATGCTGGGAACACCCGCGTTCATGCCTCCCGAACAGGCTTTGGGGCGGCGAGCGGAAATCGATGCGCGCACCGATGTGTGGGCCGCGGGTGCGACGATGTTCACGTTGCTTTCCGGGCGTTTTGTGCACGAGGCGCAAACGCCGGAAGAAATGATGGTGTATTCGGCGACGAAAAATGCGCGATCCTTGCGTGAGGTCTTTCCGGAAATACCATTGCCGATTTGCGAAGTCGTCGACAAAGCGCTGGCGTTCAAGCGCGAAGATCGCTTCGAATCGGCGCTCGCCATGCGCGACGCCATCCTGCAGGCGCATCAGGAGGTGTTTGGCGAGGCAATGGATGCAATACCGATCCCGTCGGTTCCGGCGAGTGTTTTGCCGAATTCGATTCGTTCGTCACGGAACCAAGCGGCGGACATGCCCACGATGCCTGCGGGCGCTGATGCGCATGCGGAGACGCTCGTGGGCGGTGGCGATGCGGCAATCGACGCGGCTCCCACGGTCGCCGAGCCGGCGGTGCAAACGGGAGCGTTGTTTGAGACAAACCCGGGAAAGCCGTCGGAATCGCCGCCGCTCGTGACGCTTGCTCCGACGCGCGTCGAAGGCGCACCTCGGACGCACCGATCGGGTGAACCCGTGCCATTGTCGACGCGTTCGCGGCGTCGACGTTGGGTGATGATGATTGCGGGATTCGTGGCGGCTGGCATTTCGGTCGTCGTCGGGATGAAGCGCGTTACGGGCGATCCGGCAGCGACTCGGAATGCGATTGCGGTATGTAAACAGCACACGGATTGCAAATCGGGCGAACGTTGCGGCGAAGCCGGCCAATGTATCGTGTCGACGGGATGCGTGACGAATGCCGCGTGCGTCGCGGAGCACGAGGGCAAACCTGCCATTTGTCGTCAGGATACGGGCAAATGCGTGGCGCTCGAATCGCCGCATTGCCGCGTTTTTTCCGAACCGGCCGATTTGCAGAACGACGACACGATTTGGGTCGGCGCGATGTATCCCGAGACGGACAAGTCGATGGAATATGGCCCTGAAGCCATGCGCACCATTGACTTGGCGAGGCGTGACTTCATGGGTTTGACCGGGGGATTGCCGCCCCTCGTGTCGGGTGGGCGTCCGCGACCGTTGGCGATTGTGGCTTGTGATGACGCCGTCGATTACGACCATAGCGCGAATCACTTGATCAATGAGGTGGGGGTTCAAGCGATTCTGGGGTTTGGCCGAAGCAAAGAAGTCCTCGATTTGGCTTCGCGTTATTTCATTCCCAAAAATGTTCTGGCTTTGGCTTCGAATACCGCCTCGATGCTCAGCAACATCGCCCACGATAAAGATCAGCCGCGGATGGTTTTTCGGGTCACCTCGTATGCGGCATCTTCAAAGAACGCGACGGCTGTACTCGTGCGGAACGTCATCGAGCCGGAGTTACGCACTTCGACGAAATCGCTCGGGCCTGCCGGGCGACTCAAGATTGCCGTGCTTCAAACGGCGAATGCTTCCGGAACGAGCGCGATCGATGCGTTGGTATCGGCACTCGAAAAACGCGCCTCCAAGAGCGGCGATGCAACTGAGGAAGTGCGGCCGTTCATCATCCAAGATTCAATGAAAGAAGAATTGGTCGCTGGTGATTCGGTCGTCATCGATGCGATCTCGGCGTTTGCGCCACATATTATTTTGGACGGCGGCGCCCACCATGCGGCATTCTTGGCCGTCGAGCAGCGTTGGTCCAACAGGGTGGCGTACCGTCCCCGTTACGTCATTGGTGCAGGGCTTTCCGGTGGTCCCGTAGCTCAGCTCGCGAGGTTGAATTCGACCGTTCCGCCGCGTTTATTCGTGATTATTCCAGCGAGCGAGTCGTCGGCGACGCGCAAGTTCACGGCGCGGTATCAAGGAGCTTATCCCAACGATCCCGGCAATACCGGCATCAATGCCGCGCCTTACGATGCGTTTTACGTTTTCGCGTATGCCGCGGCGTCGCTGGGACAAACGCCCCTCACGGGAAGCAATTTGGCGCGAGCCATTCAGCGGCTGCTTCCACCGGGAGAACCGATTGACGTTGGCGCTTCCGGTATTCTGCCCGCTTTTAATGCGCTCGCGGCAGGACGCACAATCGACTTGGGCGGAGCGCAAACATCGCTCGATTTTAATCTCGAGACCGGCGACGCGGCGCTCGATTACGAGTTTCAGTGTTTTGACCGCAAAACGCAAAAGCCTATTTCCGGCGGCGTTTTTTATCGGGCGCGCCCGGCGACGCTCGAAGGTTCGTGGAAGTGTCAGTGACAAACCGTTTTTCTTGACGTATGCCACCTTCCGACGCGCAAAGGTCGGCGTGCAATCAGATGTACATCGACCTTGCACCGCGTTTCCCTTTTCCCCACAATCGCGCCCATCATGAGCATGCCCGCGATCGATGAGCTCGTTCACACCTCCGCGATGGGTTTGGCGCTGATGGTTCGGCGCAAAAAGGTTTCACCTCTCGAACTCGTCGACGCGTTCATCGGCCGCATCGAAGCAAAAAATCCGGAGATCAACGCCGTCGTCGCCAATCGATTCCAAGAAGCGCGCGACGAAGCCAAAGCCGCCACGGAACGTTTGGCCGCGACGGTTGCCCCGGACGAACTCCCGGCGCTTTTCGGTGTGCCGTGCACCATCAAGGAAGGCATTGCCGTGAAAGGAATGCCTCATTCCGCAGGCGTTTTTGCTCGAAAACAGATTCGAGCCGAGGCGGACGCCGTCGTCGTGCGTCGTTTGCGTGATGCCGGAGCCATTGTCCTTGGCGTAACGAACATGGCCGAAGGCGGCATGTGGCTCGAAACGGACAATCGTGTGTACGGACGAACCGTCAATCCGTGGGATCCCGAGCGGATTCCGGGCGGTTCGAGCGGCGGGGAGGCGGCGATTTTGGGCGCCGGCGCGTCGGGATTCGGCATTGGTTCGGACATCGGTGGTTCCATTCGTATTCCCGCGGCTTTTTGTGGAATTTTTGGGCACAAACCATCGGGCAAACTGGTGCCGAATGCCGGCTATTGGCCTGATGTTCCCGGAAAGCTCGACGAATTTCTCTGCACCGGACCCATGACGCGCAGCGCGGAAGATCTTTGGCCGGTGCTCGACATCGTCTCCGGAGGCAAGGTCACGGGGCATCCCGATCGAGTTGACCTTCGCGACGTGACGGTTTTTCCTGTCGAAGCGTTTGGCTCGGTCAACGTTCGTCCGGAAGCACGTGCGGCCGTGCGCAAGGCTTCCGTCGCTCTGCAAACCCGCGGAGCAAGAGTCGCCGAGCTGCGTTCCCGCGGGCTGGAAAAGGCGTTTTTGATCTGGTCGGCGATGATGGAGGAAGAAGCCGCGGCGCTCGAGTACACCGAACTTCTTGGAAACGGTGAGAAGATCTCGGTTTGGCGAGAACTGTTACGACATCGAACTCCCGAAGGGCGGCACACGATTCAAGCGCTCATCGTCGCGGGCATCGATTCGCTCGCGCGGCGCATTCCCGCGCCGATTGCCACGTACACGCGCGCGGGCAGGCAGCTGCGCGAAGACCTCGAAGTCGAGCTTGGCGAGCATGGCGTGCTGGTTTGTCCTCCCTACACACGCGCCGCGCCTCGACACCTCGAACCCCTGCGGACGCCGTTTGATTTCGTCTGCACGGCCATCTTCAACTCGCTTGCCTTTCCCGTCTCGCAAGTCCCCGCAGGCTTCGATTCCGCGGGTTTGCCCTTGGGCGTGCAGATCGCCGGACGTCGCGGTGCGGATGCGTTGACCATTGCGGTAGCTCGAGCGCTCGAGGTGGATCTCGGGGGTTTTACGCCGGCGCGACCTCGACGAGCGGCCCGCAAGGCAAGCTGAAAACGTTTTCTCTCGTCACGTCGTCGAAATCATGGTCGTGGTGCGGTGTTTTCTCGCTGAGCGGTCCCCGATTCGAGCCTCGGAGAACGTGTCGGTCTTGACGATGCTCAGTGAGCGGCGCCATGATGCGCCCTCTGCGAAGTGCTGACGTGAACACGGGGATGTCATGCAGGCATTGCCCATTCGCGCGGCATGAACAGCGCGTGGGCAATGCCTTCGCGTGTTTGGCGCAACCATGAACGAAGCCGGTTTCTTGTCAGCAGCATTTGCGGTCTTCCCCGAACCGATGGCGGTCGTCATCGAAGGCGCTGCGATCCCGCACCTATCGAATGCTGCTTGGGCGAAGACCTTCGCGGATGGCGCCCGGATGTTGGCGGACAGCGCCGTCGCCGGCGCGTTGAAGGACGTTTTTTCTGGGCAATCGAAACACGTCGACGTGAAGTTTGTCGGGACCGACTCGGATTATGCCGTCGAGATCTTGCCGCTCGATGGGTCGGAACAACGCGCCGTGCTCGTGCACGTTCGGCCGGTTCAGCCGACGCAAATCGAGCAAAACGCCGCGTTGTTGCACCGCGTGCTCGACTGTTTGCCCGTGGGCGTGACCGTTGCGGATAGCCGCGGGAGCAAGCTTTTTGCGAACGATGCCGCGGCGACGTTTCTCGGATCGACGGACGTGAGCACGGGAGCCGGCGTGCTCGATGTGCTCGTCGATGCTGTCGACGTTGGGTTTGCCCGCGAAGTCGGGGCTCGGGTTTTGACCACGGGAGCCGAGGAAATCATCACGAGCGATGTGCAGACGGCGCACGGCGTTCGTTCGATGTTTTACCATGTCATCCCGATCGACGGTTCACGGGCCAAGGAAAAACTCTTGGTGTACGTCGGTCGTGACGTCAGTGATCAGCTTCGCGCCGAGCGTGACGTTCGCGAACAACAAGATTTCATTCGCCAAGTCATCGACAGCGATCCCAATTTGATCTTCGTCAAAGATGCTCGCGGCAATTTCTTGTTGGTCAATCAAGCGTGTGCGGCGGTCTTTGGGAAATCACCCGAAGAAGTGCTCGGGCGACACGATGCCGACATGCATCGTGATTCTCCGGCCGGGGTGCAGGCATTTCTCGACCGCGATCAGCAGGTCATCGCGACGCTGGCCGAGCATACCGTCGAAGAGTGCGTCCGTTGGTACAACGGCGAGGAGCGTTGGTATCAAACGACGAAACGTCCGCTTGTCTTGCCAAACGGCGAGGTTCACGTCCTCGGATGCAGCGTCGATATCACCGCGCGACGTGAATCCGTGCAGCGTCTCGAAGAAGCGGCCGTCGAAGTCGAACAACGGGCCGCGGAAGCATTTCGAGAAGCCGAAACAAAAGCGGCTTTGGTCGAAGAGCTGGATCAAAAGCTCGGCATCATCGAAGCCCAACACCAAGAAATCCTGGCGCTTTCCGCTCCCTTGCTCGATGTCGGCGAACGAGTTCTCGCCGTGCCCATCGTTGGAGCTCTGACCGCGACGCGCACGATCGAAATCATGACCCGCCTGCTCAACGCCATCGTCGAGCGGCAAGTCGAACGTGTCGTCGTGGACTTGACCGGTCTCGAAACGATCGAGATCGACACCGCCGAGCAGCTCATGGGGATCATTCGCGCGATTCGTTTGCTCGGTTCGGAAGCGGTGATCACCGGCATTCGGCCGGCTGTGGCCCAAACGATCGTCGAGCTGGGCATCGACCTCTCCGCGTTCGTCACGAAGCGGACGTTGCGTCAAGCGTTGCTCGATGCGGCGGGCTCGGGCGGAGCTGCCTGGACGCCGAGGACGCGGGACAAGAAACGCTGAGATTGTCCAGACAATCTTCGTTCGATGGTTTGTCGCGGGCCAAGGCCGGTGGTTTTGGCGAGTCGCGAGACGTCGGGCGAAGGTTTTTCTCGTAAACTGATTTTTAGACGGGTCGAATACCGCGTTCTTGACAGAGCTGCGACAGGGACTCCGCGACGGAGACTTTGGCCCCGAACGCTCGTAATGCAGCTGTCGCCGCATGAAGGGAAGCCAGATACACCTTTCCGGAGCCGGCGGGCGGAATCACGAATCCCATTTCGAGGCGCGGGGCGATTTTTTTTGCAGTTTCGACGAGCAGGCCGCGGACGGCGGTTTGTCGACTGGTCATCAATCGCAAATCCAGGATGATCGTCAACGTGGTTGGTCCGGGAAAACGAGTCAGCAATTCTTGGCAGCCGCGGTCTGCGAGCCATGCACCCATCGCCGCGGTCAGTTCGGCCTCTTGAACCAGCTGAATGATCGCTCCGGCCGGTTGAGTGAACCAAGCGACGAGCAGGCCTGAGGGATCGTGCGTATCCGGGCGACGTTGGAACGTTGTCGGTTGCAGCTGTCGCCCCATGATGCCCTACCGAATGACGCTAGCGGCATTCATTGAAGAATACACCCAAAAATTCGGACCATATCGATGTACCGCTTCGGGACGACCGTCAAACGCCGAGCAAAACACCGACGACATAACCGACGAGCGCTGCGGCCATACCGATGGCGGACAATTCGACTCCGCTTTTCCACCAGCTTCCCATGGTGATCCGCGCTTTGTATGCGCCCACGATAAACAAAGTTGCTGCTGCAACGAGCACCGAGGCCCACATGGCGTGGGTCACCGACACCATGACAAACGGCACGAGCGGTATGAGCGAACCAATGATCGCGCTAATGCCCACGACAAACGCAGAGCGCACGGCATGACCGGGTTCGACTTTGGCCAGATTGTGTTCTTCGGCCATCATGACGGCGACCCAAACGTCTTTGTTGGACGTGATCGTATCGACGACCTTTTCGAGCAATTCCCCGTCAAACCCTTTTTTCTTGTAAATCTCGCGAATTTCATCGCGTTCCAAATGCGGTACCGTCTCGATGTGCCGCATTTCGCGCGCATGCTCGCTCTCGTAGACCTCCGCATCGGCTTTCGTCGCCGTATAAGCGACCGCGGCCATGGACACCGATTCGGCCATGGCGGCCGCCACCCCGGCGACCAGCACGATGCGCGTCGAATTCGTCGCCGCAGCGACGCCAAGAATGACCCCCAATACGTTGACCAAGCCATCTTGGCCGCCAAGCACGACATCCGAAATGCCCGAACCTCGACGATGCGGATCACGCCGCCCGTGAAATTCGCGGTCGGATTGCGATACCATCGGCACCGCGCCTTTTCGCAGGATATCCATTGCTCCGAGCATAAGCGAAATGGATGTTCGAGGCAAACTCGCTCCGGAAACATTTGGGGCTCCGAATCGTCCGCTGACGATCGGCGCCCCAAACGCTGCTTTCCATATCGGGAGCTATCCGATGCAGAGGCCGAAACCGCCGCCGACTCCCGCTATTTTCAGCCCTTCGAACCTCGCTGGTCCTCTTCGGATTGTTTGCCCTCCTCGATGAGCTCACGGACGCGCTGGCCGCCCTTGTGGCCGATTTCCGAGTAAAACTCGGACCCACGCTCGTCTCGCACGGTTTCACCGCCTTTTCGGCCGGCTTCTTCCACAGTCATTTGCCCTTTTTTGGGTTCCTGCTCTGCCATCTGCGACTCCTTCATGATTCGAACGAGCTCGATGCCGAACAAAAGCACGACCAAAGCCGCGGTCGTAACCGCCGTTCGGCGCTCTTCGTTTCGCGTGAATGCTTGGGGTGACATCAGCAGCTTGTCGAGGGGTAGGCGTTTGGCGGGTGTGAAATAAGTTTTACTTGGTACCAGCCGAGAGAATTCGACAATACGGGCGAATTCAGCCTTGTTGTGAACGGGCCGAGTGCGCTCGTTGAAACCGTCGACGAGTTACCAAACGTTATCGTATGTTTGCCCCTTCACGGGCGACGCTTCCGTGCCTTGGGCGCGGTTTTTCCTTGAAATTGGTCGCCGTTGGGGGTTTTTTTCGGGTATACAAGCTTGGCGAAGCGTCAAGTGCGAATGCAAGTGCAAGACGAACAGTGCGGCTTGGCCGCGATGAAAGAGATCTGGAGGTAAGCACGTGAAGAAGCGAGCAACCTGGGCGAGCGTTTGTCTCATGGGTACGCTGGCTGCGTCGTTCGTCGCCGCGGCCGGTTGTGCAAAAGGTGGTGATGGCGCCGCAGGTGGCGTTTCGCCGCAAACCATGACGGATGCTCTGTTCGCGGTCATCTCGGCCGATCGCGCCGTGTACACCCGCGAAGTCGTCAACCGCCTGCAAAATGAGAAGGTTGTCAAGGCGACCGAGAAGTATCAGGACGAAAAAGCGTTGCCACTGCCGGCAATGATGCTGCGCATGGGTGCCGAACACGCAAAGAAGACGGATCCGAGCTTTTCGTATGCATTGCTCTCGTTGTGGGCGATCAACAAGCAGAATGCCCCCAAGACAGACGTCGAAAAAGAAGGTCTGCAATACGTCGTCGATAACGCCGGCAAGAACTTCTACAAAGAAGAAATGCTCGGCGACAAGAAGTACTTCACGGCGGTTTACGCGGACAAAGGCGTCGTCGAAGCGTGCGTGAATTGCCACAACGGCCATGCCGACAGTCCGAAAAAGGACTTCAAAGTCGGCGATACCATGGGCGCCGTCGTGATTCGCGTGCCGCTCGGCAAGTAAGCCGTTTCCTCGACGGAAATGCAAAAGGAGCCCGAACGTTCAGCGCGGGCTCCTTTTTCTATTTATCGCTTCAATCAAAACCCGATGCGCGCATCCAGCACTTTCGGGTCGGTTGTCGTGTCGAACGTTTGATCACAGCGGCGGCATCGATAATTCACTCGTAAAGGCCGCGCCGAAATGCCGAAAAATAACCGCAAATACCCGGAAAACGTGTATTCGCCTTCCGCGCTCACCATGTGATGATGACGATCGTGCCCGCAACGGCATACCTTGGGCTTTTTGACTGGTTTTGCGTCGGCTTCTTCCGTCATTGCAACACTCATTCGACGATGACCGATTGTTCGATGAAGGTGGAACCTCCCCGCGTATCACGTACCGTCGCCCAAATCGTGTGCAATCCGGGTTCGGCCGGGGGAAACCAATTCGTGAAGTGGTTTTGCTTGTACCCCTCGGTCACTCCGCTAATGAGCTGAATGCCGCTCGTGATATCCCCCGCCTCGACGAGCCAATCAACCCAGACCGCTTCGTAAATCTGTTTTCCGTCGACGATTTCACCGGGATCGATTTCCCCGATGGTCGAATCGACATCGACGTCGATTTTGACCGGCGTGCACCCTTCAAAAGGTTCGGGGGCGAAACATCCGACTTGCCGACGGTCGTCGAACGATTGCGCACACGCTTTGACGACGGGCGTCACAGATGGGTCGTCCGCCGTTTTCGTACCGTTGATGATCAACCCTCTCACCGCGGGATTTTCATTACGTCGCTCGTCCTCGAACGAATACACCTGGGTATATCCGGGAACGAAACTATCCGCCGGCAAACGTTTTCCTTCACTATCGAAACAACCGAGCGGAAGAAACCCGGCGGCGCCTCCCGGATCCACCTCGATCGGCTTGATTTCTCCCGTGCAAGCGAAGAAAAAGACGTACATCAATCCATACTTTTTCCCGCCGTCCGGGGTTGGTCGAGACGAAACAATGTCTTGCGGAACGAAGGTCGTGAACGACGTCGAGCTCGTCACACCCGGACTGAATCCAATCAGGCCCGGGGGAATGTTCGGCGGAGGTTGTCCGGGCTTGGGCGGCCCGAGCCCTCCTTCACCGAGCGCCTTGAAGATTTCTGCGAATTGCAGAAAGCATCCATAATACAAGTCGCCCGGAGGATTGACGCAACCTCCGAGCCACAACACGTTCGCGGGACGCACGCCGTCGGGATGACCGTCGCGCAAATTCAAGGTCAATGTGACGCTTTCGCCGGGCAATACATAAGATTGGTCCGGAGAAACGGCCATGATCCGCAGGCCGTTCACCAAGTCCGAGGGCAAATACCCGGGTGAACAAGCGCTGGAAGCGATGAGCGGCGCGGCCATAAACACCGACGCCAGCGCCGACAACCAAAGCCTTCTGGAAGGTTTCGCGTTTTTCATAAAAGAACCTCCCGCTGCGTCAACATTTTCCAAACCTCAGAAATCTCCACGGAAACCAATGGATGGCAAAATCGGCAAACCCGTTACGTATTGCCGCGCCGTGTAGTTGAAGTTGTAATCGAGCCCCTCGACGTTTTGGCTGTTGTACACGTTCTGCACGTCGAGATACATCGAGAATTGCCAGCGAGGAAAGCGCCAACGTTTGTCGAGGCGCAAATCCAATTGGTGGAACATCGGCAACCGTTCGCTCGCCGGACCGCTGTACGGAATCGCCACGTACGTTCCCGCCGCCGCGTTGTACATCGCATTGGCTCGATTCGGAATGCATCCCGCGAGTTCGTAATTGCAAACGTTCGGGGTCGTCAAGTTGCCGGAGACCAGTCGGAACCTTGCGCCGAATTCGAATCCGCCGCCAAGGCGATAACTGCCGAGCGCCGTGAGAATATGCGTCTGATCGAAATTGACGGGATTCTCGTCCGCGCCCGGGTATGGCGTGCGCAAGCTGCGCGACAAGGTATACGCGATCCAGCCGAAGAAATTGGAATCGGCCTTGTATTTCAACAAGAACTCGGCGCCGTAAATGCGGCCCTTGCCCACGTTGAAGTATTCGACACCGCCGCCGATGTCCTTCGGAAGCGGCGAAACGAGCCTATCGAGCTGCTTGTAAAAACCCTCCACGCTGAATTCGATGTTTCGCGTGAATTCCTGCTCCGCACCAAGCGCGTATTGAATGGCCCGATTCGAACGCAATCCTTCCGTACCGAAAGGCGGAATCGCCTCCTGAAATTGCGGCGGCTGCGTGAAAATCCCGAGCCCGCCTTTGACCGTCGTGCGCGGAAAACCCGGACGAATATCGACGCGACCATTCAAGCGCGGAGAGATGTCGATACCTTTGGCCAAATTGTAGGACTCGATGCGTACACCCGGGACGATCTTGGCTCGGGATGTCGGCGCAATCTCGAGTTCCCCATAAACCGCCGGATAACAAATCCAACCGTCGAATTTGTTTTCAATCAGCGGACGCGTCGAAAATGGACCATTGGAAGGTTCACCCGGACGCGGCGGTGCAGGGCCGCGGTAATTCGCCTGCGAATAGGACGTAAATACATCGAGGCCCGTATTGAACGTGACGCCTTTGCTGATCCGGCGCGTGTATTCCGCTCGTTGGCTGATGCTGTAGTTGTCGAGGTTGAAGAAAAATGCTCCGACGCCGAAATCGAGTTCATCCTTGCCGAACGCCAATACCGCGGCAAACCTGCTCTTGGCGTCGATGTCGTTTTCATAACGCAATTGAATGCGATGAAACCCGGTGTGAAATCCGACGTTGCCGCTGATGGCCGGTTCTCCCGGAGGCGGCTGATCCGCGATCAACGCGAGCGAATCGTCCGAACCGAAAAAGGAGAGGCGCAAACTGGAATCCGCCGTGGGATTCGTCTCGAGCGCCAGTTGATAATCCCAATACACGGGGGCTTGCGTAACGCCCGCGCCCGCGGAACGCAGCACGGGGCCGAGCCACGTATCGATGTAACTGCGTCGGGCCGCGGCTGCGAAGCGAATCTTGTTCTTCGTGCCGGGAACGGGTCCTTCCGCCAAGGCCCGCGCGTCGACGAAATCCGCCTGCGCCAAACCATGGTATTTGCCGTCGTTTTTCGGCGAGCGAATGGACACGTCGACGATGCCGCCCATGACGCGACCATATTGAGTGCTGAAATTGCCCGGATAAAA
>CAYSYX010000129.1:0-2707 GCA_964435055.1 uncultured Polyangium sp. | reverse complement strand
TCTTATCGAGCATCTCCGTCGGCACGACGGAGGACAAACCGCCGAAATGGTAAATGAGCGGAATTTGTGTGCCGTCGACGAACGTTTGCGTGTCCTGCGGAGCAGCTCCACGGACCAGAAGAATACCGGCCAAACCCGGAGGACGCGCGACACCCGGTAGATTTTGCAATCCGCGCAGAGCATCACCGTTCGTCCCCGGAATACGGCTCAATTCACGTTGTTCAATGGTCCGCTTCGTGACTTCACGCGGTGAACGAGCGCCGCGAACGATGACTTCGAGACCATCGGCCGTGGGAACGAGCCGATACTTGACTTCGAGCGCTTCGCCTTTGGCGATTTCTTCCGTCACTTCGAGGGCATCGAATCCCGGAGCGCTCACGACGACGCGATATTTGCCCGGGGGAACTTCGCCAAACTGAAATGTCCCGTCGCCCTCCGCCGTCGCTTCTTTCTTTTCGCCGGCTTCGTTGGTCACCGAAATCGTCGCGCCGACGAGCGCCACGTCCCCGCCGCTCGAAAGCACCACGCCTCGCAGCGATTCGGACTTTTTGGCGCCGGTTTGTCCGGACGGTTCGACCGGCTTCTCGACTTTTTTCGACGTCCACGAATACCGATAAAAAATGCGCGCCGGCACGGCCGTGCCATCCGGCTTGCGCGCCGGCTCGAACTGAAGCTTCTTCGCCGCTTCGATGGCGGCTTCATCAAACCCGTTGCCCGCAGGTTCGATCACCACCGCGTTTTTTACTTTGCCTTCACGATCGATATCGAGCTGAAGCGAGACCGTCGCTTCCAGACCCGCTTTCTCCGCTTCCGGCGGATACACCGGCGGCACGTAGTTGATGGGCCTGGGCATCGTGACTTGCGGTGTCGCCGCAGGCGCCGGCTGCTCCGCCTGAGCCCATGCGGATGCCGGCGCTCCAAAGGTTGCGGCAAGACAAACCAACGTGCCTATACGAGATGTTCGGGAGGAGAGGCGAAGCTGTTTCACTTGTTCAGACCGGATCGCGACGCTTCAAGATGACGCAGAGCAGAACGAGGAGCACGAGCGTGCTGCCGCCGAGAACGGCAAACGGCAACCACGTCATCTCGTACGTAGTGAAACCCCAGCCGCCTGCAAAGGTGTCCGAGGCCATTTGGGCGACGGCACATTTGAATTTGCCCGCTTCGATGAAGTCCGTCGGTGAACTTTCCTTGCGCCCGAGGTCGATGATCCACGCCGGATCGTCTTGCAGCGCATTTCGTTGCGGAACGATCGCGCCTTCAAAACCCCAACGCGCCGGAATCACCATCATGAGCGGCTTCAAGTGCGGCACCGTCGTCATGGGCACCATGAGACCACCCAGCACGACCTGAGGAATCAACGCGATCGGCGTGAGCGCCATCGCCGCTTCCGACGAGGTGACGACCGTCGACAACAACAACCCGAGAGCAACCGCAGACAACGACGTCGTCACGAGCGATACGAGCTGCAACAAGAAGGCCGCCGGCCCGCCGTGGAATCCCAGCGCGAAGAACACGATGCCGAGCAGCACCGTGCACTGAATGATGCAGAAGAACGCGAGCAGGATGTACTTGGAGAGCACGTAGTTGAGCAGCCCCAAGTTGACCATGCGTTCGCGCAAGTAGATCGCACGCTCGGCGACGATCTCACGAGCCGCGTTTGACGTTCCAAACCAGACCGCAGCGACGACCAAAAAGAACACGGCGCCCGTGTTGTCGCTCGTCGCCGTCATGCTCTTCATGATGTCGCCGCTCGATGTTCCACCACCGAACTTGCGCGACAGCTCTTGCAACGCTCCGAGACACCACGCCGGGATCGCCTTCTCCTGCCAACCGAAAACGATCGCCAAGAGCACGCCGATGATCGGAGCTTGCGCGAGCATGATCGCCGTGCCGCTCGTGTCTCTTATTTTGGTTTTGAAGTATCGCGACAAGAGCAAACCAAGTTGCCCCGATGTGGTCGCACGTCTCTCCGGCACGCCTCGTTGACCTTGTCCGGTGCCGATCTCGCGCCGACCCGAATACATCTTCGAGTACGTCGGATTGTTGTTGCTGTAGTACTCGCCGCGCCATTCGATCGCCGACGCCTTACGCGCCGTGCCGCGAGGGACGTTCGGATCGGTCATCTTCATGCGATCGAAAACCACACGCTCACGCTGCGCGATCATCTCGAACATGTCGCGCGGGTTGTCGATGTCGTTCGGCTGTCGCTGACGTTCCTTCCACGTACCGAAGAATCGATACGCATCGGGTCGGTTTGGCCCGAAAAACATCGGCACGCCGCCGTACCCCATGATGAAACAGTGCGTGAACTTCTCGAACTCGTCCTTCGCCGGCTGATGGATCGTCATGATGATCGTCTTGCCGGTCGCTTTCGTCAGATCGTGAAGCAACGTGATCAGCGCCGTCGTGTCGTCCGCCGCGAGACCTGAAGTCGGTTCGTCCAGGAACAAGATGACCGGATCCGTAACGAGCTCGAGCGCGATGTTGACGCGCTTGCGTTGACCACCCGAAAGGATCTTCTTTTCAGGTTTGCCGATCTGAAGGTTCTTCACACCTTCGAGGCCCAGGTCCTTGATCGTCTGTTCGACGCGCGCGTCGATTTCCGCTTCCGAATAATCCGGCGGAAGTCGGAACTTCGCGCTGTACTTCACCGCTTCGAACACCGTGAGTTCGGGATGCACGAGGTCGTCTTGCGGGACGTACC
>CAYSYX010000128.1:0-20308 GCA_964435055.1 uncultured Polyangium sp. | reverse complement strand
GGTCATACACCGCCTTGGCTGCTTCCAGTCCCAAGATGCCTCCACCGATGACCGCGGCTTCTTGGAACGGCGTGCCCAGAAGTTCGTCGGCGCGCTCTTCGATGTCGTAAACATCGTCGACGCTGCGGTACACGAAGACCCCGGGAAGCTCTTCTCCGTTGGGCGAAATGACCTCGACCGAAGGAACGAATGGTTTTGCGCCCGTGGCAAACACGAGCCGCGTGTAGGCAATCGATCGGCCCGACTGCGAACGAACGATCCCATTGACGCGATCGATCTCGACCACCGGATCGTCGAGAAACAATTCAATTCCGTTGTGCGCGTACCACTCTTCCGTCGCGAGCGTGAGGTTTGTCGAAGGTGTCCCGGACAAAAGATCCGTCAGGTGAACTCGATCGTAGGCGGGTCGAGGTTCTTCGCCGAAGACGACAATGCGTTTGTCGTCGACTGCGTTGTACTCCACCATTCGCTGGCAGAGCCTATGGCTGACCATCCCGTTACCAATGATAACGAGCGTCTGATCAGCTTCGTTGCTCAGGTCCACCGTATTCGCTCTCAGCTTCTCATCGCTCGACACGCCATCCAACGCGCCGTCGCAAGCTTATACCGCATCCATGCGGCCGGAGCGCAGCATCCAATCGCAGGCGGCATGAAGTCGACTCGCGCCGGAAATTCCGGGCGACGAACCTGCATTCGATATTCCACCGACATTCAATCGACCGACGGAATGGTGGCGTTGAGAGAAGTCGTCAAACCTCGATATGCCGCCGGACCGCGAAATGCGAGAGCCGACAGCTCCCGACGCATGCAATTGGCCGCGCTTTCGTAACGCGCATCCGCCGCAACCGCGCTGATGGTCGAAGGCACGATGTTGCCGTCTTCATCCACTCGAAACTTGAGCACGATGGCATCGGGCGGCAGAATCTTGCCCAGCGCGTCGCGGCATCGGGTCGTGAGCGGGTAATACACTTGCGCTCGCGCCGTTCTTTCAGCCACACGCGCAGGCCATCCCTGCACTTCGACCGTCCCACTTTCCACCACCGAAGACGCTCGGCCCCGAACCTTCGGCGCCAAACCTTGTGGCCCCAAACCATTGTCGGAAGGTCCGTCCGGCTTCAGGTTTGTCTCGGTACCGATCAGCGTTCCCCCATCGGGATCGGTCGACGTCGGCGCATGTTTCGGAGCTGCCGCGAGAAGCTCCGCGAGCACGCCCGGTTCGGGTTCTCGCGCCACGGGGGCTCTCCCATCGAGGCTCTCCGCGGACAAACCCGGTCCGGCATCCGCCGAAAACACCGACGATATCGGCGCGGGCGCAATCGTCACCTCGGGTTGCGAACAACCCAAACCCACGACCGCAATCGCCAACGACACCGCGCGCACGACGCGTAGCCTCTCCCGAAAGCACGATGCTTGCAACCAGATGGCCGGGGTCCTGTAGCATTGCCGCAACGTGCGTGATCTCTGGGCCATTCTTGCCATCCTCCGCCGCTCGCTCCGAGGCGGCCCCATTCTCGGATTCGCTTCCGCCATCGGCCTCGCCACCGTTGCCGGTGCGACCGCCGGCCTTCTTCCGAGCCTCGTCGGCGTCGCCATCGGCGCCATTCTGGGTCGTCCTCCCACACCGACTCCCGGCGTAGCCGGCGCGTTTGCGCGACTCGTGTCCGGGACAAACCCTTGGCTCGTCATCGTCGTCACGCTCGCCGCCACGATCGTCACCGTTGGCATCGCGATGGCGCAAAGTCGCAAAGGTTCGGAGCTCGCCGCCGAAGTCACCGCGGCTTTGCGCATCGAGCTCGTACGCTCCGCGCTTTGGGCCTCCCCCCGCGCCTTGAACGCCGCCGGAGCCTCGGCTCTCGCTCCCAAAGGCGGCCCGCCGGCTCCCCCGGGCGCGAAAGCTCCGACAGCTCGAGGGTTTGACGCGGTCAAACTCGTCATTGCTCGTGATGCCGCCGCCGTCGCCGATTTCGCCGTCGCCGTCTTGACCGGCCTGCCGCAGGCGCTCGTCACGTTGCTCGTGCTCGCCGTGGATCTGGCCACTGGTGGCGCATGGTTTGTCCTGGTCGCGACCGCCGTGCTCTTCGTGTTGTCGCGCCTCTTGTCCGATCGCGCTTCGCGACGCGTAGGCGAGCGCATGCAGGCGATGCAACGCGCCGACACGAGCGTCTTCGGATCTCTCGGCGAAATGCTCGGCGCAACCGAAGAACTACGTTTGCTCGGGGCCCGAAATACGGCCTTGGATGAATTCAAAGGCTCGGCCCACGGCGCCGCCGATGCCCGGCGCAACTTCGCCGCCGCATTGGCTTTGTCCGGACAAATCAAGAGCGTTCTGACGGCGATGTCGCCGCTGATGATCCTCGTCGCGATGAAGCTCTCCGGACGCACGCACGACGCGGGTGACGTGGCCAAACTCCTCCTCGTCGTCCCGCTGCTCCTGGGACGCTTCGAAGCCATCGACGGCTTGCGCTCGGGCCTGTTGGAACGAGCTCCCCTCTTGGCTTCTTTGCGCGATCTCCTGTCGCTTCCGCCGCATCCTCCGGAGCCCGCGGATCCCGTCCCCCTGTCGCAACTGCAAGGCACGTCGGTCAACCTCGACAACTTGACGTATCAACCGGAAGGTAGCGATCGCGCAGTGCTCGATGGTTTGTCGCTCAAAATTCCCGCCGGCGCCATCGTCGCCATTTGCGGAGCTTCCGGTTCGGGCAAGTCGACGTTGATCCGCATGCTGTTACGCCTGGACGAACCCACGGGTGGGAGCATCCGCGTCGGAGATGTCGATCTGTCGCGGATAGCTCCGCGAGACTTGTCCAAGTTATTTGCGGTGCTGGGTCAAGCTTCGGTGCTCTTGGAACGTTCTGTCGAGCAGAACCTGGCGCTGGGATTGGATCAGGCTCCGGCGGCCGAGGCGATGAAGGCGATGTTGACGAAGGTACATCTGGACGAACTCGCCGAAGGACGCAACGGGCGAGGTTTGTCCACGGACGTGCGTAAGGTCCCGCCAAACTTTTCGGGAGGAGAACAACGTCGGCTGATGCTGGCGCGGATGCTCTTGCGAGATGCTCGCGTGCTGGTGCTCGACGAGCCGGAGGCGGGTTTGCCCGCGGCGACGGCTGAAGAATTGCTCAAGAACGTCGTGGAATTGTCGGCGGGTCGCACGACGATTGTCGTGACGCACGCTCCGCACTTGGTCCGTTCGTCGTGGAACGTGGTGCTCGACAAAGGCAAGATCGCCGCGATGGGCAGCCATGACGAACTCGTCAAAACATCCGAGATTTACCGGTCACTTTTGGCTGAAGGCACTCGGAAGGCCGCCGCGGGTCCCGGCCCGAGCGCCGGACCTCCGGGCATGTCGGCACCTCCGGGAATGTCGGCACCTCCGGGAATGACCCCTCCGCCGGGTGCGATGCCTCCCGGCCCGAGACCACCGATGTGATTGATTATTTTCCGGTCGCCGAGTCGCCGCGAACCGCCGTCGAATACAGGAATGCAGCCAAGGCGGCGAAGGCGATCATGCCCGAGAAGTTGCTCGCGCTGAATGCCGCGAAAATGTGACTCACGTCGAATTTCGCCTCCATGCCCACGCCCGCCACGAATGCCGCCACGAGGCCCGCGATCGCGCCGCCCGCGATGTACCCGGAGCTGAGCAACGTTCCCGGGCTGAAATCGGATTCTTCTCCACCGCGACGACGATCCACGAGCCAGCGCACGAGACCGCCCACGAAAATGGGAACGCTCGTCGAAATGGGCAAATACACACCCACGGCAAATGGCAAGGAGGCAATGCCGCACAGCTCCATCATGAACGACAACATCACGCCGATGAGCACCAAATCCCACGGAAGTTTTCGCGTGAGAATGCCGTCGATGATCAAGGCAAAGAGGCTCGCTTTGGGTGCGTCGAGCTTTTTGACTTCCCGCAATCGATACGTGAGTTGACCATTGTCGGCGAGATACCGCGTCGGCGCTCCTCCAGCCGCCGAAGGAACTTCGACGACATCGTAGGATTTACGATCCGGTCCGAGCATCGAGCCTTTTTTCATTGCGGTGTTGGGAACCGGCGCTGCAGATTCGAGTTTTTCCGGTTCATGCGGCACGCGCCCGCCGATGCCCGGATCAATCACGAAGGCGACTTTGCCCGCTTCGTCGACCAAATACTTTCCTTGCGGAATCGACGCGCCCGATTCGGCTTGATACGCCACGCGATACTCTTTGCCGTCCGGACCTTTGTCCATCGTTTGCGTAATGGATGCCGGTGGAATGGGCATTTCGTACGTTTCCGCAGCGCGCGTGGTGTACGACTTATTCAGGAATAGCAGCGTCGTACCAATGACGAGAGCGCTCGTGATGACCCCGACGAGCAATCCGATTTGTTGCCGATAAGGTGTCGCGCCGACGAGAAATCCCGTTTTCAAATCCTGACTCGTCGCCCCGCCATTCGATGCGGCGATACAAACGATCGCCGCCGTGGACAAGGCCATTGCGCGATAATCGACGCCGACCCAACCCATGGCCAAGAACAAGAGGCACGTAATGAGCAGCGTCGCAACCGTCATGCCGGAAATGGGATTCGACGACGAGCCGATTTCGCCACAAATACGCGACGAAACGGTCACGAAGAAAAATCCGAAGAGCATGATGAGCACGGCCGAAGGGAACGTAATGCCGAGCATCGGCGCGAGCCAAATCCCGAGCAGCAGCGCAATCGATCCGTAAAGAACGACCGAAAACGGCAAATCGCGTTCAGTGCGCGGAACCGCGGTATTGCCCGCGCGGCCCGCCCGGAAACTCTTGATTCCACTCCGAAACGCTTTGACGATCGTCGGAAGCGCTCGGCCCAAACTGATGAAACCGCCCGTCGCGACGGCCCCCGCGCCGATATACAAAACATAACGGCTGCGGATTTCATTGGGCGCCATGTCGCGAATCAGTTTCGTCGCGGGAAACAAATTCACATCGAGGTGATCGCCGAAAAATGCGATCATCGGAATGAGGATCAAATAGGCCAAGACGCCGCCCGCCATCATGATGCTCGCCGTGCGTGGGCCGATGATATACCCGACGCCGAGCATTTCCGGCGACAGTTCGCCGCCGATGCTCGCGCCTTTGAACGCCGTAAAGCGATAATCGGGGTTCATCTGAAAAAACTTCAACGGTTCGCCGACGAGTTTGTAAAGAAAACCCATTCCAAAACCGGAAAACACCGTTTTGGCATTCGTCCCGCCCGTTTCACCGACGATGAGCACGTCCGCGCAAGCCGCACCTTCGGGATACTTGAGTTTCCCGTGCTCTTCGACGATGAGCCCGTGGCGCAATGGAATCATCATGAGCACGCCGAGCAATCCGCCCAAAACGCTCAGAACGAGCACCTTGGCTGCCGGCAAGTCGTAACCCATCAACAAGAGCGAAGGCAACGTGAACGCCACGCCGGCCGCGATGGATTCTCCAGCGGATCCGGTGGTTTGGACGATGTTGTTCTCCAGAATCGTCGCTCGTCCAAATAACCGAAAAATGGTGATTGACATGACGGCGATCGGGATGGATGCCGATACGGTCAAACCCACTTTCAGCGCCAAGTACACGGAAGAAGCCGCGAAAACAACGCCCAAAAGCGCCCCCAACGCGACGGCGCGCACCGTGAGCTCACGCGGGCTGTCGTTGGGCGAGACGTACGGTTCGTGCGGAGCGCGGTCGGATGCAGCGTGTTCAGCGGGAACTTGGTCGGCAGACGCGGTCATGTCCACGACCCTAGCAGAAAGACGACAAGCCAAGCGAGCCGGAAACGAAGACTACCGATCAAAAAGCGAAAGCTGCTTTTGCGGGCGCCGAAACGTCGACGGTCCATCGCTCGATAGGCGATCGTGATTCAATCCCACCCGCGCACAATGCGTCTCGAACAGCTTTTCGATCATCGTCCAGCGCGGGCCTTGTCCGGAAAAACGTGCCCCGAACGCGCTTTCATTCATTTTCCCGCCGCGCATTTCGAGCACCGCATTTTTGACCTTGTTGACACGCAAGGGATACGCCTCTTGAAGCCGTTCTTCGAATACCGGAAGAACTTCGGCGGCCAGCCGCAAAGGTTGGCAGAAGGCAAACGACGCTCCCGCATCTTTGGCCCGTTCGAGCAATTCCGGAATATCGGGATCATTCAAGCCGGGGATAATCGGAGCAATGGCGATTCCTACGGGAATGGCGGCATCGGCCAAGATGCGCATGGCCGAAAACCGTTGGCTGCTCTTGGCCGCCCACGGTTCGATTTTGAGCGAGTCTTCATCTTTGGCGAACGGAATGCTGAGAAAAACAGCCGCTCGGGCGCGGCGTGACAATTCCGCCAAGAGTGACGCATCACGGGCTACGAGGCGGCTTTTCGTGATGATCGAGACGGGGTTTTGAAAATCCAAACAGGTCTGCAAACATTGGCGGGTGATTTCGTAATTGGCTTCGATGGCTTGATAACAATCGGTATTTCCGGAAAAAACAATGTTGTCGCCGGACCACGAAGGACGCAGGAAAGCCTCCCGCAGCAGCTCGGCGGCGTTGGTTTTCACGACGATTTTGCGATCGAAATCCGTTCCCGCGCCAAACCCGAGGTATTGGTGGCTCGGGCGGGCGTAACAATACGCGCACGCGTGAATGCACCCGCGATACGGGTTGATGCTGTAACGAAATGGCAAATCGGGGCTGTCGTTTTCGGATAAAATGCTCCGCGCTTTTTCCTCGAAGATTTGCAACGTCGCCTGAGGCGGTTCTTCGAGCCATTCGACCTGCGTCGACGACCAGGGGTTGGGAGGATTTTGAACGGGACGCGGCACGATTTTTCTCCTGGCTCGTGTTTGTCGAGAGTTTCTCGAGAGTTTGCTGGGTTTCACCCAGACCCACCGGGGGCTCCGCGCCCCCGGCCCCGCGCCAGGACCTGTCCTGGACCTGACATGGGTTTGTCCGCTCCGCGGTCAAACCCAATACGTTCTCACGCCGGTAGGACGCGACGAACGATGGTCTCGAGCGCATCGATGAATCGAGGACGATCACCGACGGCTTTGGCCCGCAAAAGGCGATGGATGCCCGCCTTTTGGGCAATCGTCGGCGCCTCGATATCCAAGTCGTAGAGCGTCTCCACGTGTTCGGCCACGAAGCCGATCGGCGCAATCAACACGCTTTGCGCTCCGCCGGAGGACAATTCCGCAAAGGTCTCGGCAACATCCGGACCGAGCCACGCTTCGTTGCTCGCCCCTTGACTCTGAAACGCCACACGCACGGAAAAACCTCGCGCTTCGAAACGGGCCGCCACGGCACCCGCCATTTCACGGAATTGCTTTTCGTAGAGATCGCCCGAGGCAATGACCCGCTTGGGCAAACTGTGGGCGGAGAGCACGATGGGAATGGACGTTCGTTCGTCGGCGTTCACCGCGCCAAACGCTTCGTCAATGGTTTGCTCGAATGAATCAATCAACGCGGGCTCCATCCCCCACGCCGGGACCGCGACGACATTCAATTCGGAAATCTTGGCCGCGGCTTCGCGTAGGGACGCGTGATAGACGTCCACGGACTGAGGCGCGAGCGGCAACGAAATCACCGTGCGAATGCCGCGGTCGACCAATGTCGGCAATACTTCCGCGGGATAAGGATGCCAAAGCCGTGACGCCACGACGACCGGAAGACCCAGCCGCGATTCGAGCGCTCGAGCTTGAGCCGCCGTAATGGTCATGAGCGGCGAGCCGCCAATGAGCTGGAAACGATGCTTGACTTCCGCGATCAGTTCCGGTGGCGCGGGACGTCCGCGCCGAATGTTGTGAATGAATGCCGGCAAATCTTCGAGATTCGAGACAGTTCCATGACACGAGACGACGACGGCGATCGACATGGCGCGCAACATAGCGTGCGGCGTCCTGAATGCCACTCGGATTTTCAAAATGGCACCCCCCGTTCGATTCGCTCTGTTATGTTGAGCCGATGCTGAAACCTTCGACCTTTTTCCGACGATCCGCATTCCTTACACTCACGCTCGCCACCCTCGGCCTCGGATGTTCGTCCACGACACCGAACGACAAACTCGATTGTCCCGCCGCACCGGCGATCGCCAAAGACGGCCCGGCGTTATTGGCGGGAAACGATTGCGATCCGCTCGTTCCGACGCAATGCGGTTTTCCCTTTCCCTCCAACGTGTGGCTCGCCGACGACGCAACCACGGCCACGGGAAAACGTGTTGCTTTTGGCGCAACGACGCTGCCCGTCGTCTCGAGTACCGGGAAAAACATCGATCCGGCGTCGTGGTCCAATCGCGATGGTTTTTCACCGGGCCAAACCATTCTCACACACCTCGAAGGAGCGACCGTCGACGGCCTGGCAAGTCAAGATACCATCGACCTTTCCATCAAGGATGATTCACCGACCATTCTGATCAACGCCGATACGGGGGAACGAATCCCGCATTTCGCCGAGCTCGATTATTCCGTGGCCACCGAACCGGATGAAGATCGCGCGTTCATGATTCGACCCGTGGTGCGCTTGGCGGACGCAACGCGTTACATCGTCGCCATTCGCAACGTAAAGAATGCCGCAGGTGCGGTATTGGCTCCGACGCCCGAATTCAAGGCCTTGCGCGACAATGCGGCATCGTGTGAAGCGGCCACGAACGCGCGGCGGGATTTGTATGCCGATATTTTCGCCAAATTGGAAAAAGCCGGGATTTCTCGAAAAGATCTCCAAATCGCTTGGGACTTCTCCACGGCGAGCACGGAAAACACCACCGGGTGGATGCTCGCGATGCGAGACGACGCGCTCGCGAAAGTGGGCAAAGACGGTCCTGAATACAAGATCACGAGCGTGGAGAATTTTACGATCGCCGAGAATCCACGGGTCGCGCGACGAATTCATGGAACGATGTCCGTGCCTTTGTACCTGGACCAACCCGGTCCCGGCGCGCATTTGATGCTGGATGCCAATGGGAAACCCGTGCAAAACGGCATGGCGGATTTCGAATTCGTCGTGCACGTGCCGCATGCGGCGACGATGGGCAAAAAGCTGGCGTTGCTGCAAAATGGCCACGGGCTTTTGGGGACTAAGTTCGAGGGGCAAAACGGATTTTTGGCCGAGCTCGGCAATCGCCACGATTATCTGCCGTTCTCGGTGGATTTCGTCGGAATGGCCGAAGATGACGAAGCCTTCATCCGCGACGGAATCGTGATGGATATCGGCATGTTCCAAAGGTCCGTGGATCGTCAACACCAGGGTATGATCAATAGTCTATTGGCCATGCGCATGATGTCAGGACGGTTTGTCGCGGAACCGGAGATTCAATTCAATGGACAAAGCGCGATCGATCCGACGCTTCGTTTTTATCGCGGCGACAGCCAAGGCGGAATCTTTGGCGTGACGTATATGGCTCTTTCGACGGATGTCACGCGAGGCCTCTTGGGCGAACCGGGGATGCCCTACAGTTTGCTCCTGAATCGCAGCGTGGATTTTGCTCCGTTTTTCCTGCTGCTGAAAGGGGCGTACCAGACGAGCCGCAATATGCAAATCGTCTTGGGCTTGCTCCAGATGCTTTGGGATCGCACGGAACCGACGGGATACGCAGCCCATCTTCACGGCAATCCTTTCCCGAATACGCCGGATCATGAGGTGCTTTTGCACGTCGCCCTCGGTGATTATCAAGTCACGCCGCTCGGCGCGCACATGATCGCGCGATCCATTGGCGCCAAAAACTTGAAACCCGTCAATCGAAGCATCTTTGGCATCCCCGAAGCGGACGGGCCTTTTGCGGGGCCGGGAATGGTGGAATTCTCCTTTGGTTTGCCCGAGGCTCCCAAGACGAACACGCCCCCGGCCGGACCGGAAAACGACGATCCCCACGACAAAGTCCGCGTGCTCGATGCGGCCTATTCGCAAACGAACGATTGGTTGAGAACGGGGATGGTCAAACCGTATTGCTCGGGGCCGTGCGATCCCGAGTGACCGAGATGCAGAGCAGATTTGGAGCTGGGCAAGATCTCTATGTCGCGCTCGATATGCCCAATGCCTGCCGCACAACGTCCGCATCCACGAGATTTCGCGGGCCATCCGCCAAAATCTGATGTGTCTCGGGACCGCGCCCGGCCACGACGATCACATCATCCACAGCAAGCTTTTCGCAAATAGTTCGAATCGCGCGTTCCCGATCGAGCTCGATTGAAACGTGACGATGCGTGCCAAGGCCTTGACGAATGGCCTGCGTGATGGCCGCCGGATCCTCCATTCTCGGATTGTCGCTTGTCAGGACAATCTCGTCGGCTCCCCGAGCCGCCGCGCCCATGGACGCACGTTTGCCCTTGTCCCGGCCTCCGCCGGCTCCAAAAACAATAACCAATTTTCCTTGGCATAATGCTCGTGCCGTGCGTAACGTCCGCTCGATGGCATCCGGCGAATGACCATAATCAATGACGGCACGTGGTCCCTTGCCCACAACTTCGAATCGTCCCGGAACGGGCGGCGTTTGTTCAATCGCGCCAAGCGCATCATCGACGCGGGCGCCCATTTGAATCGCCGCGGCCAATGCCGCGAGGGCGTTTTCCACGTACACATCTCCGACCGCTCGCAGTCGAAGCCTTCGTTCTTCTTCGCCAAACCATTTCGCGGCACGCAGATTCGCCTGCGTTCCCTCATAAGAAACGACGATCTCCGACGCCGATACGTCCAAGGGTAACGCCGCGGGTTGTCCGGACAAGCGCGAGGGCACTCCGTAAGAAACGACTTGGACGCCGTTTGGAATGATTTCGGCCAGGAGCGCGGAAGCCGGATCGTATCCATTGACAATCGCCGATCCCGCCGGCGGAAGGTGAACGAACAATTGGGCTTTGCTCGCCAGGTAATGCTCAGCCGATCCGTGGCTGTCGAGGTGATCCCGCGTCAAGTTCGTGAAGACGCCCATCGATAAGGGCCAAGCTTTGGCAAATCCCGCCGCCAATGCTTCGCTGGTGCATTCGAGCGCCGCGTATTTCGCGCCGGCTTCGAGCGCCGACTTCATCGCCGTTATGAATCCGTCGTAATTCGCTTCGACGGAAAGTTTTTCCCGGCCAAGGAACGAACCCATCGTCGTCACGCGCAAAACCGGCGTATGCAGAGTTTCGAGCGCGTGCGCAAGGTACGTGGTGGTGGTCGTTTTGCCATTGGTGCCCGTCACGCCGAGCGAGACGATATGTTGCGACCAGGGTGGCGGAGGGGGAAACATGGCCGCTACGTTAGCGCATCTTTGCCACGGTGCTCGGAAGTTTACGCCTGCGATTCAACCCCGTTCGCAACGCTCCAAGACCGTGGTAGATTGCATGGTGCGCCCATTTGTTACGGCGCGATTGGAGACCAAATGAAAACTCGCTTCCTTGCTCTCGCCTTGCTCGCGCCCATGGCCGGGATCCTGACATGGTCGCATGAAACTCGAGCTTGCGCCGGATTCGTTGCGCCGCCGGAAAGCAATGCCGTCGTCAACTCGCATCGCATAGCCTTGTCGATTTCGCCGACACAAACGGTGTTGTGGGATCAGATTCAATACAAAGGCGACCCGAAGAGCTTCGGTTGGATTTTACCTGTAAAACCCGGAGCAATGATCGAATTGTCAACGGACGCGTGGTTCGAAGCGCTGGAAGCCGCCACGACGACCAATGTGATGGCGCCCGAGATCAATTGCGGAAACTCGGGCTGCGGCAGCAGCGACTTGAAGTCGGGCAACTTCGACGGAAATTCCAACGGCGTCGACATCGTACATCGCGGAACCGTAGGCCCATTCGAAACCGTCACGCTCAGCACGAAAACACCGGGCGTTCTCGATGACTGGTTGACCAATGCGGGATTTACGTTGCCCGCCGATGCGGCCCCCGTCATCGACGCTTACGTCAAAGAGGGATTCGATTTCATTGCGCTGAAGCTGCAACCCGGAAAAGGGATCGATGAAATGAAACCCGTGCGCGTGGTGCAAAAAGGTGCCTATCCGATATTGCCGATGCGCATGATCTCGGTCGGCACGGGCGCGAATGTCGGCATTACGCTGTACATCATCGGCGAGGGACGTTGGGAAGCCAAAGACGCCACGAATACGGTCATCCCGCTCGACCTTCTGGCGTGGGATTTCGAAACCGGTTCGTCCAACTATAGCGAATTACACGATCGCGCGCTCGGTCTCGACGGAGGCAATGTCTGGTTGACGAATTTCGCGCGGCAACAAGCCTTGACGACGCCATTGGCCCGCAATTTCGACGTCAACAACGACTTCAACTCCACGAGCATTCTCGGCGAAGCCTACATTCGTCAAGGATTGAAAAACGGCGAAAGCACGGATTCGACGTGCGCGACCACATTTCGACAATTCACGGCGAGCAGCCGGCTCGTCGTCGACCCTTGCCCCGCCGGTGTGCCTTCGTATGATGCTTCCTGCGGCACCGTTGACGCCAATGAAACGGATGCGCGTCTTTTCGAATGCGGAGCAACCGACCCGGTCGAAGAAACGACACTCGACGATATCGCGACGGCATTGAATGGTTTGCATCCCAAAGATGTTTGGGTCACGCGCCTGGAAGCGAACTTGCCGCGTTCGGCATTGACGAAAGATCTCGAAATCAGGGCGGCGACAAACCAAGTCGAAATCAGCGCCGACTTGACGGCTCGTCTGGGAAAGAATGCATGCGGCTCGACGATTGCCCCCGTGGCGATCGAATCGTCGAACAACGACAAAGGTCGGGCGCTGATGATCATGACGATGCTTGGTGCGGCATGCCTTGCGTTCATGCGCAAAGTGCTGCGGCAACCGTCTTTGCAAAACGCCGGCTGAAGTTCGTTTTTCCAGTCAAACGATGCGTTTTTCGTGCGTATACAATGTAAATCGCCCATCACGCACGAACGCCGCCAACGTTAGCCCCGCTTCTTCCGCGGTATCAATCGCCAACGAGCTTGGTGCGGAGATGCCGGCGACGCATAAAAACCCTGCCATCGCCGCCTTCTGCACAATTTCAAAGCTCGCTCGACCACTCACGGCCAGAATGCGTGCGCCTTGATCCGTCGTATCATCGCGAGGCAACAGGTCGGCGTGAAGCAATTTGCCGACGACTTTGTCCACCGCATTGTGTCGGCCGACATCTTCCGCATGCGCAAGGATATTGCCCGCCGCGGAAATCGCAGATGCGGCGTGAATACCACCGGTTCGAGCAAAATTGTCCTGACGCATGGCGAGCAATTGCGGCACGCTCATGATCACATTCGGGTCGATTCGTTCGGTCGATGAAATCACGGGAACACGCTTCAACAAATCCTCGATGCTGTCGCGTCCGCACACGCCGCACGCGCTTTGCGTAATGCCCGTACGCTTCGTGCGCATGAGAATCTCCACATCGAGATTCACGCCCGGTCCGGGGACGACATCGATGGTATTTCCATATCGTGGATCGCCGATCCGACCGCAATGCTGCACGCTACCGATGTCATTGCGATGCCGCACGACGCCTTCGGCGAACAAAAATCCCATCGCCAAAAAACGATCGTCCCCCGGCGTGCGCATCGTCGTGGCCAGAGTTTCACCGGCCACACGAATTTCCAGAGGTTCTTCGACGACAACATCGTTGATGCGATAGGCGACGTTTCCGGCCTGAACGACCACGACTTCCGTGCATCGAATGCCTTTGTTCGCCGTCACGCTCGAACCTCGAAAAGCACATTCATCGACAAACCCGATCCGAATTCATGCCCGTGCCGCGCTTCATTCGACGTCGTACATGCAATATTCGACCGAACAGCCTTCGGTCATGCAGGAAATCATGTTTCGACGATTTTTGGCCGAAACGGACGATAAAAGAGCTTGGCAATCACGCATTTGCAGGTTGCCGTTGCAATTACGGACGAGCGCGGTACACGAATTTTGGGTGCTCGGGTCAACGCAACCTCGGCGCACGGCGGTCAGGCCGCATTGATTGGCGAGATTGAAATCACAAACAGATTGCTTCCCGTTCCGAGCCAAGATGCATTCGACAGCTTTTTCCGCGATTTTCGGCCGTAATCCTTTGGCCAGAACGCCGCACATCCTTCGCGTATCGGTAAAACTCTCGCATTGAGGTCCCGGGGCGCGGAGTGTCGAACAACCGGTGGGAGCCGGTCCGGATTCGTCACACATCGAGCTGTCTTCAGCGGCGACGCCGGGCGAACGATCGAGCGCCGCGAGGGTCTCTTCATCCGCGACATTGGCGGCAGTTTGTCCGGGTTTGCCGGCAGACGCGACTTTCACGGACGGCGACGCCGTAGCTTCAGGACCAGGCAGAGCAACGACGGGCGACGCGACGACAATGGGCCCGCCGGACGTCGAGGCGGAATTCGAACCGCACGAACTTCCGGCAATGCTCGCGGTGAGAAGCAAGAATTTGGACCTGTCGATCTGCATGACGTGCGCGGATACTCGAGCACCGTTGCCGGCAAAACGCAAACAATTTGATGCCTCCCACAGGGAACACTCGACGGATGAGTCCGGCGCGGTCGAAATCAAAACACGCGCCGATCGAAAATCATTCGCCGACGAGGCCGCGGGACGAAAGGTACGACAAACGCATGTTCGTGGTGGACGGGAACACGCTTGTGATTGGCCGCAGCTCGTTCGCTGAAAATCCGCACATCATTTTCGAGGTTCCAACCGAGCCGAGGATCGGCATCGAGATAATCTCGAAACAAATCGAGCCGCGCCCGGGCGACGAATTCCGGATCGACAACCGCAATGTTACACTCCCCTTCGTATTCCAATCCGCGGTCATTCACATTGCAGCTGCCCACCATGAGAAATACATCGTCGACAATGAGCAACTTGCCGTGATTGTCGACCGGGAGCACGCACTGATTCCCTCGGCAATCGATGCCGAAAACGTGCAACGCATAAAGTTCGAAGTCCGGGCGCACCGCGCGAATGATATCGAAACACACACGACTCCATTGCCCCGTGAGCGGCTGATTCGCATGCGCTTCGCTCGTAATGGCGATCACGCCCAATTGCGGGTTTTTTTGAATGGTCGCGGCGATCGCTTCGCTGATGAGCACCGAGCGGAAGTATTGATCTTCGACGTAAATGAGTTTCTTTGCCGCCCGAATCGCGCGCAACCACACGTCCAGAATTCCGCGTTCTTCAAATGGCGCGGGCATCGTCCGCACGACCTGCACCGCCGACGTACCCACTTTATCGCAAATCCGGGGCGATTCGATGGGTGTTGCCAGATCGGCATACAATGCCCCCCGCGCCATCAATCGATTCCATCGCTGCCGAAAGTTTTCTTCGAGGTGCATGACGGCGGGACCTTCCAATCGAGCCATGAAATCATGACGCGGCGGATGATCGGCAGTTTCGGCCAAATCACGAACCCGTTGACGAAAGGCTCGAGGACGCGAAAATCGACAACGAGCCGGATCGAAAATGCGATGCCAACGCGTATCCCAATCGTTCTGCTTCAGATTCATTCCTCCGCAAAATCCAATTCGTCCATCGATCACGGCGGTCTTTTGGTGATAGGAACCAATGGGCAATCCCCCCAAGACTCGATTCGGCAATTCATGTTTTTCTTGGAACAAGACCTGTTGCGTGGGGTTTTTCTCGCACAACACCTCGAATCCGTCACCCGGTGCGCACGCCGCCGTCCGCGTTTGTCGGGGCATTGGCAAGAGCGGAGGATCCCACAACAAAAGCTGCACCAAAGCCCCCTCCGCAGCCCGACGTTCCAGCATTCGATGAATTGTATACGGCGCCCGCGCCGCGGGCTCCGCCAAAGGATCCGGACGCAATAGCTCCATACTCGGATCATACACCCACGTCGCAATGCGAATCGAGCTCCGAGCGTTCGTGATCGCCTGCGCCACCGAACCCCAGCCGACCTCCCCGTCGACCAGCAATTCGACTCGATTGCCCAACGTCGGTGGGAATCCAATCGACGTAAACCACTCGTAATCGAGAACGACATCGAATACGTGCGTGTTTCCGTCCCGAATTGCACGGGTGACTTTTGGCACGATTTCCGTTCCAAGTACGGATGGACCGCCGACGAGTACGCACTCGTTGGACCTTCGAGGCTTCGCGTCGCCTTCGGCGCTCTGCGGCTCGAAACTTTGCAGCGACGAGCTGGAAGCATGTATGATTCCCCGAAAAGTTTGGAAATCAAAACCATTGGCATGCGCTTCGATCACCACTTCCAGCGGCGATTGTAATGAGGCGCAAAACGAATATCGACCGGCCATTCGCTCCCGAACCTCGACCGGCCCGGCCGAAGCCGTCGCCCGAACAAAAGCTCCCGGAACAACCGCACCGTGCGGGGTCCTGATCCGCAGTTCGACGTTCCAGATCTTTCGGCCCACGGGAAACTGCATAAAGCCGACCGGTCGAACTCGTAAGCCCGGGCGAATATTTTAATGCCTTTCCTACACGGAAGTGGAATTCACACGATAGCGGAAAAGCAAATTGGGAATCCATGGATTGAGTTTGGGAAATATCGAGATTGATTGTGAGCGCGGTGCGGCGGAGCGAATGAGGGCGGGGCAGTGAGTCCGAAACGGAACACATCACAGGTCAGCGAAAAAGTTTTGTTTGCCCTGCACGGACGCGGAAAAAAAACATCCATCCACGCTGTTTGACCCATTTTGCCCGAGGCATCACCTATGCTAGCCTAGGGTGTTTTCGGGCAGATCATTGCCTCTCAACAAAAAAGGACCCTATGATTATGGGAAATCCCTTGAAGTTCAGTATCCTTACGGTTCTGGCCCTCGCTACCGGATGTGGAGGGTATTCGGATGACGGCGAGGCGAGTGCGGAATCACAAATGGATCGCGCACGCCAACGTATGCGACCGATACTCACGGACGAAGGGGCATTGGATCGTGCACCTGCGTTGCAAACGGAAGCGGCCATGAGTGGCGGACCGGTCAATTTGAGCCCGTCGACGAAACTCATTTCCGTTAATGCCTCGAACGTATTCGAGGGGATTAGTGAAGATGCTTTCGGTGCTGCCGTCGCCATTTCCGGAAATACCGTAGCCGTGGGCGCTCCGGACCGCGACGATATCGGAGGCAATTCCGGCGCGGTATATATTTACGTCAATGATAGTGGCAGCTGGACTCTCGAGCAAAAATTGCTCGCAAAAGACGGCGCGTTGAACGATAACTTCGGTTTTTCCTTGGCGCTCGAGGGAAATCGGCTCATCATCGGTTCACGCCGCGGCGGTGGCAGCGGCGCTCCGCAAAGCGGCGCAGTCTACGTTTATGAGCGAAGTGGTAAAGTCTGGACTCGCACGAAGAAGCTGGATCCGGCCAACACCGGATTCGAGGATTTCTTCGGCTACTCGGTTGCTCTTTATCACGATTATGCGCTCGTCGGAGCCCCGCAAGTCGATGGTGTGGGCGGTAAAACCGGCGCGGCCTTTCTTTATCAATACAACGGCGCGGATTGGGTTCTCTTAAAGGAATTCTTGCCCGCGGTAGGTACGACCAATGATTTCTTTGGCGCGGCCGTTGCGCTGCTCCCCCCGACGGGAGTGTTCAGCGTGACCGCGCTCGTTGCTGCCTGGGATGACAACGAAGCCAATGGCGAGAATGACGGCGCCGTGTATGCCTATGTCGACCCGGACCCCAACAGCGGACAACCCTGGGGTTTGCAAGCAAAACTCACGGCAAGTGACCAAATGCCGGGCGATACGTTCGGCTTTTCACTTTCGACCGCCGGCCAACGCGCATTCATTGGTGCGCCCTTCCGAAGCGACAAATGCGCCAATTCCGGCGCCGTCTATATCTTTAATCGCCATAGCGGCGTTTGGTGCGAGGAAGCGATTGTCACGCCATTCGACAAAAATGCGGGGCAACTCTTCGGCTATTCGGTTGCCGCATGGGATGAAACCGTAGCCATTGGTTCCGCATACGATGACGACGGCGGTGACTACTCCGGCTCCGCGTACGTATACAGTTACCAAGGATCGACTTGGGATCCCCAAATGAAGTTTGTCCCGGACGACACAGCGGCATCTCAATTGGTGGGTTTTTCCGTGGGTCTGGAAGGCGACGTAGCCATCGCGGGCGCCATCGGCGACATCACCAACGGCGTCAATTCCGGCAGCACCCGGGTTTTCTCTGCGAGCGGAGCGGCCCCCGCCGCGCCGCCGGTCGTGTCGCTGGTGGAAAATCATGATTATACAGGGCAATGCAGTTTCCACAGCGGCTCGTCGTCCCGCCCATCGTCGTCCTGGTTCATCGGATTCGCCATCACGGCCCTTGGCATTCGACGCGCCGGCCGACGCTGGAAGCAGCAGCCCTGATCGAACATTTCGGGCCTCGAGTCGCCTTCGGCGCTCTACGCCCCAAACCCCCGGTGAATATCATCCAATCCGAGCACGGATTCGTCGCGCACAAACACCGGCCATGGACCACCAACGAGTACGCGCTGTTGCGGCGATCTCGATAAATGTGTGATTCCCCGAAAAGTTTGATCATCCAAACCGTTGGAGGATACCTCGGTCACCTCTCCCCGCTGCGGTGACAACGACGCGCCCATTGAATATCGACCGGCAATTCACTCACGAACATCGAGTGTCCCCGTCGAACCGATCCCCAAACCATTGCCCCCTGAACAACCGCACCGGGCGGCGCCCTGCCCCGCTCTTCGACGCTCCAAATCTTTCGACTCGAGGGAAACTGCATAAAGCCGACCCGACGAACGCGTAAACACGTGCGAACGTTCTTATGCAGTCGCTACAACGAAAGACACTTCACATAAAAGCAGGAAAAAACTTTGGGAATTCATGGAATGACTTCATGAATCGCCGCCTTTGGTTTATGAAGACGAGAGGAGATGGCTGGAATGACGGCGAATGATCAAAGCGCGGGGGCGCAACGATTGGATGTCCCCGGTACGATCCCGCCGGGATCCGGCGCTGTCGCGAAATCGGGGACGTGGCTCGACGACCTCTTGGCCAGCGATCACCTTCACGTTGCCTTTCAGCCGATTGTCAACCTGAACACCGCGGAAATCATCGGCCGCGAAGTGCTCGGGCGTATCGGACCCGGCGCGGTGGATGCTCGTGCGCATGGAGTCAACGGACCGGCAGCGCTCATCGAGATGGCGCATGCGCAGGGAAAACTCCTCGCGCTCGACCATCGTTTTCGGCAGATCGGGATTCAAACGTTTGCCCGAGCCGGCGCGACGGGAACGTTTTTCCTGAACATCGATCCGCGCGTCATCGATGATCCCGCCTTCAGCGCGGGTTTCACTCGGCACGTGCTCGAAGAACACGGTGTCGCGCCCACGCGTATCGTTCTCGAGCTGACGGAGAGCGGCGCGGTGCTCGACAGCGAACGTCTCGAACAAGTCGTTCGGCACTATTCCGATCAAGGTTTTCGAATTGCGCTCGATGACGTAGGCGCCGGATATGCCTCGCTCACGGCTCTTTTGCGCATCCGACCGCATTTTTTGAAGATCGATAAAAGCCTCGTGCGCCACGTGGCCAACGATCCGATGCGCATCCATCTCTTGCGAGCCATCGCGGAATTCGGGGCGCGTTCTGGAATTCAAGTGATTGCCGAAGGAATCGAGGACGAACAGGATCTCGCGGCGTTGATTGCGTGCAACATCGAGTTTGGCCAAGGATACTTTTTTGCTCGTCCCGCGCCGGAACTCGGGGGTTTGCCCCCGCACGTGCTCGAAACCGTGCAACGTCTCGCGCAGACGACCGACCGCACGAAAACTCCCGTGCGCACGATTGGAGCGATTGTCCAATCGCACCCGGCCGTCCAACAATCGATGCCCGCCGAAGAAGTGGCGAATCTGTTGCGACACAAAGTTTCGTACGCCGGTGTGGCCGTGATCGACGTCCATGGACGCGTGACGGGACTTGTTTCGCGTCAACGCTTGTTTGCCGAAATGGCCTACGTTCAGCGCGGCGGACGACGCATCGCGGACCTCATGGATCCACATCCGCTGCGCCTCGATGTGAGCACGAGCATCGAGGTTGCGGTTCGTCTCGCCGGATCACGCGATGAGGCCCGCGCCCACGATCCGATCATCGTCGAGCAAGCGGGGCATTACTTGGGACAAGTTTCCGTCCCGGGCTTGATGCGCGCCCTCGCCGACGGGCCATTGGTTTGACCTTTCTTTGCACGATCGTCACGCCAAACTCCGTGGACAAACGATTCAGACTGGGCAAGTCCAGTGAATTGCGCGCAAGTGGGATTGAAAGCGCACGCGGTGGATTGAACGTTCGCTACGCGCGCTCACGCGCGCTTCGCGACGAGCCGGTTTACGATGGGGGGGCTTCGCCGGCGGCTTCACTACTCCTTTTTGGCCCAAGGG
>CAYSYX010000127.1:0-20405 GCA_964435055.1 uncultured Polyangium sp. | reverse complement strand
GCGTCGGATACCCCGTTCCTTCCCCCACCAACGGCGTATTCGCCACCATCGCCGGTATGTCGTCCCATACGCTGCCCATCCGACGACCCTCGTCCGCGTAATATCGATACGGCTTTCCCCCAATCACCCGCTCGCGATACAGCCGCCCCGATTCGTCCCGCTGCTTGAAGTGCATCGACAAACTCGTCGGCGCAAACGGCTCGCGCAAATCCGGATCCGACGCGTTGTACACAACCCGTTTACGCTCGGCACCCGTCCGCGCATAAAGCAATATCGTCTGGTGCGTCACGGAAAACCTGCGCGCTCCCCGATTGCCATTACCCGGCACCCAAATCACCTCCCCCAAATACGCCGCTCGTCCAAACAAACGATCCACCGCCACCTTCACGTCGTGCACCGTGCGGTGATCCAAATGGATGTACATGGTCGAACCTTCACGCATGCAATCGCGGATCGCCGAAAGACGCGGAATCAACATCGAGACCAACGCATCCGGCGCATACCGATCCTCGTAAGCGATAGGTCCGCCCGCCCGCGTCAACTTTCCCCGCGTTTGTCCGGGCGCCATACGCGCCGTCATCGCCGTACCCACCGCGTACGGCGGATCGAGGTACACCAGGTCAAACCGCAGGTCGTTCGGCAAACTCGCACAGACGTCGAGCACGTCGCCGTGACCCAAAAAATTCATGGCAAAGCAACCTCGGACGCCGTTGCGTTCGTCCCGCCATCCGCCGGCAAAAGTCCCTCGAGCAGCGCGGAAAGCAGCTCTTCGTCCGATACGTTTTCCAACACCGGCGGCCCCGGAAGCCACGGCCACGCCGGACCATGCACGTCGCATCCGTGCACGAGTTCGTCCTGGGTACACGCGATGCGCAAATGGAAATGATCGTCATGCGCGGCGCTGTCCGTCGGCTGAAGCATCACGTTCTCGGCGCGCCAGATCAGTTCGAGATCTTCGCCGCGAGCGCGAGCGTGTTCGATGAGCATGGCTTCGAGCCATCGCGCGATGAAAATCCACTGCACATCGGCCTTGGGCGACGTTACGAGTGCCTTGACAAACTGCCAATTTCGTTCGGTGTCGAAACGAACGAACGTGCCTTGGGGCGTCTCCGCGAGACCATCGGGTCCGAACGTGACAAACCCGGGGCTCGGGATCGAACGACCGTCGGGCGTGATCGTGTAGAGCAATAGATCGACGTCGCGACCGGTGCGATGCGACTTGTGTCCCGTGCGAAATCCACCGCTTTTCGCCGAGATATCACCCACCAGCAGCGGTGCTCCGGGACGCAACCGATGCACGGTCGCCGCGGCATGTTCGATCGTTCCGATGAGACGCGGCGTTCCCCAGCGAGCGTTCGAGTCGCGAAAGAGGCGAAACGTGTGCGTTCGTTTGGGCAACGACACCGCGTCCGTGAGGACGCCGAAATGAGGCAAACCCACCGATCCGTGCACGTTCGGGGTCAGTGGCGATGGAGTGCCGACACAGCCGATCGCACAGATCAGGATCGCAAGCACAAGAGAAAGACGAACGGGCCAACGCATTGCGGGGTCGCGTCGTAGGAGAGCAAAGGAGTCGCGTCGTGGGAAGAGCCGGAGCGTTTATTGCCACGCACGCTCGGGAGAGTCACGCTCGGGCCCATGGAGGAGATATTCCGTTCAGAGTTGGCCGTTGTGACGCGTGAAGCGGGATTTATTCGTGTGCGTCGAACATCGGTGGCGATGCGTGAGGCCGGGCCGAAGGGCGCGGTCGACTTTGCGGAGCGATTTCGGTTCATCGTGCCGCTGCGCGAACGCCGACATCTGGGCTTTTTGTTGGATACCCGCGCTGCTCCCATCGTGGGCGACGATTCATTGTTCATCGCTTTGCGTGAGCGCATGCAAGAGATGGTGCTGGGGTTTGCCCGCATCGGCATCCTCGTGCAAACGGCCGTCGGCAAACTTCAAGCGACGCGCCGCGCTCGCGAGGGTGGGATTTTCGGCTTGAACACCGTCGAAGTCTTTGGGGATGAAGAGGAAGCGATTGCGTACGTGACGGGGCGAGACGGGTAGGTCGGGCGCTTTCAAAAACACTGCGCCGCGCAGTTTGTCGCGACGCAGTTCGTCCAGGCCGTACACGTGCTGTTCGTACAGCATTGAGCTTGGCA
The DNA here is from genome assembly GCA_964435055.1 of uncultured Polyangium sp. Classification (GTDB taxonomy): domain Bacteria; phylum Myxococcota_A; class Polyangia; order Polyangiales; family Polyangiaceae; genus Polyangium. The sequence continues at coordinate 18,261 of CAYSYX010000127.1, read as the reverse complement.
TTGGGCCGGCGTGGGGTTGGTGAGCACGCACATTTGGTAACAGGCCATGCTCGACGCGCAGCTCGGATCCTGGATGCACGCTTCGGTAGGTGCGCAGCACGCATCGATGACGCAGACGGAGCACGGCGTACCGCCCGGATCCGTGTTGCACATACCGCCGTCGCCGGGGAGCGGCATGCCGCAGAAACCGCCGTTGCACGTGAGGCCCATGCAGCACTGCGCACTCGAGTTGCACGTCGATCCCGGGGGCAAACAGGCGCCGTTGCCGCAAAGATTGTTCTGACAAACGCCGCTGCAACAATCCGTCGGAACGTTGCAGGCGAAGCCGTCGAGCTGACAGGTGGGCCCGCCGCAGATGCCGTTGGTGCATATCCCGGAACAACAATCGGCCGGTCCGCCGCACATCGAACCATCGGGGAAACACTGCTGGAAGCCGCAAATCAACGTGTTTGGATCGCAAAACCCGTTGCAACATTCGAAGCCGCTGTTGCAGGCCACGCCGTCGGGTGAACACATCGGGTTGACGCACGCGCCGAACTGACACGACCCGGAACAACACTCGCCGTTCGTGTTGCATGGGAAGTTGTTCGGCAGGCACGCTCCGATTCCGCACGAGTTCGACAGCGGATCACAAGCTCCGGAGCAACACTCGAAGTCGTTGATGCAGAACACGCCGTCGGGTTGGCAGGTGAAACCACACGTGAACGTGTTCGGATCACAGAACCCGTTGCAACACTGGAAGTCGGCCATGCACGAAAAACCATCGGGGAAACATCCGCCGAAGCCGCAGGTGTTCGTCGCAAAGTCACAATTGAAACTGCAACATTGACCCGGGTCGGTGCAGAACGTGCCGTCGGGTTGGCACATATTGAAGCCGCACGTCTTCGAGAACTGATCGCAGAAACCGATGCAGCATTGCGCATCCGTTTGGCAAGACGCACCGTCGGGTTTGCACGTGCCCCCGCCGCAAATGTTGTTCTCGCACTTCTTCGAACAGCACTCATCGGCCGAGCCGCAAATCGAACCGTCGAGGCCGCAAATGTCGATGTTGCAGATCCCGCCCGGACACTTGCCCGAACAACATTCGAACGGCGAGCTGCACCCGCTGCCATTGGGCGAGCATACGCTTTGGCCGCAGACGCCGTTCGTGCACGCGCCCGAGCAACAATCACCAACGTTCTGACAGACGAACCCATCGGGTTGACATGCGGATCCGCAGACGTTGTTCACGCACAAGCCGGCGCAACAATCCCCGTTGTTCAAGCACGCCGCGCCTTGGGGTTTGCACGTGTTTGGTCCGCAAAACCCGTTGGAGCACAAACTGTCGCAACATTCGCCGGCCGTGGTGCAGGCTGCGCCTTGCGGGCTGCATTGCGAACCTCCGCAGAAGCCGTTGAAGCAGTCGAAGTTGCAACACTGTTCGGAGAACGTGCATGCCGAACCGGTCGGGTTGCATTGCGAACCGCCGCAAAATCCGTCGACACAGTCGAGGTTGCAGCATTCGACGGTGGTCGTACAAGCCGAACCTTGTGGGGAGCAGATCTGCGTGGGTTTGCATATCCCGCCGTTGCAAAGCAGTACGCCGCAGCAGTCTTCCTGCGCCGAACATGTCTCGCCGATCTTGCCGCACGTCGTCGGGTTCGGATCGCCAAACGTGTCGTCGTACTCGCCGGAACGCGATCCGCATGAGGCAAACGTGAAGACGAGGGTCGTGACAATCGCGACGATGGAGGCGATACGGGCGGTAGGCGAACGACGCATGTCGGCAGTTTAGAGGGGTTGTCGGACAAAGCGGAACTGCGCGTGCTTGCCAAGACGCGTTCGCGAGAGAAAACTGGCTCGCACATGACGCAAAAAGGTCCGGGGAAGCTCGTCGAAAAACCTGTTCCTGGTGAAGGTGGCGGAAGCGGGTTCGCAGGAGTGGCTGTCGCAGCGTTCATCATCGCCTTGATGATCGTGGCCGTTCGTCACGTCATCACGCGCGATCTCGAGACGATTCAGGCCTCGACAAACCCGGTCGTCGACGTGGAGGATGCGGGTATCGCCGCGCCCGTGGTCGTAACTCCACGTTGCAAGTCGTTGTCGACGGAAGCCTTCGTCGTGGGCGACAAACCTCTGTCCCGTGGGCGTCCGGATGCGGGTGCGCCCGATGCCGGTCAGCTGCTGCCGGACGAAGCCGACGAAGAGTTCGACGAGCTGGCGCCTTACGCGGTCGAGCTGGGTCGTGGTGCCGTGACAAACGATGGGTTTGCCGTCGGCGCATTGCGCGACGGCGATGGAGGGTCCGTGGCGATGGTGGCGCGGATCGGCGCCGATGGTCGTCCGGGCAAACTCGTGAAACTCGGCCGAAGTCGAGGCGATTTCGATGCTCCAACCGTCACGGGGTACAAGGAAGCCGTGCTCGCCGCGATGCTCGAACCGAACGCCGGAGGGCGATCGATTCGCGTGGCCAAGGTCTCGGGCGAGCAGGTGACGTGGGGGCCGGAGGTGAGCGAAGGTCGCGATGAATCGCTGGCCGTGGATCTCGCCACGTCGGGCGATCACGCGGTGCTCGTGTGGGACGACGTGAGCAAAGACGGCAAGCGGACGATGGTGATGCTCGAATCGTTTGACCCCCAAACGATGAAGTCCGATGGTTCGTCTCGGCCGATATCGTCGACGAAGAACGATGCCGAAGTTCCGCGTTTGGTTTCGAGGCCCGGAGGATACTGGTTGGCGTATCTCGCCATTGGGGAAGCGAAAAAGCCGAAAGACGAAGACCATGGGTTGGGCGGGGAAGCCATTCAACCGCGATGGATCGAGGTCGTGCCTTTGGATGAAAAAGGCGCGCCCGTCGGTTTGCCTCGGGCGGTGACGCCGAAGGATGGCCATGCGCTCGCGTTCGATATCGAAGCGTCGGAGGACGGAGGAGCCCTGGTTGCTTACCGTGATGACGACACGCCCAGTGGTTCGACGGGTGGGAGAGTCATGACGATTTGGGTGCGTTTGTCCGGGCTCGGCGACGCGCAACTCGTGACGGAAGAGGGAAGCTCGACCGGTGTGCCGGATTTGTGGCCCGGATGGATGGCGATTGCGTCATTATCGGGGGCGACGCGTATGGGTCCGATATCGGCGAAGGGCGAACTTTTGGGTGAATTGCGCCGCGAACCGGAACTCGGCAATGGGGAAGTTTTGGCCGGGACGCAGGCTTCGTTGCTGGTTGCTCGACCCGCGGGCAAAGCAATGAAGTTATCGGTTCTGGAATGCACGCCGGATGCGCCGAACCTGGACGGCGGTGTGCCTGCGAGCGACGGCGGGAGATAATGTCGACAAAAATGGGGTTTGTCCGCTTTCAGGGGTCGCTCGAGCCGCGATAAAACCTGACGGCCACCCGCTCAAGGCACGATCGTTGCGGTAACGTTTGTCACGCCAACCAAGCCGGGAACGTCGACGGGGGACGCGGCATTTCCGATGACGCGCGCGTGGCGTAATTTATTTGCCGTGGCATAAAGAATTTCCGCATCCGCTCCCGACAAACCTTTTACGACGACGGGCCGCGACGACGTACCTGCGGGGACCTCCACCGTGGAGATATTCGCAAAAGCGCCGTCTTTTCCGCGGACGAAATAAATGCCTTCATTGGCGAGTCCGTGGTAAGCGACCACGATATCGCCGTTTGTCGTTTCCACTGCCGCGGGCGATACCGCCGTCGTGGCCATTGCGATGGTTTCTTCGGCCGACCAGGCATTTTGCGGGGTAATGAGTTTGACCATGCACAGGCGATTGTCGTTTTGGCGCACATAAAAAATGCGCAAATCCATGGCCGAATCGACGAATGCGAAGGGGCGAATCGTCTTGACGACGGTTGATGACGCGGCTTGCGTCGAAGGCCCCCAGGCTCCACCGGCGCTGCTCTTGTACGAATAATAGATTTGCGCGTTGTCTCCCGCGTACACGGCGTACACGCCGACGCCATCGCTCGCCAATGTCGTCGCGCTCGGGCCAAATGCTTGTATTGCCAGATCTCCTGCGGGAATGGGCCCGAAGCCTCCGAACATCGCGCCATTGTCGTTTTGCGCAAAATAATGTTTGTTATCGGTGCCCAAGAACGTCATGACCGAGGCGACTCCAGCGGGTGCAGTCGACGGGCCGTCCACGCCAAACCCGAATGTATTCACGATTTGCGGCGCGCTGAATCCGGCGGCTTTTGTCCACGTCGTCCAATGGAGTTCATTGTCGGGCGAGCGGCGCATCACGCCCAAAGCCCCACCCGCCATTCGCGGGGCAATGTCCGCGGATGAGAATGTAAAACTCAACGGAGCATTCGTCCAACCGTTTGTCGGGTCGTAATAAGCGCCGCCCGCCGAAGGTCCGGCCATGACAACCATTGTTCCCGTGGGGCCTCCGCCCGCGCCGCCCATCCCGCCCATTCCGGAGCTGCTGCTGGAGGAACTCGAGCTTCCACTGCCCATTCCGCCCATCCCGCCCATTCCGCCGATGCCCGAGCTGCTGCTCGACGAGCTCGATGAACTCGACGATGAATTCGAGCTCGCCATTCCGCCCATGCCTGCCATTCCGGAACCGCCCATTCCGCCCGAACCGCCATTGCCGCTCGTACTTCCGGACGAACTGCTCGAGGTGTCTCCGGACGAACTGCTCGAAGAACTCGAGCTTGCCGGGGACAAACCGGCACCACCGGATGAATTGCCAAGTTCGGTGCCTGTTGCGCATGCGCCGAGCGAGACGAGCAGAAGCAAATACGAGCGAAGCGAAGCGTGCATGTCGTGGTTGTACGCGTTTCAATTCGCGCGCGTCAAGCCGGACGGGGACGTCTGCCGTGGTGCAACTTTCCAAGGTGGTTTCAAGCCGACCGTACGAATGGAGGCGTTCGTGGACGCGGGTTTTCGAGGGTTTTTCCAGTTGTCGGCGCGCGGGCCAAATGGTGCGGATGAGCGTCGTCCGTTGATTCACGATTTCAAGTTTCGTATGGAAACCCGGACCTGATCACGTTAGGCTCGTGCCAAGTGAACGATAATTTCTCGACCACTCAGGATCTGGGCCATGACCTGGATCCCACGCGGCTCAAGCCCAAGCCGTTTCTTTTCGTCGTGTTGCACAGTGACGAACCGGCGCGAGGTGGGGCTCGATGTGCGCTTTTCGGAAGCGATGTCGTTACGATAGGTCGCGGTGCGCAGCGAGAAATCGCGGGGACGGCGACGGGCGAGTTGCACGTGCGGTTGCCGTCGGGTTCGGTGTCGAAAGAGCATGCGCGTATCGAGCGGCGCGGGGATGAATGGATATTTCGAGATTTGGGTTCGCGTAATGGTTCACGTATCAACGGTCAGCGCATAACGAATGCGGTATTGCACGACGGGGATTGGATTGAAATCGGTCCGGTATTGCTGCGGTATCGAGCGGCGATCGCGGCGATTTCCGAATGTTCCGGGCATCTGGATCTGGTGCCCGACGGGCGCGAGGTTCATGGGCACGTGAGTTTGTTACCCGGCATCGAATCGAGTTTTCGGGCTTTGTCGCGGGTGGCGCTCACGTCGATCGCGGTCTTGATCAGCGGCGAAACGGGGACGGGAAAAGAAATCGTCGCTCGTGGCGTGCATCGTTTGTCCGGGCGGCGAGGTCCATTTGTCGCGGTCAATTGCGTGGCTTTGCCCACCGGATCGCTCGAGAGCATGTTGTTCGGGCACGTCCAAGGTGCGTTTGTCGGTGCTGTTCAGGACGAACCGGGCATCATTCGCACCGCGCACGGCGGAACGTTGTTTCTCGATGAAGTGGGCGATCTGCCGTTGCCGGCGCAGGCCGTATTGCTGCGTGTGTTGCAGGAATCCGAAGTGGTCCCTGTCGGCGGAACGTATCCGGTGCGGGTGGATGTCCGAATCGTAGCGGCGTCGAACAAGTCGCTCGAGACCTTATGCATGCAAGGGAAATTCCGCCCCGATTTGCTCGCGCGATTGTCCGGGTACAAGCATACCTTATCGCCATTACGTGAACGTCTGGAGGATTTGGGCTTTTTGATCGGCGATTTGTTACGACGATCGAATCAGTCCGAGGCTCATCGCTTGCGCGTGCATTTGCAGGTCGCGCGCCGACTCGCGACGTACGCTTGGCCGATGAACATTCGGGAGCTCGACCATGTGCTTTCGGTGGCCGTGACGCTGAAGGAGGGAGATACGATTGAATTCGTTCAATTACCCGAGAACAACGCACAGGCGGCGACCGACGTTTCGACCGAGGATGATCTCGTTTCGAATCCTGAAGCCTTGCGCGAAAAAATCATCCAATTGCTCGAACAAAATCGGGGCAATGTGACCGTGGTGGCGCGGGCTTTGGGAAAGTCGAGAATGCAGCTGCATCGCTGGATGCATAAATTCGGGATCGAGCCGGAGACATATCGCGGGACGCCCGAAAAAACATGAATACCGCGGCGCTTTACGCTTCGATTCGATAAGGCACTTCCATCGTGAACGTCGCGCCTTCACCCGGGCGGCTTTCGACCGAAACACGCCCTCCATGCGTCTCGGCCACGCTTTTCACAATCGCCAATCCCAGGCCCGTGCCGTCGCGATCGGCATCTGTCGTGAAAAACCTATCGAAAATTCGCGGCAAAATCGCCGCGGGAATCCCGGGCCCTCGGTCTTGCACGACAAACCTCATCACGCCCGTCTGCGGACCCCCGTCAATCGTGAGCGTCACCGGTTGGCTTGCGGGGGAAAAGCGCACCGCATTTTCCAATAAATTCCCGAGCGCCGTCTCCATGTCCATGGCACGACACGTCAAAATGCACTTTTCCGCTTGGTATTTCAATTCAACGGGCTGATCCGGACTCGATACTCGTTCGACCGCTCGTTGCGCCAATGATTCGATATCGCAAGGACGCATGACTTCAGCGGACGCTTCAATGCGTGACAATTCGAGAAGACGCGAAACCAAGCGGTCGAGACGTTCCACGTCGAGCTCGATGTTGCGCAAGAATCGATTTCGCGCTTCAGGATCATCGAGGGCGCCTTCGCTGAGGAGCTCGGCGGCGCCGCGGATGGATGTCAATGGGGATTTGAATTCGTGGGCCACGTCGGCGGCGAAATCCGAAATATAACGAAGTCGGGCATCGAGACGCGCTTTCATGGCCGCAAAAGCTTCGCCGAGTTCGCGAATTTCTCCTCCGCCGCCGATGGGAACGACCACGTCTTTTTCGCCTGCGGCAATGCGCGTGGCTGACCGGGCCAAACGCCCGAGGGGCCTCGAAATGCTCAAGGCCAAGAGAATCGAGACGAGCCCCGTGCCGAAAAGCGCCACGGCGAGCACGCGAATCAGGCCGGAACGTATACGATACAATTCGAAGAGCACCGGTTGCGTCGATCGAGCCAAGTAGACGCATCCCCAAATGCCGCCGAAGCGAATGGGCTCCGCCAAAAAAAGAAAAACCCCCGGCTTGCGACCGCGCACGCGCGTGTATGTGCCTTTGTTGCCCGCGAGCGCCGCGCGAACTTCGGAACGTTCGGCGAGATCCGGCCATTTGATCCCCGGATCAGAAAAACTGTCAATGACTTGCGCGACCTCTCGTGATTGCGGAAGCATCGAAGGCGGCGGAGGTTCGGGACCTTCGGGAGGTCCTTCGGCGTGGGAGTCACCCACGACATGGCCGAATTCGTCAACGATTCGAATTCGCGTGCGTGTTCGTTTCGCAGCGGTCGCCAAGATACGTTGATACCGTTCGTCGTCGAGCGGGGTACCTTCGCGCAGCCCCGCTTCAATGAACGAACGCACCAAAACGGCTTGATTGGACATATCGCGTTCGAGCGCATCGAGTAATTCGCGTTCGTGGATCCGGGCAAATTCGAGCCCAATAGCCGGGACAAACAGCGCGAGCAAATTGACGGCGAGCAACCGATAACGAATACGAGCGAGCGAGACGAACCATTTGTTCATGCCTCACCTCCGGGAAGGGTGGGCGCCGTCGTTCGAAAGCCATTTTGGACAAACCCATTGACATCGCCGAGAAAAGCGGTTCTATTTGTTGCGCCATGACGATTCAGACGCCGGATTTCGAAAAGCATGCGGAGCGCCTCGAACGGGACGGGTATACGATTCTCGAGCGAGTGCTGGAGCCGGATTTCATCGACTCCGTTCTGCAAGGTTTGTCCCGTATCGAGCACGAGCGTAACGTGCAGCCTGCGACGAATATTTTCGAGGGGTTCCGGACCGTTCGTATTTACAATCTGCTCGCGTTCGGTTCTCCGTACGATCGCATTGCCGATCACGATGCCGTGCTTCCGCTGGTGGAACGCGTGATTGGTCGGGGTTGTTTGGTTTCGTCGATCTCGTCGATTGCCATCGGTCCGGATGAAACGCCGCAACCGTGGCATGCGGATGATCAGCATATTCCCTTGCCGCGTCCGCACGTGCCGATCGTTTGCAATTCGATGTGGGCACTGACCGACTTCACGGCCGACAATGGGGCGACTCGATTCGTACCGGGTTCGCATCGGGCGAACGAATTTCCACCTCCATTCGGAGACATCGACGGGGCCGTTGCGGCGGAAATGCCCCGCGGAAGCGTGCTCGTCTACAATGGGAGTTTGTGGCATGGTGGTGGGGCGAATAAGACGCGCGAACGTCGCGTGGGCATTGCGATGAATTATTGCGCGGGGTGGATTCGGCCCCAGGAAAACCAATTGCTCGGCATTCCCATGGATGTGGCGCGAGGTTTTTCGCAAAGGTTGCGCAAATTGTGCGGCTGGGGATTGTACAAGAAATTGATGGGGCATATCGACAAAGCCGCCCCCGAATACTTGCTCGACGGGACCACTCCGAAAAAGGTGGTCGGCGACATGTAAGTAGGGACAAACGCCGTCACGTTTCATTGAATTTGTAGCCCACGCCGTGAACCGTGAGAATCGGATCTTCGCCCCCGGCGGTTCGGAACTTCGCCCGAATGCGCCGGATATGGGTGTCGATGGTTCGTTCGGTGATGAAATTGTCGAATTTGTAGGCGCGATTCATGAGCTGATTGCGGGAAAGCACGATGCCCGGGCGTTCGAGCAATGCGCCGAGCATGCTGAATTCGGTGGCGGTGAGGGGAATGAGTGTACCGTTGACCCGGGCTTCATGACGTTCGACGTCCAATTCGACATTCCCGCGCGTCAATACTTTGCGTATGTTTTCCTCGGGGCCTTCCAATCGTCGAAACATGGCTTTGACGCGGGCGACGAGCTCCCGCACGGAAAATGGTTTGGTGAGATAATCGTCGCCGCCCAGTTCGAGCCCGAGCACACGGTCGATTTCGTCGCTGCGGGCGGACAAAAAGAGAATGGGTACGCGGCTCGTGGCGCGAATATTCCGACACGCCGACAAACCATCGACTTCGGGAAGCATGACGTCGAGAATCACCAAATCGATTCCGCCTTTTTCGACGGTATCGATGGCTTGACGACCATCCGTGACGGCGACGACGTCATAACCCTCCTTTTTCAGCGCATAATCGAGCACTTCGCGAATACGCGCTTCGTCGTCGACGACCAAAATTCGTTTGCTCACGGAAGTTGCAACTCCTGTGCGTCAGTTTGGCTCATAGAAACCAATGTAGCGTAAATCGGCGCATTCTTGCGCGCCGCTCGAATCGCCGAGAATGTAGAACTTGCTGTCGGCCGGCCAGGGCCGGTCGATGGAATCCGAGATCTCGAAATTCCCGCTGTCGGCGCCGGAAACTTTGAGGTAGCGACCCGTCGGAGTCACTTTTGCTTCGATCGTCAATTCGGTTTCTCGGGTCCAGGCAAGCGTTCCCGAATTCGGGCCTGCCAATATGCTGCCGGAACCTTCGAGCGCGATTTTGTTCTGTTTCAACTCGATTCGCAGTTGATTCGATAGATTCGCAAAGAGCAGATGATGGTACGTCGACGTACCTTCAAAGGACGAATAGTTTGGCGCAATTTTCATGACGACGTGAAAATAGCCGTTCGGCAGGAGGGTCAAACCGTCGCCGGACCAGAGTTCGTCCGGTTCACGCGTGATGTCCGTGCTTCCGGTCGGAATGTAGCTGGATGGATACAAGGCGGTTGCTCCATTTCCGTCGGTCTCGTGTTGAGCTGCAAAAGCAAACAATTCGGCTGCGCCGTCAATGGGGGGTGCACCGGATGGAACACTTCCCGCGGCGTCAATGAAAAGACCGCCTTTGCCGATGCCCGCGTACAAACGTGTCCATTCCGTAATTTCTGCGACGGTCTTGAATTTCCATATTTGCGCGGGATCGCCGACGGCAAAATAAGCAATCGGCAATTTGCTTGCATTTCCTTTGAACCAGCCCGAAGCGAAACCATCGGGTACGGGGGCGATTTGGGAACGTTGGTTTGGCGCCGTCATGAATCGCGTGGCTGTATTCGTTCCCGCCGGATCCAGTTGTGCGCCGGTTTTGACCATTGCGGTTATCGGGGTCGGATCATTCCAGCTTGGACCGTCCCAAGAATCACTGTCATGAACGTGATTTCGGCGGCGATTTTCGACGCTCAAGCCCCAACCAAGACCGACGTTTCTAGGACGCGCCGCATTGGGGCCATAAGGTCGACGCATGAGGCTCGGTCCCCATTGCGACGTACGGTTCGTTGAATTGCACGCAATGTGCAACCACGAAGGCAGAACATATTCCAACGCCGGTTCCGTTGGAGCGGTCGCGGTCCATTCTTGAATCAGACGGCCGGCGAGTCCGCCGCTCGAAGTGCCCGAACTTCCCGAGCCGGTACTCGATGTTTCTCCGGGAGCTGGTTCTAGAACCAGGCAACCGACGGCGCACGATCCCAGCAAAACCGCGCAGATTCCGATAACCTGTTTCATGTTCCAAACCCTCCTCGAAGCGCGTGACGGTCAGGCTGGACGAACGTATCAGATTCTCCCGAAACGGAAAATATGGTTTTTGAGGACGGATCACGTTGCTGTTTCCGACCAACCGCGGTAAGTGGGCGCCTTGGGGTTTTGGCAATGGCATTTGAAGATTTTTCACCGGCCGATGTTTCGTGAGCCGACGTCCCCCCCGTTCGTCCGACTCGAACCATTGCCTCAAACAACCTCCGCGCCGTCCACGCGCAAGCTCTCTTCCGCCTCGATGGCTGCGCCGAGTCCTTCCACGCGAGCCCATACTTCGCCCACGATTCCGCCGATGTCCGCCGCCGCGGAGCCACTGAATCGCGCCAGCGTCACCTGCGTTCGCAAGGCTTCCACGAGCGCGCACAATTCCTCGAGCGCACGAGCATCCCGATCCCGCAAAGCGCTCAAACGTCGCACATTTTCCAAATCGAGCCGTGCCGTCGAGACCGCGCGCGAAGACCCGCCGCGTTTTTCCAAGTCGCGCACGCGCGATTCGAGCCGTTCCACGTCAAACGCTTCTTTGACCAGCAACGCGTCCAGTTCCGCCAAACGTTTTTCTCGACGAATCACGTCCGCCTCGATACGTGATGCCGAATCCGGCGGCAAAAGCGTGGCCAGCGGCGTCCCTTGTATCGATTGCATCGCCTCCGCCAGGGCCGCTTTGACTCGTTCGAGCGCGCTGCTCGTGCCGCTTTCCCGGCGCAGGTAGATGGGTTTGTCCACGCGCTTCGCTGTCAGAGCAATCGGGGCCCAGAGCGGCCACAATGGCACCGCCAATGCAGCCGAACCCAGTCGATTCGCGTGCGTATCGGGTGTCGATCGATAGATCGCGATCGCGAAAAAGCACCCGAATACGACGTACAGAAGGCAAAGGTCCCGCAAACTCATGGCGCCTCGTCGATGTAGCGTTCGCGACGTGAATTTTCTTCGCTTTCCAGCTCGAAATGCGGCGGTTCGTCGAATGATCGTTCACGTTCGTACGAATTGCTCGAGTACATGCCGTTGGCCGAAGCCAAGCTCGTCACGACGGACTCGATGAATGAACCTTCACGATCCCGCAAGAATGGAATGGATGTCGTTCGCGGACGAACCAAGTACGGCCGAAGAATCCAAGCCGTTTGACCTCCAACCATGAAGAAGACAGCCATGAAAGCAAAGGCTGTCGTGAGCCTTCCGGGGCCGTCGCCAAGTCCGCGCACCAAGACCGACAATGCGGCAATGCCCGCGATGGCATACGCAATCGACGCGCATACGGCCGCGGAATGGTAACCCATGCCAAAGTCGTACACGAGCCACAATGCGGGCGCGAACGCGAGGAGCACGAGCGACGAACGACCTGCGGCGGCGAGAGCCAACGTAATGATCGAACGCATGGGCCAAGGCCGACCGAGCACCGCGGCAATGGCGTGAAATGCGGGAGCCGCGAGGCAAAGCGTGGCGAGAATGGCGATCGGAACTTTGGCTGCTCCATAGAGGATTTGATGTCCGCCGCGAAAACTCCCGACGACTCCGCCGAATGCGGCGGCTCCGAGAATGGTTGCGCCAAGTGAAAACGAAGCGATTGTGGTGACATCGGTATCGTCGTCGCGGCACGCTTTGGCCACTTCACCGGGGGAACGAAGCAATCGAGCAAGAACATGAGCGCTCACAGGGCACCTCCGAAAATGGGCAACGTGCTCCACCAAATGCGCGCGGAGAGCGCGGTGGCAAAGAGGGCAAACCCGGCCAGGGCAAACCCGCTGACGGTTCGAGGAAGGGCATCGGCTTGACGAATCGGTGTGCCAATGGCGCGCAGAAATGCGCGGAGGCCGAAGATTCCGGCCAAGATCAGACCAAGGCCCGCGCTGATCGCCGCGCCGGGACGCGTGGATGTTGTCGTGACAAACAGCGCCATGGCCGGCGCCAAACCTCCGAGCACCATCCCGGTCGCCGCGGCACCGCGCGACGCTGCGGAAAAGGCGGCGTTCGGGCTGACCGGAGCATCGAAAAGGGTGAGGACGATGAGCAGCGCAGGAACGCCGACGAGCGCGACGGCGAGCGGTGCGAGCGGCACTGCGGCGGCGTGCTTGAGAAGGCCCACACCTCCATCGCGCGTCCCTACGGCCAGGCCATACGCCGCGGCGAGGGCAAACGCGACCCCGAAACGACGCAATCCTTCCCAAACCGCGAGCGTTTCGTCGATGTCGCCCACACCCAAAAGACCGGCGGCGAACGTCGGCGTCGTCGGCGCTTTTTCAGGCGTGGCAGGCCGGGAAATGATGGGCGTCGAGGGCGGCGCTTCGTTCGTGATCCGCAAAGGCGGATCTTGAAGTGCGTCGACGAATGAGGCTTGAGCTTGCATGTTCCTCCGGACAAACGGCACGGGCCGTATCGCGAGGGCGTGAGGGGAAGCGAATGCGTCCCGAAACGCCTGGGTTCAACTCGAGGGGCGGCCGATTGGCCGACCGCATCGACGAATGGTTTTACGCGCGGGGTTGGGCGTTCGTCGGGCAAAGCTGCGAAAGAATCGAGGAATGAATGTGGCGAAATCGTGGCGGGGGTGGATCCTTGATGTACCAGTTGGAAATGCGGTCAGAAAGTTGAGTTGTCGGGCCAATACCTGATAGAAGAGGGCCATGCATGTGCTCGTGATTGGCGGGACGAGGTTTGTCGGCCCGCTGCTCGTGTTCCGTTTGCTTGCCGCGGGGCATCGAGTGACCCTATTCAACCGAGGAACGCGGTCGGATCCATTTGGAGATCGCGTCGAACGGATCGTGGGCGATCGCATGACGGCGGATTTGTCGCGGCAGATGAGCAATCGGACGTTCGATGCGGCGGTCGATTTCGTCGCGTATCGTCACGAGGATGCGCGAAGCGCCGTGGAGGCGCTCGGTGGGCGCGTGGGGCATTACGTGTTTGTCGGAACAGGACAAGTGTATCTCGTCCGGGAGACTTGTCCGCGGCCCGCGCAAGAGTCTGATTACGACGGACCGGTGAAAGACCGTCCGACGACCGAATACGAACTGGGGAATTGGGAATATGGAATGGGCAAACGCGATTGCGAAGATGCCCTCGTCGATGCGTGGAAGAAATCGGGTTTTCCCGCGACGCGAATTCGTATTCCCATTGTCCAGGGTGAACGGGACCATTACCAACGGCTCGATCCGTACGTGATTCGATTGCTCGATGGCGGGCCTATGATTCTACCCGACGGAGGCATGCACACGATGCGCCATGTCTATGCCGGAGAAGTGGCTCGATTTCTCAGCGATCTTTTGGGGCGTGAAAATACGTTTGGCGAAGCGTACAATGTTTGTCAACGGGAAATGCCGACGTTATCGGAGCTCGTAGGTATGATGGCGCGTATGCTCGGATCGAATTCGAAAATCGTCCCCATCGAGACCCCGGATATCGTCGCCGCGGGTTTTACGCCGCGCGTGTTGTCTCCCTTGAGCTCACCGTGGATGAGCATGCTCGATCCATTCAAAGCGGAGACGGAGCTTGGTTTTCGGCACGAACCCTTGGAAACGTACCTGGGCAAAATCGTCGCGAGCATGGTTGCTTATGCGCGGGCGACGCCGCCGGAAGGGTACGAGCGGCGCGCGGAGGAAATTGTTTTGTGCGAAAAATGGCTCAAAGATCGGGAATCGTATCGACCGGCGCCTTCATTGAGTTTTTCTTGAAAAATTATTCGACCTGATTCGATTGAATTTCGATCCGTCGTTTTTTCAGCCAATCGCGGCCTTCGGCTTCCGTGTCGAAAAAACGCGTCGGGACCGTGTCGATTTTTCGAAGAATGCAACCCGCTCGGATCACCAGGTTGGCCAGGACGCTGATGGCGAAATTCGCCCCGAAGATCGCGACGGCAAGAACCGGTACGTCGTGCACCTTTTCCGCTCCTGCTTTTCGCGCACCCGGGTCAATCTTGCCCGCATGGCGCATGTCGACCAGCTTGAGCAAATACGGGTGACCATCGATCATGCGCTTTTCTTGGTGCGTCAATTCGCGCATGATGCTTTCCGAAACGTCACCCTCGAAACGCCACACGGTCGTATCCGGTGCCTCGAATGTGACTGTGCTTCGTGCTCGAGCTGTGGTCATGAAGGTGGGAGAGGGCATCATCGCATGATTTTGTTCTGGACGTACAGCCTACTTTGATCGCAGACCGCTTTCGCAGATGTGTTCGTGGCGAACCAATGCTCCTTTTCTTCCGGGCGTAATCATTTCTTCTGCTGCGGCTTTGTGATATTCATCCAAAATGGCGGTCCGGAGAACTCTGGGAAATCGGTGTCGGACACCTGGTTTGGGGCGTAGGCGATCGGCAGCCCCGAATGTTCAACCAGGGGGTTTGTTATGAAGACGGATGGAGCGTGGGCAACGATGAAAGCCGGATGGTTCGCCCTTGCGTTTGTCCTTCCAGGATGCGGTCAAGACGCACCACCCTACGGTGACTTGCCGTTGCGCGATGCTCTGCGTGCGTCCCCGGATGTCATTGCCGGTTTGTCTTACGATACTCGTCGGGACCTCGCGTTGCGTCTCGACAACGCCGCGCTCGAGCAGGAGACCGAGTCGACGTTGACCGTCGCGGAAAATGCTTCGATTGACGCATTGGCCGATGTGGCGGATGAAGCGCGCGAGGACCTCGAGATCGATGCGTTGGTGATTGGTGAAGTGCTGCCGGAGGCGCAAAACGTCCGGCTGCGCAGCGAGGACATCGATGCTCCGACGTTGGAACGTTCGGTGGTCGGTCCGATTTTCTTGCAGGGAGCGCGATCGACATCGACGCAGGCCTTGGAAGACGTTGCGTTGCGGGGACGTGCGGGAAAGTGGTTGCGGGCTTTGTCGGGACGCACCGGCGCGATCCGCATGGTTCGCACGACGGGTTTGCCCATGGGCGCGTGGACGTACAAGGATACCCTCTATGTCAATGCGTCGTGGCTCGTCGCCATGTCGGCGCTCGAAGAAAATATCACCCCGCCCGCGAAGGATTTCACCGCTTCAGGTGATATGCCGGGAAAAACTCCGCTGACGGTGGATTACAATCCGTATCGATTGCCGAGCACGGTCGTCGAATGCGCGGCGCAAGTAACCAATGCGTGCCAATGTGCTCCCGACGATTGTTTGGCGGAACCTACAGATCCGACGTTTGCCAATTCGAATGAAGAATGTGCGTGGGTCAATGCCGATGCTACGCACGCGACGGCCCTGTGCGTGCTCGCTTTGATGGCCGTCGACGACGTGCGCGCCTGTATGGAAGCGGGCGCTTTCGGCTGTTTTCCCATGCCTCCGACGACGCACGACGACGCGGTGTCGTTTGTCCAAAATTCTTCATGCGCATTGCTGATCGATCAATGCTTGCGCGAGGGGTACATTTCCGACGGAACCACGGAGACGGTCTGCGATCGGTGCAATGACTGTTCGGGCTGCAATGGTTGTTCGGATACGAATGGCGGAAATAGCTGTGGGAATGATTGCTCGCAATGCAATCAGAATTGTTCGGATTCGCAGCAAAATGCCAACAGCTGCGGTAAATGCAGCGTCAAACCGACGCCGGCGCGTTCGCCGTTGCCCACTCCGCTGAGCACTTCGTTTTGGATCCTGGCGCCGCTGGCGTATGTATGGCTGCGGGGCAGGAGGCGATCATGAGGAGCGTGCTCGTCGCGTGGCTCGAACGAAATGGTTTGCCCGGGTGGTTTGCCCCGGATTACATGACCATGGTCGGATTGGCCGCATTGCTTGGAGCGGCCATGACGTTGTGGTTGTCCGAGCGGGATCGAGCCGATATGCGGGTGGAGCGTCGAGCGCTCATCGCGACGTACGTGGGCGCGCTCGCGGGCGGATACGTATTCGAATGGCTGCGGGTTTTACCGGAAGCTTTGTGGACGCAATCGATCAATCCGTTTTTTCATGTCGGACGTGCGGCTTATGGGGGTTTTTTGGGTGGTACGTTGTGTGCCATCGTTGTTTTGCGTCGGGGAGGTGCGAACGTGCGGGCTTTTTTGGATCGTTCGGTACCGCTTTGCGGGGTATCGTATGGGTTTGTCCGGACGGGATGTTTCCTCGCCGGCTGTGATTACGGCAAACCGACCGCCGGAGCACTTGGGTTGCGGTTTCCTGCGGGAAGTCCGCCGGCCGTGGATCACGCGGCGCTTGGCTGGGTTGCTCGAGGCGGCGAAAGTTTGCCCGTGCATGCAACGCAGCTCTACGAAGCGGCGGTGGGCATCGTTGCGGCGAGCATTGCGTCGATTTGGCTTTGGAAAGGAAAGCGTGACGGTCGCGCATTTGCGACGTTCGTCGTGCTTTATGCTGTGGGGCGGTTTTTCGTGGAAATGCTCCGCGGAGATGGCTCACGCGGTTTGTACGCTACGCTGAGCACCGCGCAATGGGTGTCCGTCGGGCTCGTCGCCATGGTCGCCGGACTGGTCTGGCATGCCAAACGCTCCGTACGTACCGCGCCCGCAATCGCCGCGCTCGTGGTCGCGCTCGTGATTCCCACCGGCGCGTGGGCGGCGCCCCAGGGCAAACCTGGTCCCGCTGCTCCTCAACCATCCGCAGCACCAACGTCATCCGCGTCCGCAGCGCCGCCTGCGCCGCCTGCGCCACCTGCGGCGAGTTCATCCACGCCAAACCCCGCACCAGCGGCGCCACCCGCGGCGAGTTCATCCACGCCAAACCCCGCACCAGCGGCGCCACCTGCGGCGAGTTCATCCACGCCAAACCCACCGCCGCCTGCATCTCCGCCGAATGCTACGCCGCCTGCGCCACAACCCTACCCGCAGCAGCCGGGCGCGCAGCCGTATCCTTATCCGCCGCAACCGGGCGCGCAGCCGTACCCGTATCCTTATCCGCCGTATCCCTATCCGAATGCACCGCAGCCGGGTGCTCAGCCCTATCCGTACCCCTATCCCTATCCATACCCCTATCCGCCGGGCGTAGCTCAACCGCCTTCAAAAAATGAGCTGCCTCCGCCGGAAGAACCCAAAGAACCCAAATGGGATGATCAACGCGGACTCAATCGCCGTCGTTTGGGTATTGGTGTATCGGTCGGGCCTTATTTGGTTCCCAAGTTTGGCGTGTCCAATGGCGTGGCGTTCGATTTCGATGCGACATGGCGATTTCGCTCGGATGAACGGACGCGCGTCGAAGCGGGGCTGGGAGGGACGTTTGTTTCAACGAGCGACGCAAATATAAGCGGCGTGAGCGTTCCTTTGCGGTTTGTCGCCGGATTGAATCACCGAAGCGAATTCGAAGTCGCTTTGACGCCGTCGATTTCGCGCCTTTCGTTCGATTCGGAGTTTTTCATACCCGTGAACGTCTTCGCCCTACGCCTGCACGCGGGCGTCGGTTGGGCGTTGGGAACCCATTTTCAAATAGGTTTGTCCCCGATAGCCGTCGGCATCTTGGGTTCGTCCGATGTCGATATCACCTTTACCT
>CAYSYX010000126.1:7739-20593 GCA_964435055.1 uncultured Polyangium sp. | reverse complement strand
TTCGCGTAGGGCGCTTGTTAGCGCCCGGAGCGAACGTTCAAATCAAGGCGTGCGGTCTCATTTCGCTCGCGCGCAAATCACAGCAATTCTCTGACAGACAGCTTCTATTTGCCGTGACCGTAAAAGTCGTGGAAAAAGCCGCGGATGATGTCATGGACGCGGCCAAGAGATGGCGGCCGAAACCCAATCTAAATCGCTGCTTCGACGCGGCGGCGGGGGGCGAGTATCTCTGGCAGGAGCTGTGCCGCTCGATCTCGGACGCTTATGACCGGAGAAAATGCTGGGAACATACGTACCTGAGCGAAGAAGAGAAACGGAACTGGTGTCGATGGCGATTCGGAAACTAGGGTACAACATCCGATGAACTCAAATTCAACTTCCAAACCCATCCATTGGATTGCCGAGCGCGTATTTTTGAGACGCGATATGCCTGGAACGCGCGTCATTGTGCGAATTGGCGCGCCGGAAAAGGACGAACCCCACCCGGACTGGAGATGTCCATTCGTCATTGAAGGATTGGACAATGACTCGATTCGATTCGGTCATGGTATCGATTCAATGAACGCTTTGCAGAATACGCTCATTGGCATTCGAGCCGTCCTTAACAGAAGCCGGGTTCGTCTTACTTGGGCGCTGACGAAGACCCTTGACCTTGGATTTCCGATGACCATTCCCACGGGTTACGGCAAGCGGTTCGAACGTCGGTTGGAGAAGATGGTTGCCGTGGAAATCGAAGAACTCGTTCGCCCCATTCATGAACGTCGAGAAGGCACAAATGCAAAGCGCAACATGCGCAAGAAAAAAGCCAAATAACACGACCACCAAGGGCGTCAGCCGCAACAACCCGGAGAATGCCTTGACGCCGCTCTCCATCGAGGGTTTTGTCCACCGCCCCATGCGTGATGACTTGGCCGACCCGACGATTGGCGCAGCCGTCGATTCGACGGACGATCCATTCTCCCCATTGGTTTCCCGGCTCGAACCGGCCCTCGACAGATGAGCGTCACGCGTTGCGAAAAAGTTCGCGACGCCGAATCGAGATGATTCCGCCGCACGAGCCCCATGACGCCAGTCCGGAATGGTCACGAGGGACCTCTTGTTGAATAGCCCACGGTTTTAACCGTGGGCGAGGTCGTGTGAAGGACGCGTCGTGCATTCCCCAGCACTCCGAGCGGCAACGTGCCCGCACCAGACCGGCCTGCAAAAAAATCGTCCGACCCCGCGTTGGATTTCCTTCGCAGCGGGATTTTAATAAGGAAGAGGACGAAAGGTTGTCCTCGACGCAGCCTCTTGTAAGCCATCTCGTTGACTTTTCTTGCACCTCTGCGAACGAATGTGTTGAGATTCACGCGCCCGTATGTATTCTCGCGCTCCGGTACGTATGACAAGTCAACCACCCGACCCAAACCTCGACGAACTGATTCAACGCGCCAAGGCCGGCGACATGCAGGCCCGCGACAAACTCTTCAAGTCGTACAAGGAGGCCATGTCGCCGCTCGCCACGCGGGTGATTGCGAGATATCCACACCTGCGCATTCAGCCTTCGGACATCGTTCAGGAGGCGTCTTTGCGGGCATCGCGAAGTCTCGCGCAGTTCGAGGGACAAACCGGCGAGGAGTGGGACAAGTGGCTGTACACGATTGTCATCAATTGTTCTCGACAAGCATTGCGAGATGCTCGACGGAAGAAACGAGATCCCGATGATTTGGTATGGCTTGACGCACCCGAACAAGAAGTCGCTCATCTATCGGACAGCCCCAGCGCTTCGACGGCGGTCGAGGAGCGATGGCATCAAATCTTCAGCGCCATTTATGAATTATCCGAAGATCAACGGGATGCGATTTGGCTTTTTCATTTGAAGAAGCTGCGTGTCGCCCAGGTGGCCGAGACGCTGGGAAAAACCGAAAACCAAGTCGCCGGCCTTTTGCAGCGAGGCATGGTGGCCCTTCGCAATCGGTTTGCCGCCGAATCGTCGCAACCTCCGGGATTGGCGACGGATTCCGCGCAGCGTGCCTTGACGGCCGCTTGGACCGAATACCTATGGCTGCGTGAATCCGGGCAAGCGATTGATACCGGAGCATTCATTGCCGAGCATGCGCATATCGCGGACGAGCTGCGATCTCTGCTGGCTTGGGTCATGCGCATTGAAGCGCTCGAATTAAAAAACTCCGACGAAAACGACTGAGGTGCTCATGTTGGGTCCGGGAACGATGCTCGAGAATTACGAAATCGTGCGCCTCGTGGCGGTGGGCGGGATGTGCCACGTGTACGAAGCGCACAATGAACATGGTTCGTCCGTTGCGGTGAAGGTGCTGCAACGCGGGTGGGCCGACGACGAACAGACGTCGCGGCGTTTTCTGAACGAGGCCAACGTTTTACGTGAAATACGGCATCCGCATATCGTGACGCTCGTGGGCACGGGAACGACGGCGAACGGCGAGCCGTACATGCTCTTGGAATGGTTGCCCTTTCAGTTGGTCGATGTCTTGGCGGAGCAGCCGCAACCGTTGCCCGTTGCCCACGTCATTCGCACGGCGGCTCAAGTGGCCGGGGCGCTGGAGGTTTTACATGACCGACAGATTGTGCATCGGGACATCAAGGCGGCGAATATTTTGCTGGATACCGTGGACTTGGGCCAGGCGCGTAGTCGCTTGGCGGATTTGGGGTTGGCGAAGGTTTTGCCGGACATACAAAAAACGGATCCGAGTTTCGCGCATGTATCCACGGGCGGGACGACGTTGCTCGGAACATTCGATTACATGGCGCCCGAGCAATGGGTGAAGTCGAAAACGGTGGATGCGAAGGCGGACGTGTACGGACTGGGCGTCTTGTCATTTCAATTGATTTCAGGACGCTTGCCATTTGTCGCGAACGACGCAAAAGACTTGATGGCGTTGCACCTCTTCGAGCAACCGCCGTTGAAGGTTTTTTCGGACGAGGTACCTCGGGATTTGCGCGATCTGGTTGCGGAGATGTTGCATAAGCTTCCGAAATCGAGGCCGACGATGAAGAGCGTGCGCGAACGATTGGATGCGATGCATGAACGGACGGGATGAGGGAGGTTGAGATGGCGAAGAATGATGTTCAAATCTTGGTGCTCATGGATGTTTATCCTGTCGAACAGGAGGCGCTGGAAAAAGTTCTTCCGGGCGAACGTCGCGAGCTAAAGGTCTTACGATTGAGCGAGTTTGGCGCGCCGAGACTCAAACCACCCCCGCAGACCAACGTTGTCGATTGGCACAACATGGGCGAAGCGATTGAAAAGGTCGCATTGCGTGTGCATGAGATTCAAGACGCCGCGCGGCCTCATTATTCCGTCGAGATTTACGTCGGGGGCCGTGCGCCGCTGGCGGCATTCGTGCATCTCGGTTTTTTGTTTACGAAGTCCGTGCAAAAGGTCGTCGTGCTGAATCCTCCGCCCGGCGCCGGCAATTGGGAGGCTTTCACCATCGACGGATTGGCGAGTTACGTTCCCAACCACAAGATTTACGACAAGGAAATTGGTTTTCCCAAAGAACCTCTGCTCTCGAATGGTCGCGTCGGCATCGTCGTGGATGCAGCCCTGCGCTCCGAGGATTCCAAACCGTTCGAATCGTTTATCGAAGGAAAGAATGCGTCGGTATGCGCCATTCTTCAATTACGGCGGTACGAAGCGTTGACGATTGACGACGTCAACATGCCGGCCATCGTCAGCCAATTGGCAAACCTCATGTCGAACCTTTCCGGTTATTGTCCAAAGCGTAATGGCTTGGCATTGTTTCCCGCGGGGCCGACCCAAATCGCGTTTGCACTGGGGCGTGCAATGAGCCCCAATGTCTTGCTCGGCGACGTCTGGCTCACCGAATATCGTCGCGGAAAAGACGAATACGAATACGTCTATGCGTTGCCATTCGTGTCTCGCGTGGAGCCCGTGATTCCCCAAGCTCCGGAGGACAAAGCAAATCGCGAGCGCGTGCGCGTGGCGTTTGTTGCGGCATTGGACGAATTGCAGAAACACGTCGGCGAGCAACACCTGCCCAAAGCTGTTCTGAATGATGTTCAGCGCAAGCAGTTCATTATGAAGCTTCGCGATTTGAAGATCGTACCGGATAGTGTCGACAAGCAACCTTTTCAACTTCGCGTCCACGAGGGAGAGTGTTTTCTTGGCGATGGCATTTTGCATGCGCTGGTTTCGAGTTCCCCGGAGGAGCAAAAACATTTTGCCAAGCTCGTGCTTTTGCATGAAGTCCTGCACGACTGGCAATCGTTACGAAGTACGAATCACTCTTTGATCGGCCGCGCCGGGTTCGTCTTGGAACATATCGATTACTTGGCGGACGTGTTCGCGGTGCAGACGCTCGTCCAGGTGGATTTGGATCGCGGTGGCGCGAACGCGCACGAGAATGTGCGCGCGATTCTGCGCGATTGGATTGACCGGGTATTGCAGGGCATTGCCGCGTTCGATCAAGCCGAACAAGGTGACGGCCCCATGGTTCGCCTCGCGGAACGACGCGTGCGCCGGTATTTGCTTTGGCACGTGCAATGGGCTCGCGCGCGAACCATCAAAACGGTGAAGCACCTCGAACGGCTTTTGGGCTCGAATTTGACGGTGGAACTTGCGCCGCTGGCGGGCTGGATCGATGAACATCGCTGGGAAAAAATGGTGCGCAATGCGCTGAAGGATACGGAGCTGTGCATTGCCGCGGATGGCCTTTTGGTACGGGCAACCAAAAGCCAGGATTTCGATCCCGAGGCGCTTCTGGAGGCCATTCGCACGTACAATCACGAACGCGCACACAAAGAAGTGAATGCGGTGGTGGATGAACAACGCGCCAAACTCATGCCTTGGACGCAGGAAACTTGATCATGCGAAGCTTGCTCATCCTTTCGCTCGGACCCATTCAGGACTTCATCGCCGCCGCTCGGCGCTGCCGCGACTTGTGGTTCGGCTCGTGGCTCCTGAGCGACCTCAGCAAAACCGTGGCGCGAACCATTGCCGAGAAAATCGATCCTGACGCATTGGTTTTTCCGGGTATAAAAAAGATTGCGGACCTCGCAGCAGAAAGCGATACGTCCGTCGCCAACAAGATCGTGGCCATCGTGCCGGAAGGAACATCGCCGAAAGACATCGCGGACGCGGCTTATGCGGCGTTGAAAACTCGTCTGATGGTCCATGCGAAAAAGGTTTTCGACGATATCGAAACCAAAGAGAAAAACTCGCGCTGGGGAAAAATGCTCCAGCGCGAAATGGCCGAGACGCAGCTGGAAGACCTCATCGAGTTTCTTTGGGTGGCCGCTCCGATTGACGGGGAGAATTATGCCGCCGCTCGGAAAGAGGCCGAGTCGCTGCTGGCGCAACGCAAACGGACGATGCTTTGGAATGCGGTTCCGTGGCCGGCCCAGCACGGAATTCCCAAATCGTCGCTGGATGGACAACGCGAATCCGTTCTCCAAGAAGAACCCTTTCACGCGCACAAGCGCACGAAGGAGTCGGAGCCCAATCCCGCATTTGTCGAGCATCTGCGGAAAGTGTATCGCATGAAGCCGAATGAAAGGTTGTGCGGGGTTGGCCTGTTGAAACGATTGGGGACTCGGCCGGGAGATGCGACGGGACACCAATTCTTGAGCACGCCACACTTGGCGACGGGGCCGTTGCTTTGGCGGATCGAGCAGAATGAAAACACGGTGCGGCAGGCGTGGAATGCCTATATCGAGGAACTTGGCGAACTTGGTGCGGAACTCGAGGAAACCGCAACGAAACACCATCAAGTGCTCGGCAGTTACGACGGCATGTTGCTGATGGAGACGCGCCTGGAAGAATGGTTCGACGGCCAGCCGAAAGACGAGCGCCGAAAAAATGTGCAGGCGGCGCAAGATGCATTGCGGGATTTTTTCAAACAAACAAAACTCCCGAAGCCCAATCCGTATTTCGCCGTGTTGCTCGCGGATGGTGACAACATGGGGAGAGCCATTGGCTACCACGATTCAGAGAAACGACATCGGGATTTGTCCAAACAGCTCGACGCGTTTGCCCAAGGGGCGCGAGGTATTGTCGAGGGGAAAGAGAACCGCGGGGAACTCATTTATTCGGGCGGCGACGACGTGCTCGCGTTCGTGCCGCTCGATCGCGTGATCGAATGCGCTCGGGCCTTGGCGGACGATTTCAAGGAAAAACTGAAAGAATTTCAGGATCAAGCGGGAGACTCGCCGACGCTTTCGGTGGGCATTGCGATTTGCCATTTCATCGAGCCGATGAGTCGCGCGTTGGAATTGGCGCGCAAAGCCGAAAAGGAAGCGAAAGCCCAGCCCGGGAAAAATGCCCTCGCCATTGTCGTGGATAAACGTTCGGGACCTCCGACCATGGCGTGCGGTACGTGGGGCTCCGTGAATGAAGAGATTTTGCAGTTCGCCGATTGGCATCGGCACGACGAAATATCGGACGGCATTGCGCACGAATTGCTCGAATTGCACGCACTGCTTGCGAACGCCAAAGAAGAACACGTCGCGACGTTGCAGCAGCTGGTGCGCAAAGAAACGGAGCGCATCTTGCTGCGTAAACGGCCCAAACACGGTGAAAAGTCCGAGATGGACCAGCCGATCAGGGAACAATTGCTGAATGTTCCGGAAAAACTCGCCGAACGGTTGCTCATTGCTCGGATCATTGCCGATGCGAAAGACATCGCCGAGGGCGAGGTCAAACCGCGGAAACAAGACGCCATTGCGGAGAAAGCCGAGGCACGCGCATGAAAACGTTGTTGATTGGACCGCGGGATCCGCTGATCGTTCGTGATGGCAAACCCATTGGCGGGGATGCGTCGATTGAGACGTTGCCGTTTCCTTTTCCGTCGACCACGGCGGGCGCGGTGCGCACGCGTATGGCCAGTCGAAATGGGGAATTCCTTTTCGCTGGAAATGACGCGGCGTGCGAAGCGTTGCGCAAGGTTCCCGTTCACGGGCCGATTCTCGCGGAAATCGATGCCGAACACGAGGACCGGCCGGTGCAGTATCTGTTTCCGGCACCTCGGGACGCCACGGTGTTTCCGAAAGAACGCGACAAAAACAACCGCGTGACCCACGTCGAAGTGCGGGCGCTGGTTCCGGGAAAGCTCGGCGCGGAGGCGCAAATGGATTCGCTCGTTCAGGCGGGGCTGCGCCCGATTGGTCCCGCTCATGAGGCGAAAGAAAGCACGGACAAACCATTCGAGAAGGCGCCGGTGTTCTGGACGCAGCGGGAATTTTTGCATTGGCTCGAGACGGGGCGTGTTTCGCGCGAGGTGCCGGCGCTGGATGAATTGGGTATCGAAGGCTTGCCTACGGAGACGCGCGTGCACGTGGTGATTCAACCGGGCGAGCGTGTTGCGATAGATGGCGGGTTGTTTCAAACGAAAGGTCTGCGGTTTGCGCAGGGGCGGTTTGGCAAGACGCGCCATTTTGCATTGTCGCTGCGAACGGAGCCGGGAACCGTGGCGGGTCAGCAGGTGGATGTACGGGACGAACTTGCGCCGATGGGTGGCGAGCGGCGGTTAGCGCGATGGCGGACGTCGAAGCAGGATTGGCCGACGTTGCCGGAGGAAATACGGCAATCGGTGTTGACGCAGAAAAAGGCGCGCATCGTGCTGCTCACGCCGGCGATGTTTTGTGACGGGGCCTTGCCGGACATGGGGCAGACGTTGTGGGCGTTGGGTGATAAGCGGGCGAACATCGCGGGCGCGTGCGTGGGCCGGCCGGTGGTGGTTTCGGGCTGGGACATGACGCTTGGAGCGCGCGGGGAAAAGCCGACGCGACGATTGGCGCCGGCGGGGAGCGTGTACTTTGTCGACTTGGGCGAGGCGTCGCCGGAGGCGATTGACGGGTGGCTCGAGCGTGTGTGGCTGCAATGCGTGAGCGACGCGGAGCAGGATCGACGGGACGGGTTTGGCTTGGCCATGGTGGGGGTGTGGGAGGAAAAACGATGAGAAGGAAACCTGGGGCACCTGCGGATTTGATTCTCAAAGATGAGAAGCAACGCGGTATCAAGCGGGAAACCCGAACGTATCGGTTTTTGACGTACGTGATGGGTGGCGGGGTGAAGGTCCATGGTGATGAGAATATGCGTCATCAGAAGGATCGCGACAAAGTGACGCCGGTACGCGTTGCCTCGATTCGAGGGCAATTGCGGTTTTGGTGGCGGGCCTGCAATCCGTCGCAGTGCAAAGACGTCGATGCATTACGCCGAAGAGAGGAAGATATTTGGGGTTCGTCGGAGAAACCTTCGCGCGTTATCCTGCGAATAGGTGAGCTGGATGCTTTCAAGTCTGCCCCCAACGCAGCGGTGTATCATCATGCCGAGAGAGTTCGTGACAATCAGCAGAAGACGGTTTTGGAGGCATGTTCTGGCATGGACGAGATTGCGTATGGCGCTTTTCCGCTCCAGCCCAAAAACAAACGTGGTGTTACTCCCGGGCCGTTGCACGATTACACGAAATTGACCTTCGCGTTACAGTTGGAATACCCGTCGGTGCTCGAGGATGACGTTCAGGCGGCACTGTGGGCTTGGGAAACCTTTGGTGGTTTGGGAGGGCGGACCCGTCGTGGGTTTGGCGCGATTGAATGTTGTGAGCGTTCGCAAACCATTCCGGAGATTCGCTCGCAATTGGCCAAATACCAAGGTCCACGAATGGATGGGGTTCCTTCGCTGAGCGGGGCGATTTTCGACGTAGCTCTGAAATATGCGCCGAATTCGGCCCTTGAAGCGTGGAAGCATGGTTTGGGCGTGCTGCAGAACTTCCGGCAAGGCAGTCTTGGACGCAATCCTGGACGCGGCAATAGACCTGGTCGAAGCAAGTGGCCGGAAGCGGACACGATTCGAGCCTTGACAGGCGATGCGCATCAAGATCACGCGCGTCGGCTCGTGCATGTGGACAAATTCCCGCGCGCGCAATTCGGCCTGCCAATCATTGTCCATTTCAAAGACGGGCCGCGCGGAGATGCCAGGGGAAATAGGGCGACGGACCCAGCCGATTGCACGATCAAGCCGTCACAATTCGATCGCATGGCTTCTCCGCTGATTCTTCGTCCGATCCGGGATGGTGGAAAATATCGCGCAATGGCGCTCGTGTTGCCATTGCAGCTACCACCGGGAGGCACGATTGTCGTCACGGACAAGCGAAACTTTGCCGCTCCTCACAACCTTGTTTCATCGGAGGCTCGAAGCATCGCGCCACTGGCCGGAAACCAGGATCCACTCGCCCGATTTGTTGAACTTCTCAAACAGGATACCAAGAAATGAACACTGCACTCTACTTCATCCACGCTCTTTCGCCATTACACGCCGGGACGGGACAATCCGTCGGGGCCATTGATTTGCCCATTGCGCGGGAACGCCCAACGGGGATTCCGCTCGTGCCGGGATCGTCGATCAAAGGCGCGTTGCGCGCTCGATACGGTCGGCCTGACAAACACACGATTTTCGGACCGGATACGGAGAATGCCGCGGAGTTTGCCGGAGCGGTCCAATTCTCGGATGCGCACTTGTTGCTGCTTCCGGTGCGCAGCATTGCGGGGACGTTTGCGTGGGTGACGTCGCCGTATTTGTTGCAGCGGTTTGCGAGGGATGCGAAAGAAGGAGGGCGTAACGAATTCGTATTCAAAGACAAACTCGACGGTGAAGGCAAATGCTTCGTGGGCACCAAAGCGGCCATCAAGGCGGAAATTGGCACGTCCAAACGCGTCATTCTCGAGGATCTGGACTTCGAGGCCCACGCCAAAGATTTGGTTGATCAGCTTGCGAATCAAATAGGTAAAATCTTGTTCGTGAATGACGAGCAATGGTGTGAAACGTTTCGGGAGCGATTGTGCATCGTTCATGACGACGTGATGTCGTTGCTTTTGGAAACAGCTACGGAGGTTGTGGCGCGAATCAAATTGGAAGAGGAAACGAAAACCGTTGCGGATGGCCAGCTTTGGTACGAAGAATCTTTGCCTACCGAATCGGTGCTATACGGCCTGGTGGCAGCGTCGGACGTCTCGAAGAAATTCGTCAATGAGCGCTTGGAGCGATTGGAGAAAAGCGGCAAAGATCTCATCGATGGTTTACGAACGTTTTCCCAAGACGCGAAGATGGTGCAATTGGGCGGCAAAGGCACCGTTGGCCGAGGTATGTGCGGTTTGCGGATCGCTACTGGGATTTCCACGCCAAACGCATCCGGAAAGGCTGGTGCAAAATGATGCTCGAACAAATCCGTGCTTCACGAGCCTTTGAAGACGTGGGGGAAGTCAAGAAGCTCGGTCCGGCATTGGGCGGGGAATACAAATCCTTGGCCATGAAATTGGCCGCAATGATTCGCTCGGCGGGGTTGTGTCAAGCTCTTCATTTCTTGAAGGCCAAGGCGGGCAAAGCATCGAAAGACAAACCCAATGCTCATGCGATGTTCTTGGATCACCTGGGCGGTCAATTGCAGCGGATCGACCCGGCCATCAAAGCAAACGTAGAAAAGAAGCTGTCAATGGGCGACGCGTTATGCGACCGCGTGCGCGGAACCAAAGAACTCGCCCAATATTTGCGCCTGACGCGTGAAGCGCTGGCCGTGGCGCATTGGTACTCACGCCTTGTACGTGCGGAATTCGTTGATGAACCGCAAGAGGGAGTCAAGTCATGAATGCGCGTCGTCATGAAAATCCCAAAAAACCGTCGACGCGTCGCGAGGTGTTGGAGTCGGTCAACGCATGCGAGTCGACCCATGCGGGATTGTGGCTCGAGCGATTTTCGCGTAATCTGGAGGCCGATGGCAACAACGCTGAAACCATCGAAAAAGTCACGAATACCGTGAAAGTTTCCGCCGAATACGCAGCCCACTTCGAGCGCTGGAAAGAGCTCGTCGCGGAAAACACCGCAATGGTTTGCGACGAAGCCGTCGTGCAGGGGCGTATGGTCGTGGGGCTTGGCGCCGAATCCGTTCTCGAAACGGCCATTACGTTGCATCGGACCTACGGTGTCCCGTACATTCCAGGCTCGGCGCTGAAAGGATTGGCCAGGTCTGCGGCGCAGAGGCTGTTTGTCGGTGATGAATGGCAGAAAGACGGCGCGGCGCATAAAATCATGTTTGGCACGACGGACGAGGCGGGGTATGTGACGTTTCACGATGCATTGCTCGTTGCGGAGAAGGGCGCCGGCATTCCACTCGATTTGGACGTGATGACGGTGCATCATCCGAAGTATTACGGGGGTGGTCCGGAGGCTCCGGCCGATTGGGACAGTCCCAATCCGGTGGCATTTGTTACGGCGCGCGGGACGTATTTGATTGTGCTGGAAGGTCCGCGGGAATGGACGGAAAAAGCGCTGGTGATTCTGGCGGAAGCTTTGTGGGAGGAAGGCATTGGGGCAAAAACGGCGGCCGGATATGGGCGGATGAAATTGCGGCGAAAAGAAGAGCAGGAAAAAGCGGCGCTGGAAGCCAAGCAGCGTGCCGAAGCTTTGCAAATGGCCGAGGAAGCACGGATCGAAGCCGAGCGCAAAGCAAACGAAGCACGCGTGGCGAACGAAAAACGAGCGCGTGAAAATGCGTTTGTCGAAGCGGAGAACCTCAAGAAAAACATTGGGCCGAACAATGCAAAGCACCTCATCGAGACGGTTTTTGCGAAACTTCCCGAGGACGTCCAACGAAGGGTGGCGAAAGACCTCATGGCGAGGCTAAAACCCAGATGGCTCGATGACCGAAAAGAGCAAGCGTGGGTTCAAATGCTACGCGCGGCGGAGCAAAAAGGTTGATGGCGGGAGTCGAACGAGGATCCAAACAACAGGAACGTGCACTCCACCTTGGGATCGACGCCTGCGCGTCGGATGAAGACCTCGATCCAGGTTCGGATCGACCTTCGCAGTTGTGTTTTTGCGTGTTTCCTGTGCTTTTTCTCACCAACGACTGCCAAAATTCCCCGTCGACCGTTGGCTTCTCTTCTGTCCGGCATCTTTCATGGGTAGAAAGAACGTAGTTGACACCGCAACCTAACCTGCGTAACGAGCACAACCGATCGCCATGACAATGAAAGAACTGCACGAGAAGGATTTCGCTTCTTGGTTCCGCGAGATCGCCGGGTTTCAGCCTCATGCGTGGCAAGCATCCCTTGGCGCGGATGATGTTTGTCGGGATCGGCTTTTGCGGATCCCAACAGGTTTTGGAAAAACCGCGGGTGCTGTTTTGCCATGGCTCCACCATCGTGTACGTCTTGACAATCGCGCCTGGCCGACACGTTTGGCGCTGTGTTTGCCTATGCGCGTGCTCGTGGAACAATCGGCGCGCACGATTCAAGCATGGTGCAAAACCACCGCGCCGAGCATCGATGTGCATGTTCTCATGGGCGGTGCGGCAGATGATCGTTGGGAGCTATATCCGGAAAAACCTACGGTACTTGTAGGAACCCAAGACATGCTTCTTTCTCGCGCCCTCAACCGAGGTTACTCCATTGGTCGCGCCCGCTGGCCCCTCGACTTTGGCCTGCTCCATCAAGATACCCTTTGGATTCTCGACGAAGTGCAACTCATGGATATGGGTTTGCCCACGAGCACCCAGCTTGCCGCATTTCGCGCACGTGATGCATTACGCTCCGGGGGCTCCCTGCGTCCCTGTTTTTCCTGGTGGATGAGTGCAACGCTGCAAGACAAATGGCTCGGCACGATTGATCACGCCTCGGCCACGGAAATACTCGCGCAAAATAAAATCTGCATACCAGCCGAAGAACGCGTGGGACCCCTGTGGGATGTGCGAAAATCCGTGGAACGCCAAAAGAAAACCACCAAGCCTTTGGACATCGCCGCGCTTGTTCGCGAAAAGCATCGTCCGGGAAAAACAACCCTCGTCGTCGTGAATCTGGTCGAAAGGGCCGTCGAAACCTTTCGTGCC
>CAYSYX010000126.1:0-7729 GCA_964435055.1 uncultured Polyangium sp. | reverse complement strand
ATGACGCGCGATACGAAGGCAAAGGTAAAAGTCGCAAGCTTCGCGCCGACGCCCAAGACTTGGATCTTCGCCTCGTGCACAGCCGCTTTCGAGGCTTTGAACGCACGGGTTGGTCCGATTTTCTCCAGCGGAACGCGCCGGTACCTCGAGGAGGGCGCATTCTCGTGGCTACGCAGGTCGTCGAGGCGGGAGTCGACATCTCCGCCCACGTACTCGTTACGGACATTTGCCCGTGGTCGAGCCTCGTGCAAAGGTTTGGCCGATGCGCACGATATCCCGGAGAAACGGGTGAAGTATTCGTCATCGGAGATTTGGCCGATTCGATTCCTTACGAATCCGAGTCGCTCGCCGCCGCCGATGAAGCTTTGACTCGGCTTATGAGGGACGGGGTTCCAGACGTGTCGCCCAAGTCGCTCGAAGCATTCGAAGAGCGTTTGCTCGCGCGCGATGCTGCTTTTCTCGAAAAACTTTACGCGTTCAATCCTGCACACGTGCTCCGCCGCCGGGACCTCGACGATCTTTTCGATACGACGCCGGATTTGACCGGCGTGGATTTGGACGTCAGTCGATACATTCGGTCCGGCGAAGAACGGGATGCCCGCGTGTTTTGGCGCGACGTGCCCGGCGGAACCAAGTTCAAAAAGGATCAAATCGCTCCGGTACGTCGAGAAGAACTTTGCCCGGTGTCGATTGTGGAGCTGCGCAAGTTTTTGAAGGACTCGAGCAAAACGGCATTCGTTCTCGATTACATCGAAGGCGAATGGCGTAAAGCAGATCCCCTGCGTATCGTGCCGTCGATGACCGTGCTTTTGCCGCGTGACTATGGCGGTTATGACTCGATTGTCGGATGGAACCCGAAGGCTACGGATCCTGTTGTCCCCGTGCCATTGTCCGCCGAGCCCGTGGACGAGGCCACGCGAAAACTGGTGATGGCGTCGGAGTCCGAAAATGACGAGCGTTTGTCGGAATTCGCTTGGAAAACGATTGCTACGCACGGGCGGGAGACCGGAACGCTTGCGCGGGACATCGGTGCAGGATTGGGTTTGCCCGAGCGGATTCTGTATCTACTGCATTTGGCGGGGCGCTGGCACGATGCGGGCAAAGCACATGAAACCTTTCAATATGCCATTCTGAAAGATGCTCGGTCGAATGGCGGCGTATTGGCTCAACGACGTGACTTGGCCAAAGCTCCCGAACATGCTTGGAAGCGGCCCGCATATCCGGATCGACCAGGCTTCCGGCATGAGCTTGCCAGTACCTTGGCGCTTTTCGAATTGCTTCGACGAACGGTCCCGAAACACGCCGCAATGCTCGGGCCCCACGAGGAACTGCTCGAACTCCTTGGTACACCGGCCGAAATGGTTCCGCTGGATGAACGATTGGGTGCGCATGCGCCGGCTCGAGAAATTGCTGCTTTGTCCGCCTCCGAATTTAACCTGGTCGCCTGGTTGGTGTGTACGCATCACGGCAAAGTGCGTTGTCGGTGGACGAGTACGCCGCATGATCAAGAAAAGGGTCATGGCGGTATTTTTGGAATCGTCGACGGTGACGTCGTACCTGGTTTGTTGTTGAGCACCGAATCCGGCGGCGTGGAAGCGCTTCCCGATCTTCCGCTTTCCCTCGACGCGGCAATGATGGGCGTATCGAGGCGTTTTGGCGCCGGTTGGGGCGAACGCGTATCGATGCTGCTCGAGGAATACGGACCATTTGTCTTGGCTTACCTGGAAGCGATTCTGCGTGCGGCCGACGCACGAGCATCGCAATACGTCACGGAGGATCCGCTCGGATGAACCTATTGATGCATTCCCTTGCGGGCACGGCGCCGGCGCCGCTTGCGTATTACTTGAAAGCATTGGGCATTTTTCGCTTGGTGGCGAAACAAGCGGATCCGGAAGCTCGCGGCTTTTGGAAAGATGATGTGTTTCGTTTGGTGACGAAATTGAACGAGGCGGAGCTCGAAACGTTTTTCTTGGAACGTTACGCTCCAACGCCGCTCATCAGTCCTTGGAACGGTGGAAGCGGGTTTTACCCCAAGGACACGAAGGAGGGCATTGAGGCCCTCGCCAAGAGCGATACTCCGCGATTCGCGTCTTATCGCCGAGCCATCGAGACCGCGCAGCGTATCGTGGGGCGTCGCGAGGAACGACCCGAAAAAGACGAAAAGGCGGAACTGCTCCAGGCACTCCGCGCAGCATTGCCGGAAGAACCGCTGGATTGGCTCGACGCAGCAGTTGTCTTGACGGGAAAGGACTCGGCACAATATCCCGCGCTTTTGGGGTCGGGCGGCAATGACGGTCGGTTGGATTTCACGAACAATCAAATGCAACGTATCGTCGAGCTGTTCAATGCGTCCACGGGAAAACCATTGGCCGGAACGGACGACCTTCTGCGAGCGGCATTGTTCGGGCGGCCGACCTCGGCGCAAAAGAAATATGCCGTGGGCCAATTTTTTCCGGGTAACGCGGGAGGAGCCAATGCAACGGCGGGTTTTTCCGGTGCATCTCTGGTCAATCCTTGGGACTTCGTGCTGATGCTCGAAGGCGCAGTTCTCTTTCAAGTGGCGGCCGTAAGGAGACTCGAAGGGTTTGGACTTCCCGAAGCTGCGGCTCCGTTTGCAGTGAAAACGCAATCGATAGGTTATGCCGGCGCGGCGACGGAGAACGCTCGTGGTGAACAATGGATGCCGCTCTGGGGTGCTCCCACATTGCTCGCCGAAGTAGAGCATTTGTTTCTGGAGGGGCGCATTCAGAACGGAGCCAAAGCCGCGGAAACCCCAGTGGACGCAGCGCTCGCCATTGCGAGGCTTGGAACTGCGCGAGGTGTGACCTCGTTCGCCCGGTATGGGTACATCGAACGGAATGGTTTGTCGAACTTCGCCGTTCCGTTGGGACGATTCAACGTCGAACCCGTTCCGAACATCGACCTGGTGGACCAGATTTTTCCCTGGATTCGAGCTTTGCAGAATTACGAGGCGCGCGCGAAGAATCCTCCGGCAAGTTTATCGCGAATCGTGCGTCGATTGCAAAATGCGCTGCTCGAAGTAAGTCGCAAAGACGCACCGCGGAGCCATTTCATGGATTTGTTGTCCGCAATGGCTACCGCGGAAGAGGTACTCGTTCGCCGTCCAAAACTCGTTGCCGATTCGCATTTGCGTCCCGTACCTCGGTTGTCGCCGGGCTGGATAGACGTGGCGCACGATGGCTCGGTCGAGGCGCGGCTTGGATTGGCGATTGCATCGCAACGTGGGCCGAATACGAAATTCGGTTCTATACGTGAGCATTGTTTTCCATTGACCTACGAAAAGGACCGGGAGCGTTTTGCCGTGACCGCCGATGGGTTACGCAAGGATCCGGCCGTGGTGTGGACAGGGCGGGACTTGATTTCCGACTTGGGGCAGGTGGCGATGCGCCGTGTCGTCGAGGCATCGCAAGCGGGTGTGCGTCTCTTTCCGTTGCAGGGGCGGGCTTTCGCAAGCCTGGACGACGTTGCTGCGTTTTTGGAGGGACGTGTCGACGAAACGCGCGTCGGACTATTTGCACGCGCGTTCATGGCGCTTGGGGATGACGCGTGGAAAGAAGTTCCATTGCCTCCGCGCTCACGCGAACCTTTGCCCTTGCATGCGGTGTTTCGTCTGGCGTATTTGGCCCGTCCGGCGGCTGGTTTGTCCACGCGCGGTGATCCCGCTCCCTTGCGATTGCTTCTGGCTGGGCGTCTGCAAGATGCTGCGAATGCAGCCCTTCGGGGACTCGAAGTTCGCGGCGTTCGTCCAAAAGTACGCACGTTCATGGGCAGCGCGGACTTGGCTCGCCGCTTGGCGGCATCGATAACGATTCCCATAAGTGAACGGGATGTATTCATTCTGAAAGACGTTCTGGCCAAACCGGATATGGCCGATGCGACACCAACTTGAAAGACTTCATGAATCGACGAAGCAGAAGGAGACTCGACCATGGCGATTGATCTAGGATGTTTGTTGCCCGAAAATGACCCGAAGCCGTCGCGTTTGCTTGTTGAATGCGTATTGCAGCCCGTGCAAGGAAAACGCTTTCAACCGACGGGTTTTCCCGACTTGGGCGCCGCCGTATTCGAGACGAACGACGGTACGCGCTGGCTCGTCGAACGTGCCCACAGCATGGGCACTCGACTCGAAGCGGGGTGCTGGGATCACGAGAAACAGGACTTGGTCAAACCATTGCAAGGTTTGTCGTACGTACGGGTCGACAGGAAAGATGGTTCATATTTGACAAGCTCGTTGACGGAAGCCCATCGCCTCAACTCGCCCTATATCCTGGAAAGCAAGGACACGTCGTTCATCCAGCGGCTGAAAAAAGAGAGCGATACGTTTTCCACGGGGACCATCGATCGCCAAAAGCTGGCGGATATGGTGATCAAATACGATGTGGGCTCGCTGCTGCACGGATTGTTTTTGGCAAAAACCGAGCTTGCCGGAGGACGATTGCGGATCGAACGGGTGCTCTCGGCATTCATCGAAGCGGAAAACGTCAAGGTGGCGGCTTCGGGCGGCGTGAAAAACGATCAAGTCAATCCCAGCGGCGACACGGGCAAAGGGTTTGGCAATGTGCCATTTGCCCGAGATGAATATACGGCCGGGAAAATCGTGGCCTATTTCAACATCGACTTGGCTCAAATTCGCGGTTATCGTTTGGGAGCAGACGTCTCGCGGATGCTCGTGCTCGTGGCCCTCTTCAAGATTCGTGCGCTCATCGATGGCGGAATGCGTTTGCGTACGGCTTGCGATTTGGAAGTCGTCGGAAATCCCATCATCAAACGACCAGAAGGTTTCGTTTTACCATCGTATGCCGAACTCGTCCGGGAATTGCCCAATGCCATTGCCGCATGCAGCAACAGGTTTTCAGGCGAACGAGGCGTGACGCGCGTCGTTTTCGAGGGATGACGATGTTGCGCGTACTGGTGCAATTCCCATCCGGTCGACACCATGCAACGCCCTGGGGACGGCATGTCAACGAAGGCGATGTGGAATGGCCGCCGAGTCCTTGGCGCCTCTATCGCGCTCTTCTGGCCGTCGGATTCAATCGCCTGGGATGGCCTTCGGTTCCCGCCGAGGCGATTGAATTGTTCGAATCGCTCGCGAGGTGTTTGCCGACGTTTTTCTTGCCTGCGGCAACGGCGGCGCACACGCGGCATTACATGCCCCAGTTCAAAGGCTCCACGAGCAAAGTGCTGGATGCCTTTGCCTACGTCGGTCGAGGTGATGAAGACGTTCTGGGCATTGCGTGGGATGTGAATCCATCGGAAAATGTCCTTCGGCTCTTCGATGCGTTGCTCGGCGTTTGGTCTTATCTCGGTCGCGCGGAATCCTGGATTGACGCCCGACGGGTGGATTCGTTTCCTGAAGGGCTCGATCCGTGTGCGGCAAGCGAATCGGCCCCCGGGCCTCATTACGATCGGGTACCCTTGTTGGCCCCCCTCGAACCCAAAGAGTTGGTGGTTTGGCGGGATCAGGCGGTCGAGCAGGAAAAACGAAAACGTTCGACCAACACGACCGATGAATCCGACGCGGGGAAAAAATCGAGAAAAGGGGCCAAGGGTTTGTCCAAGAAAGAATTGGAAACCATCGAGGGACTTTTCCCGGCCAATATCGTGACGGCTTTGGCGGCGGATACGGCAACCTTGCAAAAACAAGGGTGGAATCAACCGCCGGGAACCAGGTGGGTTTCGTATTGGCGTTCGCGTGGTGCCCTCACGACCTTGCCGGCAGATCGAAAACCCGTAACGGTAGAACGCTCTTCTGCAGACACGGCGCTTCTGGCTTTATCATCGAATACCGTGCACGGCGAAGTTTTGCCGCGCTTTACGGAAGCATTGCGTTGGACGGAAAAGCTTCACGCCACGCTCGTGCGCAAGT
The DNA here is from genome assembly GCA_964435055.1 of uncultured Polyangium sp. Classification (GTDB taxonomy): domain Bacteria; phylum Myxococcota_A; class Polyangia; order Polyangiales; family Polyangiaceae; genus Polyangium. Next base: position 1,842 of record CAYSYX010000126.1, on the reverse strand, counting down.
CCGCGGAAGATGGTCGAGCATCGCCATGTTTGTCCGGGTGCGACGAATCCGGGCGACCTCTCGACGGGCATCGCCATGTAACGTTGGTGCCGCTCTGCCTGGATGCGCGCGAGGGGCGATTGGATCATTTGCTTTTGCACACGCCGATGGGCCTTGATGACGCAGCCGTTCGCGCTTTGCGTCGCGTGCGGGTGCTATTCGCCGACCGGCACAAGAAAAATCCCGATCTCTTCGTTTCGCTCGTGGGATTGGGTCATCGAACAGATTTTCATGCGCATGTCCGCCAGCTCGAGACAAATCGGGTATGGATCAGCGAAACTCCTTTCGTGCCGCCAAGGTTCCTGAAGGAGCGCGGAACGAATTCGTTGGAAGGTCAAATACGTGCGGAGTGCGTCTCGCGAGGGTTGCCCGCAGTTCAAAACGTTGAAGTGCAGCTCGAAGGCGGATGGGCTCATGCAGAACGATTTTGGTCTCTCTGGCGGTCGGGAGCCCTCACCGTACGTTTGGCCGACGAAACGGAGGGGGCCGATGCCGGAAGGGCCAATGAAACATTGTCCTCGAAATGGCGTCATTTTCGACGATGGCGGTACGACCATGCCAAACGCCCGCCGCTCGATGCCGCGTTTGGTCTGCGCTTGACGTTCGCGGAAGCTGTGATGGGTCCCATTGCCCTCGGGTATGCTTCCCACTTTGGCCTCGGCCAGTTCGTCCCCGCATAAGAAAAATCGTCGCGTAAAACTTTCCCTCTTTTCTTCGCTTGATGCATCCTCGCCCGTGACAAACCAAACGGGAGGATTGCATGTCCGATTCAAGCACGGGCCGCTCGCTCGCGGCCGACGTTCACGGCCAACCGCGCCTTCGCGCAAAACACCTGGGTTTAAGCTTGCCCGTCATCACCGATGCGCCCGAGCTCGTGCCCGCGCGTATGATCAATGAAGTGCTCTATTGCGAACGCCTGTTTTACCTGGAATGGTGCCAAGGCGAATTCGATGACAATTGGTTCACCGTGGACGGGCGCGCCGTCCATCGGCGACCAGACAAACCCGGCGGGCGATTGCCCCCAACACCCGAGGAAGCCAAATCCAAGAAACGAAAAAAAGACGCTCCGGATGAAGAAGACGAGCCCGTCGAATTGGTGGAACCTCCGCCGTACGAGGCGCGAAGTGTGTGGCTGTCGTCGGAGCGTCTTGGGATAACGGCGAAAATCGATATCGTGGAAGGAGACGCGTCGGGGCGCGTGTTGCCCATTGAATACAAACGCGGGAAAGCTCCTGACTTGCCCGAAGGGGCTTATCTGCCCGAGCGGGCGCAAATATGTGCGCAAGTGTTGCTCTTGCGCGAGAATGGGTATACATGCGAAGAAGGCTCGATCTATTTCGCGGCGTCGAAACAACGTGTGGCCATTACGATCGGTGACGATTTGATCCAAACGACGCTCGATGCCGTAAAGCGCGCCAAAGTCCTGAGCGCCGCGGAAGAATTACCTCCACCGCTGGTCGATAGTCCAAAATGCAATGGTTGTTCGCTCGTGGGGATCTGTTTGCCCGATGAAACGAATTTGTTGCGGAGGTTGAAGCTCGATTCGGACGAGGTGGACGCCGATGACGAGCCGGTGGAAGAACCTCGACGGGCGGGCATTGAAGACGATTTGCTGGGGCCGCTGGAAAACGATCCCTGGGGTTTGGCGGATCGAAACGATGAGCCAGAGATTCGTCGCTTGCATCCGGCCCGGGATGACAAGATGCCTCTGTACGTGCAAACCCAAGGCGGACGCATTGGTTTGTCCGGGGAACGCTTATCTGTCGTGACGAAAGAAGGGTCGACGGAAGCTCGGTTGACGCA
>CAYSYX010000125.1:0-20647 GCA_964435055.1 uncultured Polyangium sp. | reverse complement strand
ACAATGCTCCATTGCTTCGCCCAAAAGAATCCTTTACGCTGCCCGCATGTCGCGCTCGTTCCCGCCTTCGTGCACCCGACAAACCCGCCTCGCGCCCTGCGTTTTTGGCGTTCTCGCGAACCTCGCCACGGCTTGTGCAACCACGACACCCCTGCAACAAGCCGGCAATGGGGCAAACTTCAGCACGCGGCCCCTTGAAGTTGCCGCCGATGCGTCCGTGACCGACATTCATGCGTCGAGTCCTCCTCCAACGGACACGCGTTCGCGTGAGGGGCAAGCGTCCAATCCGGTGGTGGTCGCCGCCGATTCTTCCGCGCCAGCACCGGTTGCGGCGGCCAATTTTGTGTGTCCGGACCGAATGCCGGCGCCGCGTTCTTCGTTGGGTACCACGACGAGCCATCTTTTCTCCCGAATTTCCCCGGCAGACCATTGGACCTGTTTGAACGGAACCGTGACGGGCCTTTTGGTCACGTCGTCTTTGGCCGTTCCGATCCTCAGTTGGAGTGGTTTCGCCATTGCAGCTCCCGCACAACCGGTGACGAGCGGCGAATATCTTTTTGCGCGGAATGACGACGGTTTTCGTGCTCTTTACTTCGCGATACCCAATGGGAAGAACCCGCTCAATCTTCAAGTGAGCGGCGGTGACGGGAAACCGTACTCGACGTTTTCGAGTATGCTTGATCCGCAAATTGCGAATCCATGGAAACTCGTCAATGCCGCCCATATCGTGCGTTTACGTGTCAACAACGGTCTTGGTGCCGGCGGCGGACTGCACTTCATTGCGTCCGACGTAGAAGTTCTCGATAAGACAAAAGAAGTGCCGCTCGATCCGACCGCGGTGCTGAGCGGATTTCTCACGCCGCTCGCTACGGAAACCAGCCCCGAAGGCAAGCGTTGGCGCGAACAGCTGGTCGCGGCAATCACGCAAAAAATGAAGAAGGAGCCGACGTACAAATCGTTTGGCGCGGCGGTACCACAAGATCAATACCAGGCCGGTTTTCACGCCACCTGGGACGAAAAGGCCGAAGAACTCCGCGTGGGCTTTTATGCGAGCCTCACGCAAACGCTCTCACGCGAAGCGCCCAATCCGGATCCGCATGCAGGAGGATTTAATTGCTATGCGCCGCCGGGCGCGGACTGCGCGCCGAGGCATATTCCCGCAACCATCACCGTATCGCTCATGCATCGCGGCGAATACGCCGTGCGGGCGACGTTTTCAAAGACCGGGGCGCTCGTGAAACGGGAAGAGCTGCCGATCGAGGTTCATTGATCCGGCGCGCACTGGTTCCGACAAACGCTTGACACCGGCCCGTGTTTGGCCGCAATGTGCACGCGAAGGATCACGATGCTCATGCGCCGCTTGTCGCAATCGACCGTCACCGTTGTTTCCGCCTTCCTGATCGCCGGATGCCAAAATCCGCCGCCCAACGGTTCTCACACGACGCCTGTGCCTGGGGTCTCGGCGTCGACGTCCACGTCGCCCTCGTTGCCCACGACAAACGCAGCAACCGCGACACCGGCGCCCTCGGCAAATGTCGTAACTCCTCCGCCTTCCGCCGATAGCGACGATTCGGTCGGACTCGACCTTCTGGCCGGCACGATCGATGCGGATGCTCCCTCGGCCCCTTGCGATTTTTCACGCAACTATCGCGGCAAAGTCGGCGACAGCCCGTGGTCGGTGCAATTGAACCGCAAAGATTCGGTCCTCGAAGGGGTCGTCGCCTACGACAATGGTTCTGGGGAACTCGCTCTTCGCGGCTCTGTTCGTCCGGATGGAACCTTTACGCTCGAAGAAAGCAAAGACGGTCAACGCGGAGGGCAAATCGAAGGGCGTTGTGCGGCGGATACGGGAATACTCTCCGGCTCGTGGAAGCAGGGAAAAACGACACGCAACTTCACCTTGGCGCCGCGAAATGCCAAAGCCGTGGGCATTTTCGAGCGTCGGCGTGTCATTGGCAAATCGGTCGAAGATGAGCCGTCATGTCATTGGGATGTGCGCAATCCGGCGGTGTTTGGGCTGGGCGATGTTTCGCGGGCGGGGCTCATCAATGCGCAATTGAAGCTCAAGTTTCGATGGTTGGACGAAGCCGACGCTGAAAAACGTGTGCAAACGTGTCCTCGAGGGACGGACAATCACGTCACGGGATATTATTCGATTGAAATGAACGAATCCGGCGTACTGAGCATTCTCGAAAACGGGTATGTGTACCTCGGGCCTGCGGCGCATGGGGAGTTTAATGCGGCTGCGGCGGCAATCAGTGTTGATGTTCCCACGGGCCGAAAACTCGCGCTTGCCGATATCGTTAGCTCGGGCAAAGCGATGCGTCCGGTGGTGAAGTCGTGCATGAAACTTGTCGTTGAAACGCTCGACGGCGGCGATGAATGGTGGCACGAGCGGGACATTCAGGGCGTACCGTCGGACAAAGATGGTTAACACGTCGAAGAAACGTCGAAAGACTACGAACCGTCGTCGATTCACGATCCTTCTTTTTTGGTTTTACCGGACGGATTGGCCGTCTTGATTCGCAACCAAGCCACGGTGGGCGCGTTTTTGGAAATGCAAGGTCCGGTCATTCAATGGGGAGCGCTCGTGCGGGCGGGCATTTTGAAAGCGAATTCCCCCATCGCTCGGATTTGGGCCAATGCCAAGCCGCTCGCGGCCAATGAACCCTCGTGCGTGCGCTTTTTTTCGCCGAAATGGAACACGCCGCTGAAGAGAAAGCCCGCTCCGGGGTGAAAACCGCGAAGAGCGGGCCCACGATTATTTCGACAACGCGTCCTTCAGACCATACACGCCTTCGGCGCCTGCGGGAACCGCAATGGTGGAGCCTTTGAAGTCGTCGCCGATCGGTTCGTACGGACCGCCCAAGCATTGCGCGAGGAACGTCTCCGCGACGGCATTAAACGACAACCGGTTCTCGGCGCGAGCAAATCCGTGCCCTTCATCCGGATAAAGCACGTACGTGACCGGGATGTGTTTTTCCTGCATTGCTTTGACGATTTGATCCGACTCCGCCTGCTTCACCCGCGGATCGTTGGCGCCTTGGCCGATGAGCAGAGGTTTCTTGATTTTCTCGACAAACGTGAGCGGCGACCGCGAAGCCAGGAACTTGCGCCCTTCTTCGGTGCGATGATCCCCGATTCGGTGCGTGAACTCGTCGAGCATCGGCTTCCAATATTCGGGCACCGATTCGAGCAACGTTTGCAGTTTGGAAGGACCGACGATATCCACGCCGCACGCGAACGTATCCGGCGTGAACGTCAAACCCACGAGCGTCGCATAGCCGCCGTAACTTCCGCCCATGATCGCGATTTTTGTCGGGTCGGCGATCTTCTCGTCCACCGCCCATTTGACCGCATCGAGCAGGTCGTCGTGCATTTTGGCGGCCCATTCTTTGTCCGCCGCATTGACGAACCCTTTGCCGAATCCCGTCGACCCGCGGAAATTTACCGCCAATACGGCATAACCTCGATTCGCCAGCCATTGATGCATCGGATTGTAACCATATTGATCCCGCCCCCAGGGCCCTCCGTGCACCAAAAGAACCATCGGCACAGCCTTGTCCGGTTTGCCATCGGTATCGGGATCCGACGCTTTGGGCACCGTCAAGTAACTCACGAGCTCCAATCCGTCGCGCGCTTTGAGCACCCGCGAATGCATTTTGGCCAGGGGCAAACCTTCGAGCGACTTTTGGCTTGTAAACAAGAACTTCGCTTCCGGCTTCTTGCCCCGTTGATAGACGTAATACCGTGCGGGCCCATCCGAGACGCGATAGACGACAATCCAAACCTTGTCGTCGAGCGACCGACTGATCACCTGGAACTCCGCATCGAGCACTTTGCCGAGGTAATCGAAATCCGGCTGCAACGTCTTATCGAGCACCTGCCATTTCACGCGTTCGTGATTGATCGCGACGGCTTGTACTTCGTTCGTCTTGGGCTGCATGAGAACATCGTCGATATCGACGCGTTTGTCCTCGGCGACGAGCGTGGGTTTCTTCGTCTTGAAGTCCATGCGGAACAACGCCGACGTATTACGACCGCGGCTATCCATCAGGAAAAGGGTTTTACCCGTGCTGTCGAAATGGCTGGGGCTCGTCGTCATGGAATCTTCATGCCCGATCACCAGGTATGGCGGCGTGTCTTTTTTTGCCGTGGGCTCCAGGAACTCCATTCCGCCTGTGCGCGTGTGACGCATCACGAGGCGCACGTTGAATTGATCGTCCACGAGCACATTGGTAAATCCAAGTTCGTTCTTCAATACCAGCTTGCGCTCGCCGGTTTTGATGTTGATCCGCATCGCATCGTGGACCTTGGGATCGCGGTCGTTGAGCCCCACGAGCACTTCGTCGGGAAAGTTGGAACTCAAACTGGTCAGTCGAGCTTGGGCTTTTTCGACCGGCGTGAGGTCTTTGATCGCATTGCCGGCTTTCAGATCGACCACGAAAAGACGCCAGTTTTCATCACCGTCGTGGTCTTGGAGGTACAGAATGTGCGCGTTCGTGTAAGCCCAATCGTAGCGTCGAATTCCGCGTACTTTTTCTTTCGTCACGGGTTTGGCCGCTGAAACATCCTGTACCGGACCAACCCAAACGTTCATGACGCCGTCCACGGGCGCCAAAAACGCGATTTGTTTGCCATCGGGGCTCACCTGGACAAACGCATGGTCGGGATTTCCCACGAGCGTTTCGCGCGGAATCAGCGAAGGATCCGCCTTGGGAGGCGGCGGCGCGGGCGTAACCACGGGCGTGCCCGCAGGCGTGGCCGACGGCGCGGGGGTCGACGCACTCGCGGACGTCGCCGGGGCGGGCTCAATCACGTCGGGCGGAGCTCCCGCGCAGGCGGCGAGCAAGAGACTGGCAACGGTCATTCCGCAAAAACGGCGCTTGGCGATCATCGGCATCGGGCCTCCCTAAAAACTCGGCGTCGCATATAGTCGAGGCTTCGGGGTTCCTCAAGCATCTTTTGAGCTTTCAGGTCGGGCTCGCGCAAAAATGCATTGACGCAGAACCGAAATGAATCGATGACTCGAACGCAGCGGTCGAGAATTCATCGACTGCGTTCCAGCCGCCCGGATCGAGCCTACGTCGTGAATCCAGACCTTTTGCATCGTGCTTTGCAGCTTCTTCGTTCGAACGCATTTGGAGTAGGCGCCGGCGCCACGCTCGTCGTCTTGGCCGCCGTCACATTGCGCCAAGGTGAACGGATGAAGCTCTTGCGCACGCCGCTCGTGTTTTTCGCCCTGCATATCGCGTGCATGAGCGCGCGATTGTTCGCTCCGGATGATTCGGACTTGGCCCGTTCGCTGGATGTGCTGGGTTTGGCGTTTTTGCTGTTTGCCCTGGGACGCACGGCGTTTGTCGTGGTCGCCGACGGCATCCTCGCCGCTCGTCTTTCCAAACCCTTGCCGAAAATCATTCGCGACATCGTGCAAGGCTTGGTCTACGTGGCCGGAGCCGCGATCGTGTTACGATCCGTCGGCGTCGATCCCGGTTCATTGCTCACGACATCCGCGCTGCTCACGGCCGTCATCGGTTTGTCTCTCCAAGAAACGTTGGGCAATCTTTTCGCCGGCCTGGCCATTCAAGCGCAACGGCCGTTCGAAATGGGCGATTGGATCAATGTCGATACGGATCCACGTCTCGTCGGGCGGGTCGTTGAAATCAATTGGCGCGCAACCACGGTCCTCACGAGCGATCAAGTCGAGCTCATCATTCCGAATGCGGTCCTCGCGAAAAGCACCATTCACAACTTTACCAAGCCCACCGCGAATTCACGACGCGAGATCTTCGTGCAGGGCCCGTACGAAGTCGCTCCTCAAAAGGCCATCGATGCGCTTCTTTCCGCAACCAAAGACGTCGATGGCATTCTTTCGTTTCCCGCTCCGACCGCGCAGACCAGGAGCTTCGCCGACAGCGGCATCGAATACCGATTGACTTACTTCATCGATGACTTTGCTCAGCGCGATCATATCGATTCCGACGTGCGTCAACGTATTTGGTATGCATTCCAGCGGGCCGGCATTTCGATCCCTTTTCCGATTCGTACCGTCCACGTCCACACGGTCACCGACGAAGCTCGCGCCGAAGCCGCGAAACTCGAAGTGGCCAAACGCAAAGCATCGCTCTTGCGGGTTGACTTTCTGCGCCTGTTGCCGGAAGAAGCATTGGATCGCTTGGCAAGTTTGTCTCGTACGTTGCCGTTCATGCCCGGAGAAGCCATCATTCGTCAAGGTGACCCGGGCAGCGAATTGTACATCGTTCAGAAGGGCGACGTCGCGGTGGTTGTCGGGAGAAACGATACCGACAGCATCGCCGAATTGGCTCGATTAGGTCCCGGCGAATTTTTCGGCGAAATGTCCCTCATGACCGGCGAAAAACGAGCGGCCACCGTACGCGCATTTTCCGCTTGCGAACTGGTCGAAGTCGGCAAAGACGCATTTCACGACGTCATTGCGTCGGATCCCAAGTTTGTCGAACCGATCACGCGGATCCTCGCCGAACGGCAAATGGCCATTGAAGAAAACCTCTCCGCGCGAGCGCGACGTTCGCGCACGGACGAGGAAGCGACGAAAAAAGCGCTGCTCGACAAGATTCGTCGGTTTTTCCAGCTTTGATCGACTCACCGCGTCGCCCCATTCAACTTGTCGGCACCAGGGCAAGCAAGGCGGCGGCGCCCGCCGATTTGTCGAACACGAGCACGCTTCGCACCAGTTTATCACTCCCCAAAAGCGCTTTTCCAAAAGCTTCACCCGTGATGTCCAGTCGACACGCAAGCAGGCGCTGCGGATACCGAGAAAGGAGCGCATCGGCATCTCGATAAAATCGAGTGCTGCCATCGTTGGCGAGAAAGAGAATCCGAGACACGCGGGCGTTTTGCGGATTCTCGGGGGACTTCTTGTTCAGCGCGTCGAGTCCCTTTTGCTCGGCTGCAAGCTTTTCCGTGATGAATTCGAGGCCCTGCGAGGCGTGACCCGCGGCGAGCGCGCGACGCAGCTCGGCAATGAGCGCTTCCGTCACCGGACGTGTCACCACGCGGTGACGACCATTTTCCCACAACAAACCAGCATTTTCGGCCAGCAACTGAACGACCGCATCATGGCGGGGATCAGCGACGACGTCTTTGGGCAATTTGAGGACAGACATTGGGCGGCGTGTCTACCAGATATTTGGGCGCTCCGCCATCCGCAGCTCATGGGAGAAATTTTTTTCATCTACGGTCGCGTTGAACCATGCAAAACGACGCGACGGTCACCGGGCCCTTGGTGGCCCGGCGATGGCGCTTGGTCACGGTCGTGATGGTTTGGCAGCGTATCGAAGGTTTGTCGGACGGCGAGGCCGTGGAACGATTTCTCTATGGTATTCGTGCCGCTTTCAAAAGATCCGCGGTAAGAGCCATGCCGCAATGGAGATGAGTCCGGCCGCTTGAAGAAGCGGCCAGAAGCCATCGCTCTCGAAATCATCGATGAACTGGTCGGCGATATAAAGCAGAATGGCATTCACCGTCAGGCCGACGACTGCGTACGCCAGGCCAAACGTGAGGATCGCAGCGGGCAGAAGCACAAGCGCCAGGATGATCTTGAGCAACCAGCCGGCGACGAGGTTGAGCGCCGCGAAGGCCAGCGCAATGCCAAACGCTGCTTGGTTCTTGCGAATTCGCACGCCGGGAATGACTTTGCTCGCGACATAGACGGCGATCCCCGCGGCAAGCGCTTGAATGATGAACATCTTCAACATCTGACTCCCAGGCGGTTGAAATGCGCAGAAAACGCGCGTTCCGCAACCAGACTCTGGTCCCCGGACGAGCGCTTGTCCAGTACGAACTGCGCGGCACCGTAACACAGCCACCTGGAAGCGGAGCCACGCCTACGTACAAGCGATTCTCGCACCGTTGCAAGTGGCCCGAGATGCTGTTGCATGAGGTGCTCGCAACTCGGACCAGAGCTCCATGATCACGGCCAGGGGCGGGGAGTGAACTGGAAATCGCTCCTCTTTTTCCAAACACGCGCCAAACCCCTCGACGCCGGATCCCCGTCGCCCTAATGTTCGCCGTTCCGGAGGAAGGTGACGCATGAAGGCTACCTGGAATGGAACCGTGATTGCTGAGAGTGACGAAACGGTCGTGGTCGAGGGCAACCACTACTTTCCCAAAGCGGCGCGTCGTCCAGAGCACTTTCGACCGAGTGCGACGCATACGACGTGCGGTTGGAAGGGTCAAGCGAGCTACTTTGACGTCGTGGTCGGCGAAAACGTGAATCGCGATGCCGCCTGGTATTACCCGGAGCCTAAACCGGCAGCCGAAGAGATCCGGGGACGGGTAGCTTTTTGGCGGGGCGTGACCGTCACGAAATAATCGCGCGGCGGTGCAGGTGTCGTTGATGGCCTGTGTACGAGACGAACCGTCGGCGCGTCGTGAGCCGGCCTCTTTCCTTTGGGACGGGTGACAATGGGCTTACGAGCAGCGCTTTCTTGACAAGGTGAATCCGAGCGCCGTCGCGCGAGGATTTTCATGGCGTATGTGATTCGTCGGTTTTTCCAGCTCTGATTCAGCTTGCCGCTACCACGTGCCGAGCATTTCGTTCGCCCACGTAATGCATCGGAATGCCGCCTTTGGGTCCAATCGTTACGTTTCGACGCACCAATCCGGGGATTTCGGTCGAATCGAGCGTGAAGCAATGCCGGCCCAGGATCGTTCCGAGCACGATGCGCATTTCGTAGCCCGCGAACGCGGCGCCCAAGCAACGGCGATATCCGCCGCCGAAAGGGAGGTATTCAAATGGCGAGTATTTCCGTTCGAGGAATCGCTCGGGCCGGAACGCTTCGGGTTCGGGGTAGAGGTCCGGATCGAAATGCACGGCGGGAACTGCGGCGGCGACTCCTGCGCCCGGGGGAATTTCCCAATCGAACAAACGAAATGGTTTGACCAGTCTTCGCGGCACGATGGGCAGGACCGGTGAACGTCGCAGAGCTTCATCGCATACGGCGCCCAAGTAAGGCAATTTGGCCAAAGCATCGGGGGACGGATCCTCCCCGAGAGAATCGACTTCATCGAGCAATCGGCGCAGGATCGCCGGATGTTTGTGCAGCCAAAAGAAAGCCCAGGCCAATCCGATCGCCGTGGTTTCATGACCCGCGGCGATCATGGTGATCAATTCGTCTTGAAGCTCGGCGTTGGTCATGGGTTCGCCCGCTTCATCTCGGGCGGTGAGCATCAGCGCCAGAATATGCTCTTGATTGTCTTCGCCTTTTCGACACGCGTCGACTTGATCCTGAAGAAGTTCGCGCATTTTCTTTTGAGCGTCGGTAAATCGTTTCCATCGCGGTACGGCTTGTCGTCGAAGAAACGGCAGAAACATGAATGTCGGATGGAGGGCGCCCATCAATTCGTTGTTGAGCTCGTGGCAATAGGCGATTCGAGCGGAATCTTGCACGCCGAAGACCGTGCGCAGGATGATATCGAACGTAATGGTTTGCGTGAGGTCTTGCATCACGAGCGCTTCTCCGGGCCGGAGGCGGGAGACGGCGGTGATCGCGGTCGATTGCATGATTTGTCCATACGCGCGCATGCGTTCGCCATGAAAAGGCGGCATGAGGAGTTTTCGTTCGCGTTTATGGCGTGCGCCGGACAGCAGCAGCATCGAATTGGGGCCGACGATGGGTTCGAGCGGGACGGTGCCGAACGGTTTGAATGTATCGGGGTCGGCGGTGAAGATTTCTTTGATGCCTTCGGGATCGCCGGTCAACACGAGCGGCCCGAAGTTCGTGGGTAACGTGAACGCGCGGCCGAGTTCACGCGCGCAATCGCGGAGCACCTCGATGTGCCCGCGGGCAAATGCGAGCGTTTTCAAGAATGCGAATTGGCCGCTGGGCGGAAGTTGTGTGTTCGGCATGAGGTGTCCCCGGAAAAAACACGGCGAGGGTAGAGGAGCCGATGCAGAAAGTCAATCCCGGGGGTGAAACGAGGACCGGGGGCGGATGCGTTGGATTTGTCGGCTCTGAAATGCATCGTTCATGCGGGCGGGGCGGCCGACGTCGGCAAAGCTCGCAATTCGTCGCGGAGTTTTTCCAGCTTACCGATTTCGCGCGGATAACGCCGTGATGGCATTTCCGTGTTGGTACCTTCGGCGATATGTGCTCGAAGTTCCGTCAAGAGCGGTTCAACCACAGCGAGTCCGGCATGACGTTGTCGATTGACCAAACAATAGCCCGCATAGAGTCGCGTTACCGCACATTTCTGGGTGAATTTTGCGAAACCGCACTGCGCAATCTCGTTCCACACACCACGACCCACCTCAAATGGCTCGCGATGTTTGAGACTCTCTTCAAGAATCCCATAAAGAATCTGCCGCCGTACCTCCACCTGATAAAATGATTCCGAGGGCTGCAACAGGGCAATGAAATCCGCCTCGGCTCGTCGATATGCATCAACGTTTTCCGAAAAGCTACGCGCGGACGAACTGCGCCGAACTCGAAAGATGACTTTGGACAACCTACACATCAGCTCGATTTGGAGATGTTGTCGAGAGCTTGGCTCGTCGTATGCCTCGACGGCGGCTTCCCGATTTTCATCCCAAGCAATCCCCTCGGCTTCGCTCGAACGGTGCGCAACAAGTCCATCATGGAGCTTTTCGAGGCTCGTGATTTCTTGGTCGTAATACTCTTCAGCCTCTTGGGTGATATTTGGTTCATCGAGGCGTCGATGAATTTCCGCGAGGACCAACTCGAGCACCTCCAGCCCGGCATCATAGTGGGCATGAAACAAGCACGAATCCGCGTAAAACCAGGCCATGTTGCACAACGTTTGGATACTCGAGAAACCGAGTTCAACCAATGCGTTCCAATTGTCTCGGCAGGTTTCGAACGGTTGTTCGAGCATATGCGCCGATTGAACCATTGCTTCCGCAATGCGTCGTCTTGTTTCGAGAACTTCCCATTCGTCGTATCCGGCGTTTTGGATGACTTCCGCCTCGATTTCTCGGTATGCGTGGCTCACTTCGGCATACGCCATCGTCGGCGTTTTGACGAGGATTGACTCGATTCGTCTACGGAATCGGTCTTCGCGTGGGTCAGCCGGTCGATCGGGATCCAGTAGGTGATTGTCGATTCGCATGGGTGTTTGGAGTTGGAAGGGATTCAATATTTGCATGATTCCGGTCCACTGATGTAGGGCACAGTTTGCGGCCAATGTCCATCCTTGCATTGTGCAAAGCAGGCACTGCACCGTCCATGATTCCAATGATTGCCGCGTTCGTCGGCGGTCGGCGTCATCAAGCAATCGCTGAGGTGTTGCACGCAGGTTTTCCTCCGCCGTTTTCGCAATTCGTGGACAGCCGCAACCGTGGTCGCCGCCGCGACTTCCAACGTCACCGCATACAGGATCGCTCGTCCGCCATGTTGCGCCATGAATTCGGCGAGCACGATCAACGCCTCGCCCAGCACGAGCGGGTTGGCCATTTCATTGCCACCGGGCGAAACCGGCCGGTCTTTTTCATCGGGAGCGTCGTTTGATCGCAATGGCAATGCGGAAACATCCATCGCGCGCAAAGCAAGACGCGTACACGTCGCAAGACCCGCAGCGCCCTCGGGAACGCCTTCGAGCGTCACGTTCAGAACCTGGCCATCTTGATTCACCTGCACGGTCGCTTCCACACGCTTGGCACCATCATCAAGGTTTGTCGCCGATTCGTCGACGCATGCTTGCAACTGTTCAACCGTCACATCGGGGAGAAGGACTCGGCTGTTGGTTTGATTCTGCAAGCGATAAAGCTCGGGGGCCGGCGGGATTGAACTCGAGCATCCCGTCGGCATACCCATCGACAGCAATCCCGTCGCGCCGATCGCTGCCGATAGGCGCAGGAAAGATCGTAATGGTCGCCGATTTGGTTTCGGTTTCATGATGCGCCGCCTTTCGTGAAGTCGACACATACTTGTTTCGCATGCTGAGGCAAAATTTGTCGCTGGGCGACGAAGCCGAGAGTCACTTCGTTTGCTCCCGCCACCCTCAAACCACGGCGACATTTTCACCACCCTCAGAATGCCCAGCCGATGCCAAAACGTGCCGCGGGGAAGAAATCTGTTGTCTGGTCAATACAGAGGATGCAGAAATCCGAATCCGGCCTCGTTCTCGCATACACCGACCGTCGAGCACTCACGCCCAGCAAAAATGTAAATCCCTCTTTCTCCCGGTATTCATATCCAATTTCACCCGGTAACCAGACATAAGTGCCGCGCCAATTCAGTTGGTCATAAAAGGGATTCCATAGGACGGTGGCGCCTATCCCCACGGAAAAGGAGGACGACGGCGTGATCGGGATTCGCAATCGGGCCATGATGCCATGCATGAAGCCGCCTTCCCATCCCCACGTTCCTTCGAGCGCAAACATGCGATGGAATGCATAACCGCCGGTAATGCCAACCGAATAATAGGTCAAGAGGCTCAGCGAGCCCTCGAGTCGTATCGCAATGGGACGCACCGTCGCGCCATTAGGTTCCTTTGCGGGCGGAGTGGCCGTTTGCACCGAAGGCGTAGTCGGTGGATCCGCATCCAGCGCCCACGCTTGTGTTGACACGTGCATGACCACGCCTGCAGCCATGAAGCCGCAAGTCATGTGCCCAAATCGTTTGCCGCAAATCCATGCTCGTGCGTTTGTCATGATGGTATCTCCCTCAACGCTCTGGCAACGCGTCTCCTACCGCCTCTTGTGAGGAGAACATGTTCTCCGTCTCATGTCAATAGCGCATCTTTGACAACGTTGCCGACGCTCTTACCGCAGTACTCGCCGCGGATCGGTGCGGGGCATATTGCCATTGCTGGTGGAGCGAACGTTGTTTCCTGCTTTATGTGGATGTGCCGTCGATGGATAACGTCGGCAAAGCCCGCAGTTCGTCGCGGAGTTTTTCCAGCAGACCGATTTCTTCGGGATAGTTGTCTTCGGCCATGTCTTCATCGGTTCCCGTGGCAACTTGATGCTGCAAGTCGGCGAGCAATGGTTCGACCACGGCCAATCCCGCTGCGGCTTGCCCGTGAAACAAGCAGCACTCGGCATAACGTCGCCACATCTGGCATTTGGTCTCGAGGTGCCCGAACTCCCACGGCGCCAAGGCATTCCACAAGTCGCGACAAACCTCGAAGGGTTGATGCAGCTCGCAAGCTCGGTCAAAAAGGGTTCGCATGATGCGTCCCTTCAATTCCGGAAGAAAGAACGCATCCTCCGGGGACAACGATTCTCCGAATTCCTTTTCGAGCTGCCGATAACGTAGCTCGATTTCGGCATAACCGGCCTGCGCTGTCTCGTTCTCGATCTTTTTCATCGCCCAAAAAAGCTTGCTGCGCAATTCTTCGTGATGTTGTTGTTCGGGTGTTGGTCCCCGAGCGTCATCACGGGCAAGCCAATCGTCGGCGACATCTCCGCCCGTTCGCAACGCAATGAGTCCTTCGCGGAGGAATTTTAGATTTTCGAGGTCTTTTTCGTAAAACGCTCTGAACTTTGGTTTGAGCACGGCGGTCTGCAACCATTGCTCGAATTCGGCGATGACGGGATCGAACTCGGCGAGGCCCAGATCGTAGTGTTCATGGTCCAAGCAGTAGTCGGCGAAATAGAAGACCATTTCGCGTTTTTTCTCCGCGTCGGTAAAACCGAGCGCGAGCAGATCGTTCCAAGCGGCTTGGAATTGCTCGAAGGACACGTCGTCGCGCCAGGCGCAGGTGACGATCCATTCGGCAATGCGGCGTTTGGTTTCGAGGATGATGAAGTCGTCATCCCCAGCCTGCTCAATGAGCTTGGCTTCGATTTGTCGATATTCTTGGACTGCCGCCGCGAAGCCCGGCCAAGGCCGCTTGGCATAAACTCGCCCGATGCGCATGGCCGCTTCAATGTCGGCCGGCGTCGATTTTCGTTTCTTGATGTCCATCGTTTTCACTCATCCCGACGATTACAAGCAAGGTCCCAGACTCGACGTTGCCGGCCATTCACCATTGTTGTTTACGCAGAGCACTCGGCACAAGTTACACCTCGTGTTTCGAATGTGCATCCCCTCTTCATAATACAGCGGGGTCTCGACGCACTTCTCATAATAATCCGCGCAATTATCCTTTTTCCTTCGCCGTTTTCGCAATTCGTGGACAGCCGCAACCGTGGTCGCCGCGGCGACTTCCAACGTCACCGCATACAGGATCGCTCGTCCGCCATGTTGCGCCATGAATTCGGCGAGCACGATCAACGCCTCGCCCAGCACGAGCGGGTTGGCCATTTCATTGCCACCGGGCGAAACCGGCCGGTCTTTTTCATCGGGAGCGTCGTTTGATCGCAATGGCAATGCGGAAACATCCATCGCGCGCAAAGCAAGACGCGTACACGTCGCAAGACCCGCAGCGCCCTCGGGAACGCCTTCGAGCGTCACGTTCAGAACCTGGCCATCTTGATTCACCTGCACGGTCGCTTCCACACGCTTGGCACCATCATCAAGGTGTGTCGCCGATTCGTCGACGCATGCTTGCAACCGTTCAACCGTCACGTCCGGCAGCAAAACGCGGCTGTTGTGCTGGTTCTGTAGGCGATAAAGCTCGGGCGCCGGCGGGATGGAACTCGTGCATCCCGTCGGCATACCGATCGATAACAATGCCGCTGCGCCGATGGTTGCCAACAGCCGAAGGAGAGATCGTAATGATGGCTGGGCAGGGTTCCGGTTCATGATGCGCCGCCTTTCGTGACGTCGACACATACTTGGGTGGCGGACGAAGGCAAACTTTGTCGCTGGGAGATAAAGCCGAGAGTCACTTCGTTTGCTCCCTCCCGACACAAACCTCGCCCCGACCCTACACGAGCGAATGCGTGCTTACACCTTGTCAACACCTTGTTGAACCTCGTGCATGAGCCCAACGGCGTCTGCCAACTTTTTGTACAATTTCGATTTTGATTGAGTCTGCTTCCAAACTGTGAAATATGAGTTTTGGAGGCTGCGATGATAAGACAAAGACTCTCTCTCTCTCTCTCTCTCTCTTTCTCTCTCTCTTGACGCGTTGATGGCTGGATGCGCCGAGCCACCACCTCCTCCTTCTGCGCCAATGTTGCAAGCTGTGTGCACTGAACCAAGTGAGCCGCCACAGCCCTATCCCATTCCACCATCTGCAGGGGAAACGCAAGCGTTGCTGTCGGTGCTCATGCCTAAAGGCACGTCCCCATCACAAGTTGTGCTTGCGGCATCAGGTGAATTGAGGACGCAGAACCATGTGATGATTGAAGGTTCAAGTGGGCCGGTGCTCGTAACAAACGCAGGGGAAGTTACCACCGCGTTTGCTAATCATACCGTTGTTGCGGGTTCGGTGATAAGTCAAGCTCCGATTCACCTGGCAAACAATGTCTCGATTTCCGATGCTGCAACAACGAGCACCTCAATCAATGCTCATGCCACCGCAACCATCGGTGGCCTGGTCACTGAAAATGCAACGCTCATCCCACCACTCGAGATCAGCGTGCCCGTCACGCTTGGTACGTCATCGATTGACCATAACGTATTGCCGAATAACGAACTCCTTCTCGCACCAGGCGTATATCGCTCAATACGTGTTGCATCGAATGCAAAATTGAAGCTCACGGCAGGTACCTATGCGTTGGATGAACTGAGCACCATGCCACAAAGTTCGGTGGTCATTGATGCGCAGGGAGGTCCGGTGCTGGTGTACGTCCGAGCGAAGATGCGTTGGGCGGCAAGCACTGAAATTTTGGGTTCCGGCGGCAACTTCTTCCTGGGTTACCTTGGAAACACAAACCTCGAGCTGGAGTCACCATTGCATGCTGCGGTCGTGGCTCCAAATGCAACAATTGCTCTTGAGAAATCAGGATCGAATAACGAATATCATGGGTTGTATTGGGCCAAGAGCATCCAGGTGAGTCCGCACGTTCGTGTGGTGCATGAACCATTTCAACATTGGGGTCTCCTCTTTCCACCGACTCCGACACTCAAATGTGTCACCCGCTTCGATGACGACCATTGGAGTGCTCTTCGCAATTCTTCGCGGCAAAAGTGTGGAACGACCTAAACGAGCCTGATTGCACCTTGCCCTATTACAAGCAGTTCCTGGATACGACGTGTCGCGTGGCGGCGGCGGATTGTTTCGTTGACGTCAACTCCGGCCTCATCGTGAACTCGCCACCCGTCCCAATCGATTGCCTCGAGCCGCAAAAGTGGCGAAATCGCCAATGCCTGAGCGGTACATTCGGACCTGACGAAGTACCCACCGATTTGTCGGTCGAAATGGACTGGATGGGGTTCTATTACAAGCTGACGAATCCGCAGACAGCAAACAGACTGTCGACAAGGCGCCTCATGGAGACATATATCCTCGCATGCAGAGCGGTCACGGGCGGATTTTGCAATCAGACTGTCGAGCCTGGTTGGCGCACCGTACCGAATACAATGCCACCCGTAAGCGGAGTCAACGAGAGTATAGAGGAGCTACGTACTCTGGGCGTCATCAATATGGCCCAGCGCCAGCAGTTTTCAATCCTTGGCGATGCATACGGCGTTAGTGAGGACACACAACCATGACGCCTCAACTTCACCAAAGCACCCTCATTGTAGGCATCGCATTGGCACTTCAAGGATGTGCACGAGGCTCATCTTCAACGTTTGGCGAGCCCAATCCATCGTTGGATACGGCTGATGCCGCCACCGATTCGGGGTCACTTCCCGATTTTCTACCTGGTCCTGTCTCGGGCTGGGAAAAACCCTTTGACGGAATAACCTGTCGGCATCCCGATGTGCAAGCGCACTGCTCCAACGGTTGGTGTCGCGTTCCAGCCGGGTGTTTCATCAAAGGTTCGCCGCCGGATGAATTGGGTCGCGGGCTAAAGACCGAAGAGCAACGCGCGGTTACGCTCACTCACGATGTGTGGATTCAGCAAACCGAGGTAACGCAGGAGCAATGGTTGGCCCAAGGACTACCCAATCCGAGTGGCATAGGACCCGACGGTACCGACGGAGATTGCACGGATGACCCGCGGTGTCCGGTAGGCAATGTGACCTGGTTTGAAACCTTGGCATTTGCAAATATGCAGTCCAAGGCGCATTTGCCACCGCTCCCGAGTTGCTACGAGCTACACGGCTGCACGGGAAGCGTGGGTGAGGGCATGCGTTGCGAATCTGTTTCGATCACCGCGCCTTCCATCTATGAATGCGAAGGTTTTCGACTGCTGACCGACGCCGAATATGAGTATGCGCTCCGTGCCGGCACCACCACAGCCTTTTACACCGGGTCAATGACCATGGAAGCCCTCGCCGATGCATCGCAATGCAATGGTCACGAGCCGCTGTTGCCCATTGCTTGGTATTGCGCGAATGCCGGACGATTTACCCATCCAGTTGGGCAAAAACGCCCCAACAGTTGGCATCTGTACGATATGGCGGGAAACTCGGAAGAGTGGGTACACGATGAAGAAAAGGGCAAGACGGGCGCTCCCGGACCGTGGGCGGATCCCGGAGGAACCATGAGCACATACAAGTATCGACAAACACGGGGTGGATCCGTCATAAGCTGGCCACGGGTACTTCGATCTGCCTCACGTGCGCTGGGCGGCACATGGGGTTTTCATTCGCCAACCATAGGTTTTCGACTTGCCCGCAGCGTATTGACTACCGAGGCAGCAGCAAAGGGATGGTGATGAGTTATGCATTCCACCAACAAAGGCCGTACGACGATTTACGTGGGGCTCGTGCTGCTGAACCTCAGCATGACGCCCGGTTGCAGCGGCGACGAGAATCAGACTGCCAGTTCGAGCACCGGCAGCACCGGCGGCGTCATCGTCGATTGGGGAGCGTATTGTGATGCGCGAGCCATACTGCAATGCCCCAAATTTGATGCCTCCGAATGCATGCAGCAACAAGCATGCGCTCAGGCACTTATTCGGGACGAAGTCGAAATGCAGATTCTCGACTGTCTTCGCGAAGCTTGCGGATGGGAAAGTTGCTTGGCAAAAACAGCGGAAGTTCCCCTGTCAAGTGCCGGAGAAGCATTTCGCAGTGCATGCGTGGAGCGGACCATGGCTTGTGGGCTCGGCAATGATACCTGTTATGCGGGCAATATCATTGCCGATACAGGAATCGGCGAGCTCTCTGCATGTCTCGATCGTGCGACGTGCAACGACACGGATACATGCATGACCGACTACTTTGCAACACAATTCGAAGCCTGTACGGCTTGGCATTGAATGCCATCAAGATGTCTTTCTCTTCACGAACAAAACCCATTTCGAGCACCGAATAGGTAACACGTCTACCCCAAACGACACCAACAGATCGGCGGACAAATAGCGCCGCCCATCCTGTTTGCTCCCTCCCGACACAAACCTCACCTCGATTCCACTCGCGCGTGCTCGTCGCCATCACTTTTCCCCTCCCGCGAGCACACCGCTTTTCAAATTGTGTTCACTTTCTCACGGCGACCTCCACTTCGGTGTACTCGCAGCCGTCACTTTTTGTCTCCCGCGAGCACAGCGATGTTCAAATTGTGTTCACTTTCTCACGGAGACCTCCACAGTGATGTACATGCGAGAGTCACTTTGTTCGAAAGTTGACTCAAACATCAAAACATCTGTATAGTTCTTCACGCCCCAAGTTCACTCTTGACTCCAAGGAGACCCAGATGGGCAACCCTGTCGACATCGAAGCCTTGTACAACAAGCATCTTCCCGCAGCTCAGGCCCTGGCGCCGGTGAACGTTCTCACGACCCGCGTCGATCCGGAGCTGGCGATTGTCAACATCGAAACGGCCATGCATGTCGTCACGGAACATGCCAATGACATTCCAGTACATTTCCCCAAGGTGAATCTGGCGACGTTGCAGGCATTGCCGGAGTTCGCGTTGGCGCACAAGTATTCGGCGCTGCGCGTGGCGCAAGACGTTCCCGCCGAATCGCAAATGGCCGAGCAACTTACGCTGGCTCGCGATTTACGATCCAAACTGTTGTCGTCGGCAAAATCGCTCGCGGAAAATGGCCTCGTACCGGAGGCCGAGGTCGCCGTCATTGCGGCGGGCAGCGGTACACGCGACCGAGCTGAGGATTGCGTGGCTCTGGCGGCATTGTATCGGAATCATGCGGCGGCGATTGCGGGCAAACACCCCATTACAACGGCGATGGTCGATCAAGCGGCCAATGTCGGGTCATGGTTGTTGGCGAATTTGCGTCCCGCCGACGCGCCCAAAGCACCGGCGCAGGGTCCGAGTGCGACGGTGGATATTCGGAATCGGTTTGTCACGTTGCTCGTGAATGGCCACCATCAGCTCCAAGCCATTGCGCATTATTTTCATCCCACGGATTGGGAAGACCGCGCGCCCGTCTTGGGTTCGCGCCGCGTTTCACGGAAAAAACCGGAAGCGGTGCCAACGCAGACGCCGTGAGCGGTGATTTGACGGTTTGTCTTGTCGGGGCGCGATTCTTTGCGCCCTTACTCAATCGTCCTCGTCCTCGTCCTCGGGAGCCATTCGCTCCGCGTCCGTTTTGGTCATCTCGTACAACGCCAACATGCTTTCGGCCAGCGTCGGACGAACGGGGAATTCCACGTGGTAATGCTCCGCAATTCGTTGCGCCAATGCGCGCCAGGATTCATCGACGGGTTGTCCCGCATTGGTCGAGTATTTAACGAGTGCGGGCAAGTAATACCGTGCACCGGCCAAAAGACGGGGATCCTGGTGCCGAAAGGCTTCTTCGAACACCGTCAATGCCTCGGCATGCCGGCCCAAACCTTCCAAAGCACCGGCTTTGGCGTTCGCGCCGGGCCATCGATCCCAAACCTTGTCGTAACCCAGCGAGTCCCGTAGCTCGCACGCCGTCAACGACTCCTCATACCGTTCGGCTTGCCAATAAACAAGCGCGCGATGGGATGCGAGAGTCCGAGCGAGCCACCCGTCATGATCCCGGTGACGATGCTTTCGTTCGACGTCGTCGAGCCAAGCCAACGTCTTTTCGAAATAGACCTCGTCCTCTTCGTCTTTGTATAGCGTGTACGTCTCGAGGAGGCCCCGCTCGAAGGCTTCGACTATTTCGAGGCGATCGAGGCACGGAGGGCATACCTGTTCGCTCCCGTTACCTCGGTGATCGGTGTACATCGTCGTTGCCGGACGCTTCTTGCACGACGAGCACATTGACGCAGTTGAGGGATTTGGTGTTGACATGGGCATGACTCCAGAAATTAGTTCGGCGCACTAGTACCTGGGCGAGGGCATTTGTATTGAGGCCAAACTCCTTTGTCTTTCTCGCATTCCTGTCGGCATGACCCGCAATCCTTTTTCTTTCCGAAGATCTCTTGATTCCACTCGGGTTGCTCACGGGATGCGGTACATTCCATCCAAAGATCCATGCACACCTCCTCTTGCCTCCGTCGCCTTCGCTTCGCCGCTTCGATCGCTTCTTCCGTCGCCGCCACGACAATCGCCACGCCGAGCGTCACGCCCGCCGCCACGATGATGATGGGGAAAAGCAAGACGACCGGGTTGAATTGTGCGCATACGAATTGGGTACAAGTCCCATGAATTGCGCGCAAGCGAATTGAAAACGCACGCGGTGATTTGGACGTTCGCTCCGCGCCCTAAAAAACGCGCTACCCCAAGACGCTTTTTTTTCGATTGGGGGGGGGGGGGGGGGGGCCCCCCG
>CAYSYX010000124.1:1093-20845 GCA_964435055.1 uncultured Polyangium sp. | reverse complement strand
CGTCCCGCCCAAGCACGAGCGCCGAAGCTCCAAATCCCACCGCAGCTTCAATACGGGGTACGTCAATCCCCACATCGATCGCCTGCGACAATCCCGGTATGCCCGCATCAACCCGACGAACCGTGAGCGCATTGCCCACCGCGTCAAATAGAAGCCCCGCGTCATTCGATAACCACGCATAACGCGCCGTTGGAGGATTTCCAAGAGGTTCGCCCCAGTCGTATTCTTGAAACACGTCCGGCCCGAAAGCTCCAACGTCGGCTCGATAGACCTGCAAACGATCGTTTTGAAAGCCAAACGTCAACGCTTCGATTTCACCATCCTGCATCCATATCGATGCGGGCCGCGGAACGCTCACGCTCGGCGTGATTTGGCCTTTGCGCAAGATCTTCCACCGCGCTCCGCCGATTCCGTCCTCGAAGACCCAAAGACCGTCTTCCGTCGGCAACATCGAAGCCACACCATCGATCCAAACCGCATGTTCGCAAGGTCGAAGCCGCGTAGGCAATTCACCGGCACTTGCGCCAAACCCTTTTTCGAGCGGACAAAAACGAATTTCGCCGCCTTGCGCATCTTCATTCTCTTCAAATACCCACACGCCTGCCCGCCACGGATCCATGGCCACATCGCGTGGACGTCCACCAGCTCCTTCCGTTGTGCTCGTTATTTCGCCTGTCAGACCGTCAAAAATGACGACCGTGCCCAAGGATGTAAAACCCACGATCGGTCGAATTGGTTTTTCCGGTGTCGCTTCGTCCCGCTGCGGCGGATTGGGCAAGCCGCGAGTTCCCCGCGGCAAATGCTCGTCGCGCGCGTGCGGCAACGACTGACAACCAATACCAAGAACGACCAGGCCCGTGAGGAGGATTTTTTTGCTCATACCTATCCATCGTCACGAGCGCGTTCGAAGTTGCGTAAATTCTCAAAAAAATTTCCGCGCCTCAATTCGTGCGACTGGATACACAGTCTGAGCGGTCGCTCTCTACTTCACACACTCGCTTGGGCGGTCGCGACAACGCCGGTATCGAGCTGCCGTTCGACGAGTTTACGATACAGGCCGCCTTCGTTCATGAGCGACGCGTGATTACCGGATTGCACAATGGTTCCATCTTGTAAAACCACGACACGATCGGCGCCCATGACCGTAGACAAACGATGCGCAATGATGAGCGTCGTGCGTCCTTTCATGAGCCTCTCCAAGGCTTCTTTGACCAGGTGTTCACTTTCGGCATCGAGCGCGCTCGTGGCTTCATCCAAGACGAGAATGCGGGGGTTTTTCAGGACCGCTCGAGCAATCGCCACACGTTGTTTCTGGCCGCCCGACAATTTTACGCCGCGTTCGCCGACGAGGGTTTTGTAACCTTCGGGAAACTTAGTAATGAATTCGTGAGCATTGGCCATTTTCGCCGCCGCGATGACTTCTTCGTCGGTGGCCGTGGTTTTTCCATAACGAATGTTTTCCGCGACGCTGCATGAAAACAAAAGCGGCTCTTGGGCGACGACACCCACGTTCCGACGCAACCATTCCGGCGACAATTCGCGCAAATCCGCTCCATCGAGCGCCACGCGACCTTGGCCCGGATCATAAAGACGCAGCAAAAGCGCGGCGATCGTCGATTTGCCCGAACCCGACGGACCCACGAGCGCCACGACATCACCCGGCGAGAGCGACAAACTCACGTCCCGCAAAACCGGCATATCGCTGCGCGACGGATAAGCGAAGACAACATTCGACAATTCCACCCGGCCTTTGACTTCGGCCAATTGTTTTCCTTCGGAAAGCGGAATCGTGGTTTGTCGGTCGAGCAATTCGAAGACGCGTTCGGCGGCGCCCGATGCGCGCATCAAATCGGCCCACAATTCGCTGATACCTCCAAGGGTAAATGCGACGGTGAGCGTATAAATCAAAAACGACGTCAGGCCTCCGGGCGTCATTTCCCCACGCTCGACGAGCTTTCCGCCGTACCAGAGGACCAAAGCGAGCGCCGAGAAGGCGGCGAAGGTGGAGACGCTCATGAACGTGGCGCTCGTCAAAATGCGTTTCCAAATGACGGCGAACGCGTCCCACACGGCTTTCGAATAACGTTCACCTTCGGCTCGTTCCGCGGCAAACGCCCGGACGGTGCGAATACCGGCGATCGTCTCTTCGGCGACTTCATTCGCCCGCGCCAATGCATCTTGCGCTTCGCGCGCCAATTTGCGCACGCGCCGGCCATACGCCACAGCGCCCAAAGCAACGGGAGGCACGACGCCCATCATCACGGCCGTGAGAATCGGCGACGTATACACGAGAAACCCGATGGCTCCGACGGCTTGCGCCACGAATCGCAAGCCCATCGATATGTTGACGCTAACGGCATTTTGGACGAGTGTGGTATCGGCCGAAAGACGACTGGTCAATTCACCGGTTTTATGATCGTCAAAAAAGGCGATTTCCTGACCCAACAAATGCTCGAACAGGTCTTTTCGTAAACGCGTGACGACGCGTTCCCCCGCGCTCGTGAAAAGTACGAATCGAATGGCCGTCGACCCAGCTTGTAATGCAGCGAGAAGCACGAGCGTCATGGCAGCTTGGTCAATCGTCCACGTGGATGCACCTTGACCGACGGCGCGATCGAGGATCACGCGAAACAGCTGCGGGACCAAAAGCCCGGTCAACGCGCCGATGATGAGGAACAACGTTCCAATGGAAAGGCGAGTGATTTCCGGCTTGGCGAGAGAAAACAAGCGCCGTAAGGACGCCGAGCGCAGAGGTTTGTCGGTGGACTCTTTTGCCGGTTCGTTCGCCATCGGGCGCCGGTGTACCACGGAATTCAATGCATGCACGCGGAAAAAGCGGCGTCGGCGATTTCTTCTTTTACGTGGAATCGGGCCCGGCCATACGGATGGGAATTCGTGCCCGCGACCAGCGCCCGACGCATTGACACCTCAATCGTTTTTCTTGTTTACGACCTGCGGGTAAACGGCGGATTGCGGAGCTTTGTGCACCATCGTGTACGCGTATTCGATGCCGACACCGTACGTCCCCCCGTGTTGCTTCAAAATCTCCATCAAGGCGTCATAATGTTCGCGGTTTTTCCAATCGCGTTGCCATTCCAAAAGCGCCGCAAGAGCTGTCAGACGCGTCGCTCCCGCTTGCACCATGCGGGAAAGCGCCGCCTCATGGGCCGCGACCGACGTCGCGCCACAACAATCTTCCACGACATACAAATTGTATCCGGCGCCCAGCATTTCAATCGTCGGCCAAGCAACGCATACCTCCGTCCACAACCCCGTTATCAAAATATTCTTTCTCCCGGTCGCTTCGATGGCCTGCCGAAATGCTTCGTCGTCCCAAGCATTCATCGACGACCGCTCGATGACGCATTGACTTGGAAAAACATTCAACAGCTGCGGCCACATATACCCGGAAAAACTTTCCGTCTCGATGGCCGTGAGCACCACGGGAACATTGAATTCCTTGGCCGCTTTCGCCAGCAGCGTCACGTTGTTGAGGAGCAACGACCGATCGCTGTTCGCCACGCCAAACATCATCTGCGGCTGGTGGTCGACGAATACGACGGCAGTGTCCAGAGCGGTATAGAGTTTCCGATAATGACTCATGATTCGTGTCCTCCTCGATTGAACGTGTTGACGATCGTTTCTGCAGACCCCGTACGTGTTTGAGCAGCCGATCGATATCGTCAATCGGGCCCCAAAACTCGCCGGGGGTTACGGATGGATCGTCAGAAAAAAACCTGATTTACCGTCGATCGCGAAAGGAACAAAAATCGCGCCTCGTTGAAGACCACCCATTGCTCGTTGGACCGAGCGTTTTCGACGAATTCTGGTGGTTTTTCCAGTCCATCAAGAGATTCCGCTCGCGGCCGTTGATGCCACGCAAGGCCCGGCCGTAATCGCGGATCACTTCGGCGGCGGGATGGGATCGATCGTGTCATCCTGCACGCACGACGCCAAATCGAAGAGCATGAATTCGAGCACTTTTTCCTGAGGCGTCAATGGATCGGGCGTACATTCCGACGGGAATGTGCCGAAACCGCTGCCGTTGGCGATGTGGAAATTCGAATACACCGCGCGTCCACATTGTTGTTCCGCAGGCAACCCCACGGGCGTGTTGAATGAAAGCGTTTGCACCGTCGCCGGGTTTGTCGAGTATAACCAGCGCGTCGTCGGAGCATTCACGGCATCGACGACGTGATACGTTTCATGCAAATCGATGCTGCCCAGGATCGTGGTCGCCCCGATGTTTTGCAACCATTGCGCCAGCGCCTGGCCCTTGGGGAAGGTCTGATCAATCGTTGCCGGCAATGGATCCACCCCGAGTCCGCCCCAATTGACCCATTGCGCCGTACTCTGGAAATCGGCCGGACCCTTCGTATACCATGGATAACTCAAATCCGTGGCGAATACGCGTCCGCCCGCATTTGCATAATCGTGCACGTTCTGCAAAGCCGTCGGATCACTGGCGGCTACGGATGAACACGGGAAAAGCACCATGTCGTATTGTTTGAGCGTATCGAGGCTGGCCCACAGTTGGGCCATCGGCATGGCCCCGGGCACCGACGCACCATTGCCTTGGTAAAGATGGATGCGTCCGCTTCCGCCACCCGCCGTGAATTCGGCATCTTCGACTCCGATTTTTCGCAGAATGCATTCTTCGATATCGTAGGTCGACGTCGCGATGGCGATTTTCGGAATGGAACCCTCCTGTTGGTTCCGCGGCAAACGCGTCAATTCGTCGGGAAGCGCCGTGGATTGACAACCCACGATCTCGGGAATTTCCACTTGCCTGCGCCATTTTCCGAGCTGAATGACGAGAGGAATGTTCGTTCCTGCGGGGACATCGGTCAATTCGAATTCGCCTTTGGCGTTCGTCGTCGTCACCGCAATGGGTTTTCCCGACAGAGCTGCGCCGCATTGATCACACGTCACACCGTCGGGAAAAGGATCGATCTGCGCATTCGGAATATACACGACCGCATTGAACAACGGATCGGCCGGACCATATTGCGCAGGCGTTGGCGCGTGCACGATGCCGGTCAGCTTCGTGGTTTGTCCTCCTCCGCAATTCGGTATTTTGCATTGAAGTCCTTCACAGGGTGGACCGGAATCGGGAATGAAAATGCCGCCGCCATCGCCACCTTGGTTTCCGTTGTTGCCGGTCCCGCCCGTACCCCATCCATCGCCGCCATCACCTCCGGATCCACCGGTATTGCCTGATGGAGTTGCACTGCACCCGGCATGCATTGCCGCCAAAATCGCCCCCAACGTCATCGCGACGCCCAAGGTAATCGCCTGCGTCTGATTTTTCATGAATTCGCTCGCCTCCTGCACGGACATTCTTTCATGTCCACGCGCAAAAGGAAAGCGCGGAGGTCATCGGCGGACGATCAAACGCTATCCGGCTTTTCGCTCCCGATCGCGCACGGCTCGTTTCGTCGCCGTTTTTTTCAAACCCGGCCCCGATTCGACGACCGTTGGAATCTCGACCCGCTCGAGCGGCTTTTCCGGCTGCGCTTCCGTTTTCAGACTTTGTCGCAAAGCATCGAACAAATCGATGACCGGCGTTTCGGAACGGGCGGGCGCGATGCGAAGTTGCTGCCCCGATACTTTACGCTCGATCGCTTCGAGCAATCGTTCCTGATAATCGTCATGGTACTTTTCCGGGTGAAATGCCTCCGTCGACAATTGACCGATGAGCCGATCGGCCAGGGCTTCTTCTTCCGGGCGAAATTCCACTTTGGTCGGAGGCGCCACTTCCTCGAATGAACGCACTTCGTCGGCATAATGCACTTGATGCATGACGAGGCCGCCGTGATACGGACGAAGCAAAACGAGCTGATCTTTTCCGCGTGCGCCATATCGTCCCACCCCGATACGCCGCATACGATCCATTGAATCGGCCAAGAGCTTGTACGCTCGAGCGCCGCTTTTGTCCGGCCCGAGGTAACTCGTGCGCTCGATATACAAAAAGTCCACGGTTTCGGCGGGAACGAATTCCAACAAATCGATCCGATCCGTCGTTTCCGGACGCAACGAATCGATTTCTTCGTCCGTAATTTCAATGTATTGCTCTTTCGCGTGCTCGAATCCGCGAATCGTGTCGGCGCGGTCGACGACGTCCCCGTCGAAAGGACAAACATATTGCATTTTCAGCCTTGTTCCGCATTTCTTGTGTAACAGGTGAAAGCCCACGCCATGCGAGCTCGTCGCCGAATACAACTTGACGGGAATCGTCACCAATCCGAACGAAATCGTACCGGTACCAGAGGATCGTGCTGCCATGAGCCTTCCCTTTGCAAGGGTTGTGAAATGACACCCCAATGCACATACGAATCATGAGCGTATGAAAACGGAACCGGCGTTCGCCACAGACGAAATCATCGCCGACGTTGTTCGTGCGGGCGCAGTGCGACGCGCCATTGAAGCGGAGCTCGTCCCGATGCGGGCGGTGCCGGCTTCGACAATTCCTTTGGGGCCAAACTTTTCGTACGAATTGAAGCTCGATGGTATTCGCTGTATTGCCGAAAAAATGGGTTCCCGGGTCTTGTTGCACAATCGGCATGGCCGGGAAATCACGCGCGTTTATCCGGACATCGTGAACGAATTATCCACGCACCAAGCACGGGACTTCGTCGTCGACGGTGAAATCGTGGCTTTCGATGAACGAGGTATCCCGAGCTTCAAACGAATTGCCGAACGGGCGCATCTTTATCGTGCTTTCGACATACGCAGCGCCGCCCGCCGAATTCCGGCTACGTTCGTCGCTTTTGACGTATTGGGGTTGGGTGAATACGACCTGCGCACCTTGCCTCTCCACGTGCGGCGTGGTTTTCTACGACGCACCATTTCCGAGACCAAAATGATTCGCATCGTGGATGTGTTCGAATCGAATCCCCAACCATTGCTGGCATTTTGTCGCGAGCACCGTCTCGAGGGAATCGTGGCCAAACGCAATGATTCGCAGTACCGTTCGGGTCCGGTTCGATCCGACGACTGGGTGAAGTGGAAAAACGACCGGGACGATGATTTCGTCATCGTCGGCTATACGGTGGGCGAAGGAGCGCGTACGCGTTTGGGCGCAATCGATGTTGCCTCGTATGACGCGGGGAAATTCATTTATCGTGGCAAGGTAGGCAGCGGACTCGATGAACGCGCCGTGGATATGCTTCTTGCGCGGCTTTTGCCATTACGCGTGGACGCACCCACCGCGATTGGGGAATATCATCCGGCGCGTCGAGGTCGCGTGCATGTGCGACCCGAGGTCGTGGTATCGGTGAAATACGGCGACTTTTCGGAAGGCGGCAGCCTGCGTTTTCCCGTTTTTCGCGGCATACGCGACGACGTCGAACCGGAAGAGTGTACGCTCGGACCGAACAAGTCCGCGTGAAGCCGCGCTTCGACACCGAAATGGTCATGCCGACCGCGGCAACGGTTTCTGCGCTCGAGTAAACACGAGTGGATACAAAAACCGTTTGGTCATCGCTCGAGCGTTCTGATAGAGTACCGAACATGGCGGACATTCTGGCCATCGTCAGCAAGGCCGTTTTCCAAAAAGACGCGGGGAATCTCAAGCCGGGCAAAATCTGGCCGATTGATACCTACGCGAGCAGCAACAAAGCGCTTTCGGCAGTGGGCGGCGGCGGGCGACTTTTCTTGGTCACCGTTCGTCCTCCGACGGACATTCTTTGGCTCGTCGGCGTGCTCGAAAATCCCCAATTCACGGGCAAGGGCTGGAAGGCGGGACGAAATCGCGTTCCGATCACGGACATTACGTCGCTCATTCCGCGCCTTCAATTTGCCAACGGCAAAGGAATCAACGCGGCACCGGGGACGCTTGGTATGTCGCTCCAAACCCCACGGACGCTCGATGCAGCATCCACCGCATTGCTCGATGGCGCAGCTTGGAGCTCCGGCATTGCACCACCGATCAATGTGACGAAACACGAAGAACATACGCCGCTGCCGTGTCTGTGCAAAGCGTGCATTCTGCAAAGCTCGGATCGCATTTCCGCAGGTGGAATGGACTTCTTGCGGACGAGCACCGAAGTTGCGGGGCGTATTCTCTATTATTGGCTGCCCGCCGAGCTCGAGAAACATTCGACGCTCGTCAAAAAATCCGTCCATTCGGTTTTGCAAGAACGACTCGTGCATTGACGCCGGTTCTACATACCGCAGAACCGCCCTTCCGTTTTTCTCGCCAACCTTTACCACAAGGTGGGTCATGAACATGCAACGACCGCTCCCGTTATTGTTTGCCTTGACGCTCGCTTCTTGTGGTTCCTCGCCCGCGCCTCGAGCGAAAGAAACGGTCGTTCCGACGATTGCGGCGCCGGTTGAAGAGGTCGTTGTCCCGGCGGAAGCTCCCTTGAGCGACGTGGCGCCGAAGGACATGGCGATGCGAATTCACGCCGAAAATCTGGAGATGTCCTGGAAAAACGCCGAGCGTCTCGTCAGGCACATGGGCGCGGCCATTCCGAGTTTGCCGCCGGACCTTTTGGCCACGGGGCTGCTTGGTCCTTCGATTACGTCGGTGATCGATATGGCGGGACCCGTGGATTTGGGCTTTTTCGGGACGGAGTTCAACCGGTTTGCCGTGGGAATTCCGGTCGCCGCGGAAATGCAGCCACGCCTGGGAAAGCTATTTCAACTGAAATTGCGCCGAGGTATTTGGCATATCGTCGGCGATGCCGGCGATGAAGAATCAGGGACGGCGAATGGTTCGCTCGCGGCGTGTGCTTTCGTCGGCGTCGAGGAAGAATCGGGGGCGCGCGTCGTTTGCGCCAGTGATGAGGAATTGCTCGAAGCCTCCGCGCTGTACCTCGGACGCACGGTCTTGCGTGAAGGTCGTGATGGTGATGTCCGTCTGGAATTGCTCGGCAGTGCCTTGTTCGAAGAAATGGCGAATGACGCGAACGCCGGCAACACTAACTCCTGGGCCGAAGCAACGGGCGAGCGTTATGCGGCGACGTTTTTCCGGGACATACGGCAATTGTCACTGATTGGTTCGTGGGGAAAATCCGATGTCGACGCGGAGATCTTGTTTGGTTTCCGCCCCGGCGCCTCGGGTTTTTCTCGGGCGATCTCCACGCGGGTTCCCCTGCAATCGCCTTCGGCCGAATCCTTCGCGCGTTTGCCCAAGGACGCGCTCGTGGCGATGCATGGCGACGCGGGTAGCAGTCAGGCGCTTGCCCCCATGCGTGACGAATTTTTGCATTTGCTTGCCGAAAGCCTCGAATCCGACGGTTACGATCCGGACTTGCTGTCGACCTTCAACAAACGCGTATCGGATTTGTTCTTTACCGGCGGCTCGTATGCGTGGGCCTACGGGGTCGATCACCTGGGCGCCGAAAAAGCTTTGGCTGCGTATGCAAAAGACAAGAAAAAGCCGGCCTTGCGTTCCGCCGCTTATCGTTCTTTGCGTGGTTGGGCGATGTTTGCCGTGGACGAACCGGCCGAAAAGTGGACGAAAGGCATTGAAGAGATCGTCCGTGTCGGCAACGAAATGGACAAGAAACGTAACGGCGGCATTCCGGTGACCAGCGCGACGCCCATCAAACCCAAAAATGGCGATGAATTGATGTCGACGACGATGACGGTCGTGACGACGCCGGCCGGATTGCCGAAGAACAGCCTCCACGTCGAAATGAAGTCAAAGCCTTTGAAGAAAGAGGCGCCGCCGGCGTACACCAAACACCTTTATGTGGTGCCGGATGGAAGTCGGACCTGGATTTCATTTGGCGAGCAAGAAGCGCCGATGCTTGCGCGATTGAAAGCCGCGCGCGAAGGTCTGTCGGATCAAACCATTGCGGGAGCTCCGGATCTCGCGCGGACCGCGGCGCAAGGCGCAGTTGCGGCGGGTTTTTTCACGCTCGCCGGGGGCACGTTTTTGTTCTTGGATGACGAGCGGGACGAACAGCTCGACAAAGCCGTCATCGAATTGGAATCGTTGTCGACGCTGCCGGGACGCGGCGATGGAGTGATTCCGTTTCAGATTATGGCGGAGGACGAACAAGACGGGGGAAACAGGGCGCGAGTGAAAACGAAGTTATCGCTCCCGGTGCTCGCGGATATTGCGGAAATGGTGCGGAGGTAATTCGGTCGAGGAAAACCGACCTCAGCGATCTCGACACAAAATGAAGTAATGGTCGAGCGCCTTTTCACCCTTGTAGGCCGCTCCAATGGAAACGTGTTGCGAAACGAGACGCATGAAATCTCGCGTTCCGTTGTACACGAACATCTGCAGGCCCTTGGAATTCGGAATCACCTTCGGCCAACCATCGGCCACGGGTCCATCGGGGACCTGGAAGTAATCAATCACGATGGCGCCGCGAGCTTCCCAATCCGCATTGCCTTTCGTCGGAATGGCCACGAAAAACCCGGGGCCCACCGTCGACAAAAATGGCGATTGGTTGTACCCGAAGAGCCGCGACGAACCATCTTCCGGTCGGCAAAACCTCTTCTGAAACAACTTCATGCTCGGCAACAGAGGCAACGTGTTGCGTCCGTCATGATGAACCGCCACGCGCGGCGCAATTGCTTGGGGCACAAAGTGTTCCAGCGTGATCGCTTCCGCCTTCGCCGCTTTCTGGTACAGCTTGCGTTGATCATCGCGCGAGAGCGTACGCGTTTCGGCGAGACGTTCTTCCGTCCCCAGACCGTCGAGGTACCGGCCGATCGCATCGATGTTCGTGTTCGCTTCGTGGATCAAATCTCGCAGGCGCACGTGCTCTCCTCGGGGCTGCACATCTCGTCCCCAAATCTCTCGCCTTCGGCTATACCACACCCGTCGCGATGATCGTCACGTCCAACTTGGGCAAGTCTTACGGCGAGCGGGTTCTGTTTGAAAACGCAACGCTGGAACTCAGCAAAGGCTCGCGTTACGGCCTTGTCGGCGCAAACGGTTCGGGCAAAACCACGCTGCTCGAAATTCTCGCCGGCGATGATCAACCCACCGAAGGAACGATCACGCGCACGCGCAACGCACGCATGGGCGTGCTGCGGCAAGACCGCTTTCTCGATGACGATCAACGCATCATCGATCTGGCGATGATGGGCGACGCGATCGTATGGGCGGCGCTCGAAGAAGAAAAACGCATCGTCGAACATGGTGAAGGAGATGCGCATCGACTCGCCGAGCTCGTGGATGTGATTCGCACGCACGACGGCTACACGCTGCGCGCACGCGCCAACGCCATCCTCGTCGGTCTTGGAATTCCCGCAAATGTTCATGACAAACCTCTGGCGACTTTGTCGGGCGGGTTCAAGCTGCGCGTGCTGCTCGCGCAAGTGCTCGTCGGAGGTCCGGATATTTTGCTCCTGGACGAACCGACGAACCATTTGGATATTTTGACGATCCGGTGGCTCGAAAAGTTCTTGTGCGCTCACGAGGGTATCGTGCTCGTGATTTCCCACGACCGACGCTTTCTCGATAACGTGGCCACGCATATTCTCGATATCGATTACGGAACGATCACGCTCTACCATGGCAATTATTCCGCATTCGGCGTGGAAAAACAGGTCGAGCGGGAACGCAAAGAAGCGGAAATCGCCCGCATCGAAGCGGACGTGGCGCATAAACAAGCGTACGTCGACCGATTCCGATACAAAGCCTCGAAAGCCAGACAGGCGCAAAGCAAACTCAAACAAATCGAGAAAATAGACATCCCCGAGCTCGAAGAATCGTCGCGTCGCTCGCCTTCGTTCAAAATGAACATCATCCGCCAGAGCGGGCGTGACGTGCTCGAAGTGGAGAATATTTCCAAATCTTATGGCGACAAACGCGTCTTGAAGGACGTCTCATTGCGAGTTCGTCGCGGCGAACGCGTTGCGGTGATCGGTCCGAACGGCATTGGTAAATCGACGTTATTGAAGATCCTCGCCGGATGCCTCGACGCGAATGCCGGGAATGTGCGTTGGGGCCATGAAACGCACGTCGGATATTTTGCCCAGGATCACAAAGAAGTGCTCGATGATCCGCGCACGACGCCGATTGCCATCATGCAGGCGATTTGTCCCACCGAACCGGAGGCCGCTGTTCGCGGTCGCCTCGGGCGGGTTTTGTTCACGGGCGACGATTGCTACAAGAAAATCGAACTCTTGTCGGGTGGCGAAGCCGCTCGGTTATTGTTTTGCTCGATTCTGGCCAGAGAGCCCAATGTGCTGCTGCTCGACGAACCGACGAACCATTTGGATGTCGAAGCGATTGAATCCTTGGCCGATGCCTTGATCGCCTACGAAGGCACGGTTCTTTTCGTTTCCCACGATCGGTGGTTCGTATCGAAGGTCGCCACGCGCGTGCTCGAAGTGACCGCAGCCGGGCCAAACGATTTTCCAGGAACCTACGACGAATACTTGGAGCGTTGCGGAGACGACCATTTGGATGCCGATACGGTCGTGCGCAAGGCCAAAGATGCGACGCATGCGGCGAATACGCCGGCGCAACCACTGCAAGGATCGGCGTGGGAAGAGCAAAAGAAAAAGCGCAATCGTCTCAAGGAATTACCGGCCAAACGCGACAAAGTCATGGCGGCGATCGACGCTGCGGAGGCGCGAAAAAAGGAAATCGAGGCGCTTTATTGCAGCGACGGTTTCTTTGAAAAGACGTCCAAGGCCGATATCGCAAAACTCGAACGCGAGCAAAAAGAACTCGACGATCGCGTGCTCACGCTGATGGAAGAATGGGAAGCGCTCGAAAAGGAAATCGCCGAGGGTTCGGCTTGACGAAACGCCGCGGTGAATAACGGCGTAATCGGCGAGTGCTCCAATCAAACACCGCCGTCGGCACCGCCATTGCCACCCACACCGCCGGCACCGCCATTGCCGCCATTGCCGCCGGCACCGCCATTGCCACCGGCACCGCCATTGCCGCCGGCACCACCTGTACCGGCATCGGGCCCGATACAAGCGACGTCCGCCCCATCGATCGCCTCGTTGCAATCGTTGTCGATTCCGTCATCGCACACTTCGATCGCTCCGGGATGAACCGCAGGATTGGAATCGTCACAATCTTTGAACTGTCCGAAGCCATCCAAGTCGGCATCGACGGATTCGGGGCCGATGATATCTTTGTTGTGCACCAGCAATCCTTCGGCGAAGTAATTGCGCTCGGGACCATCGACGCTCAAGTTGTACACATCGTATTCGCCCTTTGACGACGGTCGGCATTCCGTAATGACGAGTTCTCGAACGTCCGCCGAGCCCAACCAGCCCATGACGCGCATGCCGCCCTGCACCGATCGGGCCGGAACCCATTCTCGAGTTTCCACATTGAAAAACGGATGCTCGGACGTCACGCCGCGAATACAGAGTTCTCCGGCGGCAATCGTAAGCACTTGCGTGGCCCGTGATTGGAGAACTTTTGCGATGACTCGGACAATCGGTTGCCGCGTTTCCACGTTAAAGCTCCACACTTCATCCCCCGGACGCATGTCTTCAATGCGCCGAAGACCTCGTGGAGTGAGAATACGCGTGCCGGCGACGAAACAGCTGTTGAAACAAGCCGCAATTGTCGCTATGGCAAAAAGACTCGCGCCCATCCCGACGTTACGCAATCGATTGATTTTGTGATTCATTCGGCAAGTATTGCATGAACAGGCCCTCGGTGTCCAACGAAACCTGGGCCGAACGGCGCGTCCTTGGTCAGAAGCCGCCGGGAAAATCCACCAATTGTCGAATGCTTCCTTGAACGGGTGCCGACGAGCGCATGGTTTGCCGGCGATCGACGAGGTACAGCGGAATGGCTTCTTTGGCGCCGAGGTTGGCGGCGCGAACCAGATAGTCGATACGCGTGTTTTCCGGAAGGACGGGGCGAAAACGCTGTAAAATCATCGCCAATTGGAAACGGACGACCATTGCGGAAAAACCCACGCCGATGCACATTCGCGGGCCTGCTCCAAAAGGCATGTATTCGTAAGGGCCCGGCGTCAGGCGGCTCCAACGTTCCGGGTCGAAACGCTGCGGATTGGGATAAAGATCCGGATTCCGGTGCATATTGAAAGGACTCACGACGATGACCGAGCCTTCTTTGATTTCATGACGTCCAATACGCGTGGTGCTCGTCGCCCGCCGAAACATCGAATGGACGATTGGGGGCAAAATGCGCATCGTCTCCTGCACCACCGAGTCGAGCCACGGCATTTGAGGTAAAACCGATTCGGTCGGTTCTTCGCCGCGAAGGACGTCATCGATTTCGGCCTGCAATCGGTCGAGAACCCCGGCGTGTTGGGAGAGTAAAACCAAGGCCCACGTCAATGTATTCGTCAGGGCGTCCTGTCCACCGAACAGCATCGATGTCGATAAAGCAATGATTTCGTGATCGTCGAGCTTGCTGCCATCGTCGTCGCGAAACTCGATGAGGCACGACAACACATCCGCGCCCGCGGCATTTTGCTTTTCTTGAATGAGTTTTCGCAAGACAGCTTCGATCCGTTCCGTCGTCTCCAAAAACCCCGCATAATGTGTACCTCGTAAATTGACGGGAAAAACAATGGTCCAAGGTGAGGACAAAAGTCCCAACAATCGCAGGCTGAGCGGGCCGATGGGCGTCGTTTGCGTCGTCGGCTCCACGCCGAACAAGCAATGCGTCGACACGCGCATGATCAATTCGCCCATTTCCAGGACGATGGGCAGAGGTTTGTCGGCTTTCCAGCGACGCAAAAAATCACGGGTCATGCGCACGACCGCGGGCGCATGAGCGGAAACGGCGGTTTTGTTGACCACGGGCATCAGGACGCGGCGATAACGTTTGTGCCGTTCGCCATTCATGGCCAGGATATTGTCGAATATGCGTGAAGCCGGAGAATTTCGGGGGATTCGAAAAGGCAATGCAAGGTAATGATTGAACGTCGCCGGGTCCGACAACACAACGCGATTGTTTTCCGCACCAAAGACGCAAACGAACGACGAACTTCCGGCGGCAAACGAAGCCACCGGTCCGAATTCACGCTCGAGACGGACCAGATGTCCGATCGGGTCGGAGAAAAACCGCAATGCATCGAGGCGACCGCCGAAGAACGGCAACGGCCGATAGCCGGGAATCGGGAGCAATCCGGGCGATGTCGACTGCGAAAAGCTCATATTTACATGCGCCTCCGATCCCTGTATCACCTGGTAGTACCCAGGGCGTCCGGGCGTGTTCGAATACCCTTTCGTGTGTCCGTTCACCTAATGGATAACAGAAAACGGAGAACGCTGTGAAGCCCCAAAAGCCTGCGGATCCGTGGATTCCTCCGGCGTTTGTCGTCCGTGGTTTGGAGCGGCTGATCAACAGCCTCGAGCGGCTGAAAAATCGCCTTTCGATGCCCCAAGCCGTCGTGCTCGAACATACGGTGCTCGATGTCGTCATCGCGCGCTGTTTGTATGTTGCGGCAGAACTAAAAATTGCAGATCTGCTTCGTGATGGGCCG
Source organism: uncultured Polyangium sp. (assembly GCA_964435055.1). Lineage (GTDB taxonomy): Bacteria > Myxococcota_A > Polyangia > Polyangiales > Polyangiaceae > Polyangium. The sequence goes on along the minus strand of CAYSYX010000124.1, from coordinate 5,438 downwards.
CGGAACATTGATGATCTGGCGCGTGAAACCGAAGTGGACGGCGAAGCGCTGTATCGCGTCATGCGCACGTTGGCGAGCGTCGGGTTTTTCAAGGAAAAAGAACGGCGGATTTTTGCGCATACACGGCTTTCGGATTGCTTGCGGTCCGATGTGCCGGGTTCCATGTTGGCCACGGCGCAATACGTGGGCGCAGATTGGGTATATACGGCATGGGCGGGCGTGATGGAGTCGATGAAGACAGGAAAAACCCATCACGAAAATGTGCATGGTTTGTCGTTCTTCGACTGGTACGACAGCATTCCCGAATATCGCCGTATTTTCGATGGCGCCGTGACGAGCATGTCGGCGATGGCCGTTCCGACGATTACGGCTGCTTATGATTTTTCGTCCGTCCAAACCATTGTGGATGTGGGCGGCGGAGAAGGCGGACTTCTGGCGGCGATTCTTCGGAAAAACCCTCATTCACGCGGTGTTTTATTCGATTTACCGCAGGTGATCGAACGAGCCGCGCAGGTCGGTTTGTTGTCAAGTGAAGACGTGCATTCGCGCGTGACGATGATCCAAGGCGATTTCTTCAAAGAGGTCCCCGCAGGTTACGACGCGTATGTGCTCAAGTGGATTTTGCACGATTGGAATGACGCCGATTCTTTACGAATTCTCGAAAAATGCCGAGTCGCCATGCAGGGCCGAGGGAAATTGCTCATCGTCGAAATGCTCGTCGGTCCCACGAACGAGCATTCATTGGCAAAAATATCCGATATCGGCATGTTGGTATTGACCGGGGGGCGAGAACGCACCGAACTCGAATATCGAGAGCTCTTGCGAAAAGCCGGGTTCGCCGTGCGCCGCGTCGTACCGACCGCTTCGGGCTACAGCATCTTGGAAGCAGTGCCGACCTGACCTCAGAAGGGTTTGGCGCAAAGAACCCTGCAGGCGATTCGGACGACTTCGCCGATTCGTTCTCCGCGCTCGTCGAGCGGTACAAAACGAAAAACCCGTTGGTTTGTCGCTTGGACGAGAACCCAACGGGTGAACGGATGATTCGAGGAACCTGGGTGGGCCATGAAGGACTTGAACCTTCAGCCAATGGATTAAGAGAACGAAAGACGGGCGCGAGCGAGCCCGAAATAGCTCGAAATCGGCCGGATTTTCGATCGGGTGGGAGCCCGTCGAACCCCCTCGGAAGGGCTTGGGACAACCCTGGGACAATCCGTGGGACAACCGCGGTCTCGACGGAACGTGACGGTGCCCACGGCACGACGAAGAGCGGAGAACCAGTCGATCCGCGCATCATCATGCACTTCGTAACTGAACTTTCGCAGCTCGTGCAAGCCGGCGACTTCGAGGGTGCGCGCAGCGTGCACGGCATCATCGGACGTCTGCTGGCAGGGGAGTGTCCGGCCAAACGCAGCAAGTGATCACGTTGTGAAGCGTGAGTTGACGCGACGTCGAGAGCAGAACGTCGCGTCAGTACCGCTCGAACCGACAACATCGAACGCAAGCTCAACTCGCGTGAGTGATGAGCGTCGTGTCGTCACAACATCAGAGTTTGTCATGACGATGGTTTGTCGTGACGTGCTAGGAGGAGTTGTTGCGCTCGCGCTCGCTACATCGCTGTTCGTATCGCTGTGCACGAGCGCGGGCGCTCCTGCGTTGGAACGACTGCGCGCTGCTTCTGTACGGTGCGCATGTTGCTCGAGTGAACGCACAGAGAATTTCTCGATCACGATGGTGCGGACGTCGAGCACTCAAGACAGACTGCGGTCAAACGTGCGGCACTTGGAGTCAGGTGCGTGGCTTCGATGAGTGAGTCATCGGCGACAAGCCTGAAGCACGTGAAATCGTTTGCGTACAAATTATGTGAACTCAAACTAAATCGAGTACAGCACGATCGACACGACGGTCGTGCTCTGCGTGCTCGTCACTGCCGTCGAGCAGTGTGACGTTCTGCTTCGCGTGCGCACCGCTTGCGGCGGCGGGAGCCAACTGCCGATCTCTTTGAGGTAGGCAATTTGGACGTACCTCGGCACGTCGTACAGCGGCGCAACGGGGACCTCCGCAACGCAACAGAGCGCCGCTCTGGTAGCTTTTGTTGCCGTTTCCGAAGATGCGTTGCGGGCGAAGCATTTTGCGTGCTTTTGCGCACGTACGTGCGTTCCGATGCATCGGTCTTTCCGCACGTCAAGGAAACTCGATGAAGCCACCCGTCGACGACAGCGCAGCAAAGAGACATGCGAGCTGAATATAGGTGAGACAACGAGGTTTCGCGGATGACGCAATGCGGTGTCGATGTATCGCGTCAACAGCGAAATCGCACGGTTGAAATTCTTATGCGCCTCCCGATGACCGAACGATTGCAGCGAATTTGTTGGGCCATGCTGCCGCGATTGCCGCGGAGGCCGGGACGAACGAAACCGCGAGATTCCTTCGAATTAAGGAATCGGCGATCGTCGGGGTCTCATTAGGCGATCACGAGACCATTGCGGCGTTGTTTCGGCGGCACAAGGCCGAGCTCGAGCTGTTGCGGAGGAAGGTGACGGGGGCGCTCGCGGTGGCGGAGTCGAGGGACGAGCAAATTCGAGCGGTCGAGCCACAAACGGCAGAGCCACCAGACGCGACGAAGGCAGATGTCGCGCTGGCGGCTCGAGGGAGGAAACGGGCTCTGGGGACGAGGAGACGAGAGGATTAAGCTATTACGGAACAGGGATACCAACACGAACACGATATGTTCGTGAGGCTTCTTGACCAGCACGTTCCTCGGCTTTCTCGGCTTCTTCCGTGCGGAACATTGCAATGGTGTCAGACAACCATATTGCCATCCGCCAATAACGCATCGGTTCAACCGCAAACGTATCCTTCTTTTGCCGCTCGCCGCTAAGTTCTTCATGGATTCCCATCCAACCAACACGCGGTGCTCGGAAACGATCCGAAAGTTCGCGCGAGGCAACTCGGTAAAGGGGGCCCAGGCTTTCGTAAGTTGAGGCATCGAATTTACCCGTAAATGGGTCGATGTGTTGCCGAAATTCCTCAATGAGCTTCGAGGCAGGGTGTTCATTCGAGGCAAGAAGTTCGACGTATACGATTGATCCTTCGAGTTCCCTTTCATCCTGAGGAGAAGGCCGATCTTCGATCGCACCTGGACGAGCAAGCGCGTCTTTGACGATTGCGCGGAGATTTTTCACGCCGCCAATGAAGTATCCCACAATCGCACCCATGCTATCGAACATACTCCGACGCCGACCGCGCGTCGCTGACCCAAGGATGAGCAACGCGCCGTCAACGATAGCGGCGAATACGGCAGAAACAATCGCATTGATATCCCCTTCTTTCAATGCGTGAACAGGCATCAGCAGAGGGTTTGCCACTGTCGGATCGACAAACCGACTGCGATCGGGCATTTGCTTCCCGACTCGAAGTTCGGCAGGAAGGGTCGACCAGACGCGCAAATCAATGTTATAGATTTGCTGAGCAGTCATGCCCGACAAGTCCACTTTGAGCATTTCGTTCATCTGTTCCACGACAAACACCAACCGAGCCTTTTCTTTTCTATGATTTTCTGCTTGGCTGGCGAGCTCTCGTGATTTCGGTCCAAGACCAGGCCGATCCGTAAACCGACCCTCAAGGCGTTCTGCTTTTGCAGCAGCATCAAGCCTGCTGGCCTCGGCATCGTGCTGCTTCAGTTCCTGCTGCAGTGGCGCAACGACCGCCGCCAAGAAATCCGCATGTGCAGCCCGCGCTTCGTCATCTGCTTTGGCTTGCTTTGCATTGCCGCCGAGCGCAACGAAGTTTCCGTAGAAGCTCGTATATGCGCACACAACCCAAAACACGAGTACCACGACCCATTTCCGGACTGGAGTATTCCTCATGGCGAAACCACTCACGAGGAGAAAGATCGTAACTTGCATGGCAATGCCAGTAAGTTTCGCTACGTGGGGTACCTTTTCCGGTGGGATGATTTGCTCGAGGCCGAGAACCGTTGTGCCCAAACTGAAGAGCGTGATTAAGACCACGAGCAGCATCAGGCCCACTTCTCCAGGCTCCTCATACCACTTATTTTTTTCAGTCATCTTCAAATCCTCCCATCTTGAATTTTGCTGACGTTGAAACGCTTTTTCGGCAGAACATGACGCGACAGCCGGAACGAGCGCACAGCACGGTGCGGGTTCTGGCGCACAGTTCCTCAATTATTGAGTGATGCATCGACAACCTCGCGGGGTTAGGAGTCATCTGAAGCGGTGGGCGCATCTTTGTCCAACGTACCCGTTGCATTGATGCGCAAGGGAAAAAATACGGAATAATTTGTCGAAATCAAACCTAAAATTAGGCGGATCCAACGATTTTGTCA
>CAYSYX010000124.1:0-993 GCA_964435055.1 uncultured Polyangium sp. | reverse complement strand
CATATGTGGGCCGAGAAAAACCAATGTTCACATATGTGGGTCGCTGCGCCAAACCTGTCCCGCACATATGTGAATGGGTCGGATGCACATATGTGGGCCGAGAAAAACCAATGTTCACATATGTGGGTCGCTGCGCCAAACCCATCCTGCACATATGTGAAATGGGTTGGTTCACATATGTGGGCCGAGAAACCGCAGTGTTCACATATGTGAAATTGAACAGCGAAAAGCAGTTCCGCACATATGTGGATGAAACAGCCGTGAAGGTGCACAAGGGTAAAACGGTCTTCACAAACGCTAGACGCTGAGGTAGGATTACCCAGACATGGCGCAGTTCCCCCGTGAACCATCTCGATGGGATTCGTTGATAAGCGGCATGACGAAAGATGTTAAGGCTCTTGTCGTCGAAGACAAAAGTATTGCAATACACTGGCTCGCTAGACCGTGGTACGTGGATGAACTTCAAAAATGGGTTGAGCATGCAACCGCGGCGGTTGTTGCATGGGAAGAAACACCGCCACGCAGCCAAACACGTACTTCAGTCGCCAAACAAATCATCAATGACCTGCGAGCCATCATAAACAAATTTAAACAAGCAATGGACGGAGGGAATGTCCAGCTAATGCAGGAATCGGTTAAGAAACTCCTTTCGTGTAGTGTTTGTCGGCTTGAACCCGATCGTCGGTCGATTCGATGGGAAGCACATCACTCGTCACTTTTGCGAGAAGCTTTTGTTTTAGATTGTGTAACGCGCCGTGAGCCACAGCTTATGACCGGCGATGCGGTTTTTACGAGTTTTGCCTACGGAATGCAGGACCACAACGATGGGCTTCTCGTAAGCGACATGTGGACGGATTTGCGTAGCTCATATCCTCTTGTAGATCGTGTTCTAGGATTGCGTAGCAGTGCATTTATCCCATTGCAAAGAGTAGAGCCGACACTTGCTTTCGCTGGAATTGTGATTGTGTCGGTACCTCTCCCTGGGGCCCTGCC
>CAYSYX010000123.1:15459-20914 GCA_964435055.1 uncultured Polyangium sp. | reverse complement strand
ATACCGAGTCTGAATGGCTTTTTTGCAAGCGTCGTTGGCGTCCTGAGGAGGCTTCGCTCAGACGTTCGGTGTTGTCAGCCGAGCCGGAGGCGACGGTGTGTCCGTCGGGGCTGAACGCTACGCTCAATACCGAGTCTGAATGGCCTTGGAGCGTGCGTCGTTTACGTCCTGAAGCGGCGTCCCACAAGCGTACGGTCTCGTCAGGCGAGCCGGACGCGATGGTCTTTCCGTCGGGGCTGAAGGCGACGCTCCCAACCCGGTGTGAATGGCCTTGGAGTGTGCGTTGTTTCCGCCCTGAAGCGGCGTCCCAAAGGTGCACGGCGTTGTCATCCGACGCTGAGGCGACGGTGTTTCCGTCAGGGCAGAAGGCGACGCTCCTGACCAAGCGTGAATGAGCCTGGAGGGTGCGTAGTGTACGTCCTGACGCGTCGTCCCACAGGCGCACGGTGTTGTCATCCGAGCCCGACGCGATGGTGCTTCCGTTGGGGCTGAAGGCGAAGCTCCGAACCGAGTTTGAATGTCCTTGGAGTGTGCGCTGCGTGCGCCCTGAGGATTGGTCCCACAGGCGTACGGTGTTGTCCCAAGAGCCTGAGGCGATCGTGTTTCCGTTAGGGCTGAACGCGACGGAAGAAACCGAGTTTGTATGTCCTTGGAGGGTGCGCAGTGCACGTCCCGAGGCTTGGTCCCATAGGCGCACGGTGCTGTCATGAGAGCCTGATGCGATGGTGTTTCCGTCGGGGCTGAACGCCACGCTTCGCACCGAGTATGAATGCCCTTCGAGGGTGCGTAGTGTACGTCCGGAGGCTCGGTCCCATAGGCGCAGCGTGTTGTCAGAGGAGCCGGAGGCGAGCGTCTTACCGTCGGGGCTGAAGGCGACACTCAAAACCCAGTTTTCATGTCCCTTGAGTGCGCGTAGCTCGCGTCCGGAGGAGGTGTCCCACAGGAGCAGCGTGGTGTCAGACGAGCCGGAGGCGAGCATCTTTCCGTCGGGGCTGAAGGCGACGCAATGGACGGAGTTTGCATGTCGGGCCAATACGCGCAACAGTTCGCCCGTGAACGCATCGAAAATCCGCACGGTTCCATCGGCGAAACCGGCCGCAAGCAATTCCCCTGAGCCATGCCAGGCGACGGTATTGCAGGAAATTGCCACAGCGGCAAATGCTGCATCAGGTTGACGCGGAACTACTCCAACGCCGTATAGATCCACCTTCGCCGGGTCAAACCCCTTTGGAAGTTTCGCCCCCGCAAAGTTCGTCCGAAACAACTCCGCTGAGTCAATACCCTGCACCCCCGTCAAGTCCGCTTTCAACAAACGCGCAATGCGGAGATCGGCTTTCGCCAAATGCGCACCGACCAATTTCGCATTTGTCAGATTCGCGCGATACAGCCGCGCGCCTTCCAAATTAGCGCCGGAAAGATCCGCCCCGATCAACGTCGCTCCTTCCAGGTTCGTCCCTCGTAAATCAGCCCGGCGCCAATCGATACCCGTAAAGTCCTTTCCGCGAAGATCTTCGCCAGCCAACACCATATCGTGCTGGCTCTCGTTAAGCCGTTGCAAGACCAACATGGCATTCCTTCGAAGCGCGCCGTCATCATGCTCGGAAACGGTGCCGCGCGCCCACGCTACAACCTTTTTTCGTTCATCGACCGAATGGCAAAAAAAATCGGCCATCAGCGGGGTCATTTCATCGGCCGCCAAACACGCGGGCTCCTGCTCGTTCGAGAGCTGGTCCGCCGCCACGCGCGCCACGAGCCATTCCAAGACCGATCGATGCACAAAAGAAAAACCCCCCTCCGTTTCGTCCAGCCGATCGCGCACGAGCAATGAGCCCGATCCGAACGAATGGGTCAACCAATCAGGTTCAAGGGCCGCCTCATCCGGCGCCACGATCGCCTGGGACAATTCACGCCGAATGTCCTCGACTTGACACGTTTTCTGCTTGTTCTGCCACATGGCCAGCGCCAACGCGCGCACGCCTTTATCCAGCGTTTCGCGCGTCATGCTCTTCTTCGCCGTCACGAATCCCTTGAGGCGCTTGTATTCATAATCGAGCCAATTCTTGATCAGCACGCGATACAAATCCGCCGATGTCAATTCACCCTGTTTCTGCGTTTTTGCTTGCCGCAGGTCACGCTCCGGAATCTGCGCAATGAAGCCGAGCATCCGCGGATTATGCGACAAACCAAGCAGGTCTTTGACTTCGTCGATGAGCTTGTACCGATCCGCAGCGGCCTGTTCATCGCCCAATGCATTGAGCAAATAGCGCCGAATTTGCGCCTCCTTGAATTCCTCCAATAGAATCAGCCGAAAACCGGACGTCCGTTGGGCCTTCTCGGCCAACCCCACCATGACTTGCGATTCGCTCAAGAAATGCTGCCGGCGGCTCGATAGGATGACTTTGGCTTGCTCGCCGTAGGCCGCGGAAAGGACGGTATCAAAATGCTCGGTCACCGTGTCGTACGTGACGCGATCGGCCAATTCGTCAAAGCCGTCGAATAGAAGCGCAATACGCCCTTGTTCGAGCATGTATTGAAAGGCGCGAAAGTTGTATCCAATCACATCGGCCTTGGCGAAATGCGCTCCGAGCAATTCGGACAATCGGTGGCGTTTTTCGAGCCACCGCATTTCAAGAAGCACCGGCCAAACAGCATGGTTTTCTTGATACATCCGGCGGGCGAGTTCTCGTAGGAGAAACGTTTTGCCCGCGCCAAAATCGCCAATGATCAAGGCAAATCGCTTTTGCCCCGGAGCATCCAACAAATCCCAAAGATGCCGGAGCGCGTTATCGACCTTGGTCCAATCGAGATTCCCCTGAACTTGGTACTTCGCCGGCGCGTCGACATACAAATGCGAAGGGTATTGTTCTGCTTGCAGGAGCCGATTGGTTTGCCATTCCAGATAAGGTTTCATGTCAAAAAGCCCCTGGTAAGCGTGGAAGTTTTCCAACGTAATGCCTTTACGAAACGCCTCGATGCGTAACGATTCCGGCGCTCGCTCACCTTGATGCACAATCGTTGAACGCAACAACGGAAATCGAAGTCGGAACGGTTTTTCCGCGCCCGTGGCAAACCAAACGACGAGATCCATGGTGATTGGCGCGTCGAGGGCGACAACAAGCTGGATTTCAGAAATGACGCCGTCGCCCATTTCCAACTCCCACAGGCTGGCAAAGGGGTGCGCAATACGAAGCCGTTGTATCTTCGCATTCAGATGGCGCAACGCCGCGGCTTGTTCGACACGCCGAACGAACGCATTTTCGCGATCACGCTCCCGGCCCCATTCACGCTCATGCCCATCGAAGCGCGTCCGACGCGGCACCTCGGGCTCCCGCCGGGGCTCCACGTGTTTTTCCAAAAATGCCAGCAGAAACTTTGCCGAAGCACGGCAACCGAAGGCTCGATACGTATCGTCCTTTTGCCGATTCGCATAATCTTGCACCGCTTTGACCACAAGAAACTTCTTCTGCTCCTCGTCGGCCAATTGCGCAATCGCCGCGCCTTCCATATCGAGCGCCATCGTCTCCCGAACAGCCACTCGCAATCGAGGGAAAATGCCTTCGTCCTTGACCACGGCCGAACCCGTCGCCATCGCCCCGATATGAATTGCATGCGTTTTTTCCGAGGGAACGACATCGGCGTACAACACGGCATCTTCATCGACGCGGTCTTTTCCCGCATCCGTCAGCCGCAATGCTCGGCCTTCGCGAACGATGAGTTTATCGGCGAGCGCTGCTTTGACGATATCGGCAAACGCCGGACAGCGCGTTTTACGTTCCGCATGATCCGTCGGCGCCGCACCATGGTCGAATTGATGGTCATGCAGCGCATGCAAGAGCCACCGCGTTTGCGTTTCTTTGGAAGGAGGCCGCCCCGCAGCCAAATCTGCCATGTCCAACCAATCCTTTGCATACGCGGCATTCATGCCCCAGGTTCGCTCGACGCGAAACAATTTCATGGAATGATAAAACTTGTTTTCAACCTGCTTTCCTTGGTCATACGGCCACAACTTATCGGCAACGATCAAATCCCCTAGCGAAACTTGCTCGGGATCCCCGGCACAAATGCCGCACATGGCCAAGCATTCCGGCGAAAGCTCGCGGACGAGATCCTTGCCGCGTGATATCGCCGCCGATTGTCCCATCTCGCCAATCCATGCCGCCGCGATACGCAAACCGCTCGACAACGTGCACCGATGATATGGAAAACCGCGAGCATCGAGGGCCTTGGACCAGGTTTGTCCCAACCCGATCAAGCCTTCGAGTTCGTCCTTCAGGGCCGTGAGCACCAGGACGTCGACGCGCGTTTCCTGCGCCAAATCGAGGTCTTCGTCAGGGTCGGGGGCAAACAGCGCCACATCATCCGCGTTCATGCGCGGGCGATATAGACATGAATGGTTTGGAAAGGAAAGAAAATTCGTCCGGGCGAACGACGATTCGTTACGGAGTAGCGGGATTCTTCTTCGCCGCCCGCGCCTTTGCCTGCGTGCGCAAATGCCGTACCGCATTCGTCAATGGCGCCAGGATCCGCTTACCCTCTTCCGCCACGTCGATATCCGCGCCCGAGGAACGTAATGCATTTGCATGCGTCAACGCTCGTGCCCACTCGACCCAATCGTCCTCGGCGTCGCGACCCATGGCCACCGCCGTCGATGCATCGCCCCTCGCCGCTTCATACGCCGCAAAGGACTGCGCGCTCTTCTGAACCGCCGCATCGAGCAAATCGAGCCACACCTGCGGAAAAGCTATCACCGCAAGCGTTCCGGCCACTTCGGGATTACGAAACGCCGTAATGGTTTTTCGCACCTCTTCATTCTGATCCGGGATGCGATCGTTCACATGCGACAGGCCGGCCGAATATGCCGTTTTTAATAACGCCTCGACTCCCGCCTCGTCCGGGCCATGACGACGCAATTGCTCCACTTCGAGATACTGATAGATATGCCGATACCACCGATCGACTTCGTCGTCGTCCAAATCATTGGCGGCAAGCAATGCGGCTTTTTCGGCAAGCGCGGCGCTTTTGTCGTCGAGCTGCGCGCCGAGGGCATCACGCACTTTCGCCGTTTTCGCAATGAATGGATCGAGAAGCGCGTCGGCAGGACCACTTGTCGCTCGCGCCACGAGGTTGTCGTGGATCTCGGCGGCGACACGCTTTTTCTCTGCACGGGGAACTTTTTCCAAGCTGGCCATACGACCTCCAATGCGGCGCACGTTACCATGGCATCACGCGAACTGTCAAGAAAATGTGATCCGTCCCGGTATGACGGTGGGGAAGAAGCCCGGGAGATGAAGCCGATGGTGGTCGCCTGCGGGGAAAACCCACTCGGAACAAAGCCATTGTATTTTCCCACAGAGCAACGAACGCTCCATGCAAAGCCATTGTATTTTCCCCCAGAGCATTGAACGCTCCATGCAAAGCCATTGTATTTTCCCCCAGAGCATTGAACGCTCCATGC
>CAYSYX010000123.1:0-15359 GCA_964435055.1 uncultured Polyangium sp. | reverse complement strand
TTGTATTTTCCCCCAGAGCATTGAACGCTCCATGCAAAGCCATTGTATTTTCCCCGGGAGCAACGAGCGTTCGACGCGGAATGGATGCGTTTTCGCCGCGCGAGATAAGCGCTGAAAGCGGACCGGATGCGTTTTCGCCATGGGCCGAAGCAGTTACCAAAGTGCCTGGCACCTTTCCCCCGCTCTTCGCTTGCCTTCGCCGAGCGCACGCGTGCGGCGGCGCGTGTCCGTAGGCGTTTACGTCACTGCGGTGGCGCCGATGGCGGAGGTACACCCGCGGCACCATTCGGCGCCGGTGCACTCGAGGCATTCATAGGCATGGCTCGAGGTTCTGCATACACGGTCCACTCGCGTTGGTTTTTAGACGCCACACTTTCGGGGTCGACGACCACGTGACGACCACAACCCGTCAGCATGCAAGCAAAGAAAAAGCAGGCGGAAAACAGCTTCATCGCGATGCCTCCAACGCCACGGGAGTCCCCAATTGAGGATATCGATCCATGAGCGTCGCAATGGCGTGCACCATTTCATACGTAATGTCGCGTGTCGCCGTCGTCGTCGCTTGTTGAAAATTCTCCTCCGTCGCCAAAACCGACGTTTCAATACCCTTCACGTAGAAAACTCGTTCCGCGTGTAATCCCGACGCGGACCGAGCTACCAGCCGCACCGAAATGTCGGCTTCCGGCTCGACCGTAAAACCTCCCATCGTCGGTTCCACAAAAAACTGCAACACCGTTCCTTGAATGATCAAGGCGGATGGATTCATGTTTTGACTCGGCCGTTGCACTCGAAATCCTGCCCGAATGAGGCCCTGCGCGAGAGCCTCGGCCATCCATTGCCGTGGCGGCAAAACGCAATGGACGTCCGCCGTATCCATGTTGTAGCCATTTTTTTGCATTCCGCACCGTTCCGGATGCGGACGCTGGTCCATGAATGGCATATCCAAGATGATTTCGCGACCCCGGCCCATGTTCGACACCATCACGGGAGACATCGAAGGCGGAACGACGTCGAGGTCCATGAAAACACATCCGCTCGTGAAAATAAGCAATGTGGCCAAGAAAAACGCTACGCGCACGCTCGGATCCCTTCACTGGTAGACAACGACAGGAACGTACATCAAGTCGACTTGCAAGTGCCAGTAGATTTTGCTGGTCCGCAGGGCCGGTGGGTTTGCCGGCTCTTTCTCGACAGCGCAAGACCACGCGCCCGAATGAATCCATCCGAAGCCGCGAAGCTCGGCTGCGTTCATAAGCTCTTGTATCCAAACGATTACAGGACAACCACCGACACAGAGAAGCAAGCACCGATGAGCCCGGGGAACGCTCGGCGATTCAGGGTGGCACGTCGCGTGCTAACGGCCCGCCGACGCCTGCCCGATTCTTACCCAATGCAGGTCCGTTAGCTTGACACTCGAGGAAGTATGCAAGGAATAAAGCGTTTTCATGGTCGCGGTTTGTCTCTCTCCCCAACCCTCGCGGCATTGGTTTGTCTCGGTATAGGCTGCGCCGAACCTCAACCACCGCCGGGGACCGGAAATGGCGGAGACGGTGGAGTCGGTGGAGTCGGCGGTATGGGCAATGGCGGAACCGGCGGCCAAGACTGCGGCACCATTGATGATGGTAATCCTTGCACGACCGATGCTTGTACGAACGGTTCGGCAACGCATACACCATTACCGTCGGGGAGCAAGTGTTCGGCAAGCGGCAACGTCTGCAATGATCTGGGCGCATGCGTCGAATGCATGACCGCCACGGATTGCCCTGCGGTCAATACCGCCTGTACGATACCGTTTTGCATCGCCGGCAAATGCCAACCGGAATTCGTCGCCGCTGGCGAGGATGCGCTGGTTCAAACCATGGGCGACTGCAAGAAGACCTCCTGCGACGGCCAAGGAAACGAGTTTGTCAAGAACTACAACTTCGACCCGCCGACTTCACAAAACCCTTGTGAAATTGGGGCTTGCGATGCCGGAGTTCCGAGCTTCAAACCTTTACCGGCAGGGACCGGTTGCGGCAATGGCCTCATTTGCGATGCCACCGGTCAATGCGTCGGTTGCATCACGCCCTTCGATTGTCCGGGACAAGAATCCGAATGCCAACAGAAAACGTGCACGGCGGGTATGTGTGGATTCACATTTGCCCCGGCGGGAACGCTGTTGTCACAACAAACCGCGGGTGATTGCAAGAAAAGTGTCTGCAATGGTCAAGGAATGACGACCATCCAACTCGACGATTTGGATATTGCGGAGGATGGCAATTCATGCACGACGGAGACTTGTGTCGCCGGCGTCCCGCAATCCGCGGCCAAAGCCGATGGAACGAGCTGCGTGGACGGCAATGCTTGCACGTTATCGGATATGTGTCTTGCGGGGGTTTGCCAAGCCGGCAATGCCATGATGTGTGCTTCGGGGCTCAATTGCGTCGATGGCAGCTGCTTGGCAACATGCTCGACGCAATCCGGATTCCCCGGACGGCCCATCTTGCCAACACCTGTAAATCCCGAGGTCTTGGCGCATGCGGATTTCGACGGCGACGGGGACGTCGATTTGGTCGCGGGGCATTACGACACGCAAAACAAGCGTGGAATCAGCGTTTTCTACAATTCCGGCGATGGTCGCTTCAGTGCGGGAACGTCCTATTTAATGGGCGAACTAGCGACAAAAGTCACGACGGGTGACTTCAATGGCGACGGCAAACCCGATATTGCGGCTTCGAGCTACCAATTCAACAAAGCCTTCGTCTTGTTGAATCAAGGCCCCAACGGGTTTTCCTTGACCAACACGATCATGCTCACCGGCGCCGGCGCATTGGCCTCCGCTCAATTGAACGGAGACACATTTGCGGACCTGATCGTCGTCTCGCAGAATGGGGTTCAGGACACCATCAATGTGTATATGAGCATGGGCAACGGCTCATTCCAAGCGCCCACCGCATACCCAGCCGGCTCAACCCCGGCCGCCGTGACGACAGGCGATTTGAATGGCGATGGGAAGCAAGACATTGCCGTGGCGACTTATAGCGGCGGTACCGCCCGCGTATACCTGAACAATGGTAATGGCACGTTCGCCACGGGCGTTGCGTATCAAACGGCGTCGACGGGCAACGGCATCGTCGCTGCGGACTTGAATGGCGATGGAAGCCTCGATTTGGCGACTTCGAATCAATTCAGCTCCGCCGCGAGCGTGCTCTTGAACAACGGCGATGGTACGTTCAAACCGTACACGCAATATCCAACGGGCACCAATCCACAAGGAATTCAATCGCTCGACGTCAATGGTGATGGTTGGCTCGATTTGGCGGTGCTGAGCAATGATGGTGGGGTCGTGAGCATCTTGCCGAACAATGGGGCGGCGAGTTTCTTCAATCGCGTCGATTATCCCATTGCGGCAATAGCGTACGGACTCACTTCGGCCGATTTCAACGGCGATGGCAAGTTGGATCTTGCAACATCGAGTTACCGCGCGTCGGGAATATCGTTCCTCTTTGGTTCGGGAACGAGCTTCGCGAATCAATTGCAATCCTATACGATTGGGAAGTATGTGACGGACGTGGCTGCAGCCGATGTCAATGGGGATGGACTCGTGGACGCCGTCACCGCGGATAGCTCCCAAAACAAGGTGGGCATTTCCTTGAATCAAGGCAATGCTGTTTTCGGTGCGGCGACGCTGTTACCGGCCGTAAACGGGCCGAAACGAATCATGGCGCGAGATCTCACCGGGGATGGACGCCCGGACCTGGTGGTGGGAAGCAGCACGATGGGCATTTTGAGCGTCATGCTCAATGCCGGTAACGGAACCTTCGGGCCGAAAATCGATTATACCTTGGGAAATTACCATGTCGCCTACGCGCTCGGAGACTTGGATGGCGATTCATTCGTGGATATCGCAGCCATCGACAACAACAAGCAAAAAGTCAGCGTGTTTCGCAATGACGGCACGGGACACTTTGGTGCTCCGGTCGATCTGGGGCCATTTGCGACATTGCAGTCGCTCGAAATGGCCGACATGAACGCCGACGGCAAACTCGACCTGGTGGTCGCCGACGACGGTACGCTGACGATTCTCCTCAACCTGGGCAATGGTACCTTCGCAACCGGCATGAAACAGCCCAAATCAATGGCCACAACGAACCTCGTCCCTGCCGACCTCAATGGCGATCATCGACCCGACATCGTTTCGCTCTCCGGCGGACAACCATCATGGATTCAGGTCTTCATGAACGACGGTACGGGGCAATTGAACCTCCCGACAAACCTGAACGTCGCTACGTATTACTCGGACATCGAAGCTGTCGATGTGGATGGCAACGGCCATTTCGACCTCGTGGCTGCCAATGCAAGTGCCACGACGCTGGCGGTTTTTCGTAGCAATGGAGATGGTACCCTGGCTTCGCCGGTGGATTACATCATGCACCGCGGTTTGTCGAGAATCGCGCCGGCTGACTTGAATGCCGACGGGCGCATTGATTTTCTCGCGGCAGCGAGCGATGTGATGCTCGTGGTGCCTCACCAATGCCTGCCGTGATGCTCGACTTCGGGCCCTGAACCGACGCCGGGGCGGTCGCGATCGACCTTCAAACAACGCGCCCGCCCCGCTCGGATGCAAATATCGTTTGCCTTGGGCGCCGTGATGCGTAACGATGCCGGTCGTTCAGTCCAAACAGCGCATCCAGCGATACGCCGAGGCCCGCATGAAACGCGTCGACATTCTCGAAATTCTCGATGGCAAATGGGAAGATGGCACGCGCCCCAAAGACCTCTTTTCCGAGCACATCGCCAAAGCTCCCGCCCACTATGTCGATGCTCTGCTTGCCGGATTGGGCTCGGACAATCGCAAAGTCCAGAGTGGTTGTTCCGAATTGTGCTCACTCGTGTCGGAGGCTCATCCGGCGCTCTTCGCCGACCACATCGCGTTGTTCCAGAAAAACCTGAGCGCCAAGGAACCCATTTTGCGCTGGGAAGCGGCGTGCACGTTGGGCAATCTGGCGGTCGTCGATGAAAAGGAATTGATTCCGCAGAATGTCGACACATTGATCGGCTACCTCCGCGACAAGAGCATCGTCTTGCAGCTGCACTGTGTCCGAGCGCTGGTGAAAATCGCCGGCCGATATCCGAAGCTCGCGCCGCGCATCGGCAAAGCGCTCCTGCAATCCACCGAGAAATTCCCGGGCAATCGAATTGGATTCATCGTCGAAGCCATGGGCGCATTCACGGGCATTCCCGAGCTCTTGCCGCAGATCGTCGCGTTGATCAACGAACACGCCCAAAGCGATATCGGGTCGGTCAAGACGAAAGCGCGGAAGGTCCAAAAAAACTTGCCCAACGCAACGGACAAACCGAAGAAGAAGAAGCCCGCTTCGCGCGGCAAGAAGATGTAAATCGAGCGCGTCGACCTGAAGGGCAAACGGATCGCGAACGAGGGTGACATTTTCCCACGCAATCACGTCGCCTTCGATGAGCTTGACTCACCTGCCCCGTTCGTTTACCGTTCGCCGCCATGTCCGTGACAAACCAGCCGCCCTGGTGGAAAACCACCACCATGTACCAAGTGTATCCCCGATCGTTTTATGATGCTTCGGGCGACGGCATCGGGGACCTGCGCGGTATTCTGCAAAAACTCGATTACCTCCGCGACCTCGGGGTCGAGACGTTATGGCTGAGCCCGTTTTACCAAAGCCCCCACGTCGACGCCGGTTACGATATCTCCGATTACACCAAAGTTTGTCCCGACCAGGGATCCTTGGCTGACCTCCGACACCTCGTCGATGCCGCCCATGAACGTGGTATGCGCGTTTTGGCCGATATGGTCATGAATCACACGTCGGATCAACATGCGTGGTTCCGCGCTTCGCGTTCCAGCAAGACGAACCCTCGACGTGATTGGTATATTTGGCGCCCGGGACGGCAACCCAACGGAAAGGAACCTCCGAACAATTGGCGTTCGATTTTGGGTCCGCGCGGATGGCAATGGGATGAAGCGAGCGGAGAATGGTATTGGGCCAGCTTTTTAGCGTGCCAGCCCGACTTGAATTATCGGAATCCGGACGTGCGCCAAGCGATGCTCGACGTGGTCCGGGATTGGCTCGATTTTGGATTCGATGGATTTCGCTTGGACATTTTTCATGCCCTGTTCAAAGACGACTCGTTCGCGGACAATCCATTTTCGCCACGCCTGTTGCCCAGCGAAGAAGATCCGGATGGTTTTTTCCAGTCCTTCCGCGCCACGCTTCATCATCCCGACACGATTCGATTTGCCCGCACGCTGCGCAATGTAGTCGATGAATTCTCGAATCCGTCGCGATTTCTCATCGGTGAAGTGTTTGGCAAGCCGCACCTCTTGCGTAAGTATGTCGAAGGAAATGACGGCCTGCATGCCGTGTTTCTCTTCAAAGCGATGCAAACGCCATTTACGGCGCGCGGCATGCGGGCGCTCATTGCGGAATTCGAACGCGATATGCCCGCACCTTTGATGCCCACGTGGGTCTTTGGCAATCACGATCGCATGCGCAAAGGCGAACGATTGCAACACGATCCCGAAAAGGAAAAACTCTGCGCGGCGCTCCAATTGTTTGCCCGCGGCATTCCGTGCATTTACAACGGCGAAGAAATCGGCATGCGGGACCTGGACGTCCCGCTCGCCGGAGCGCTCGATCCGGTGGCGAAGATCTATGGTTTCCTGCCGGAGTTCGTCGCGCGGCTTTTGCACAGCCAAGGCATTCTGCTCAATCGCGACGCGTGTCGGTCACCGATGCAATGGTCATCCGCGCCAAACGCCGGATTTACCCTTGCGGATGCTCGGCCATGGATTCCGATCCACCCCGATTACGCCACAACGAACGTCGAGGCGCAACTTCGGGACCCGAATTCCATCCTGCATTGTTATCGACGGCTCCTCGCACTGCGCAAAGAACACGCGGCGTTGCATGCAGGAGCGTTGACGTTATGGCCTGAAAACGCCTTGCCCCCGCAGGTGCTGGGCATGACGCGACAAACGGACGATGAAGCCGTCGACGTGTTGCTCAATTTCGACGACCGTGAATGCACGGTCATTTTGCCATACACACGCGTGCGGGTGCTCGGGTCGACACACGCGACTCCCCTGGGCATCCACGACAAACGTTTGACGTTACGACCTTATGAAGGCGTGGTTCTGGGAGCGCATCGAGAATGATTGAGGAAGTCATCCGGACGGACAAACTCGGATTTCTCGCACCATATCCGAAACGCGCCCGCTACTTGCCCCGAAAAACCCCTTCCCTTCGTTCCAAAAACGATCGCATACCTTCGGCCGCGTCTTCCGTAGCCATGAGCGCTCGAGTTCGTCCGAGCAGCTCCTTGTTTTCCGCTTCGAGCCCTTCCGTGTACGCATGACGCGACGACGCGAGCGTTGCTTGCACGGCAATCGGAGCTTGCGCGGCAATTCGTTCCGCGAGCCAGTTTGCCCGCGTGAAGAGTTCGCCCGGAGCAACCACTTCCTGGACCAACCCCATGCGTAATGCTTCCGCCGAATCGAACGTATCGCCCGTGAGCAGCCACTTCATCGCATTGCCCCAGCCGCATTGCGCGGGAAAACGCATGGTCGCCCCGCCAAACGGAAAGATGCCGCGTTTCACTTCGAGCTGCGCAAACTTCGCGCCCTCCGCAGCGATACGCACATCCGCGGCCAGCGCGAGCTCGATGCCGATGGTAAAACAATATCCTTGGATCGCCATGACCACCGGTTTGGACAAACGCCGCGGACCAAGCGCCACGGGATCGACGTTTGTCTCGGGAAACAGCGGTTGTCCCGACGCAACCGCCGGTCCGACTTCGCCCAAATCCAGCCCGCCCGTGAAGTGATCGCCATGGGCAAACACCAGCGCGCACCAAAGCTCACCGTCGTTTTCGTAATCGGTGTACGCCTGCGCCAGCTGCTGCAACATGGCCAGATCAAATGCGTTGCGTTTTTCCGGACGACTCAAACCAATACGGGCAACGTGCCCATGACGCTCGAAGGAAATGCGGTTCATGCGCGCACGATACACGACCCACGCGCATGAAGAAAGTTTTTAGAGGAAATGACAAGGACGTCGTTTTAGAGTCAGCCCGGCAGGATCACGGAGCCGCGGGAGTATTCGTGTAGGCCACGTGCGTGCGACATTGTTGCCCGCGCAAAGAGGGGCAAGGCGGAAGCGGCGTCGTTGCGGATTTGCCTTCAATCACCGGCAAAAGAAGGCTCGACGGATACATCGACGAATGCCCGACGTCATACTTCGCCGTTTCGGAGAACTTTTTCAGGTCGAACGTCCAACGCGCTCGACTGTCCCCGGGCGTATCGACCGAAATGCGAATACGCGAATCCTTCCGAAACACGTGCGCAAACGCCGTCACGCCCACGCGCATGCTCGTCCATTCTCCAGGAACGAGCGGCGCGGCATCCGCCTCGCGCACCGTCAACGCCGGCCAAAGGTCCGTTGCCGTAGCCGCCGTCTTGCGCACACTCGCTCGAAGCCAACCACTCTGCACGTACATCTCTTGTCCGTCCGGACGAACTTCCGACAAATTGACTTCGATATCGGCGTCATCGACATTGGCTCGGACCCAGAGGTCGACGCTTGCGGTGCCGATGGTCATCAGATCTGCGGCCAAGGGTGCGGACTCGAAAATGGCTGCCATTCCTGCGGCGGGTTGTTTCCAATCGTAATCGGGAAGCGGCGCCCACACGTCGGCGTTGGGAGCCATGATGCTGCGATGTCCGGCGTCGGGGTCCAGGACAAACGTCGACCCGCCCATTGCCTCGGGCGGTGCCATTTCACCAAGCGACCCGTCGTTTTGAAAGTAAAACCTCTTGGGAGCCGTCTTCGGAGGCCACGCGTCGAAACGCAATTCCGAGGTTCCTGTCGGCGAACCCGGCTCTTCGCCGGCACCGTTTTCGAAGATCACCCGCAACGACTGCTCGGCCTCGAATGCTGTTTTCGCCTCTTCCCACGTGGCATATTTGTCGAATCTATCGGGAGGCAGAGCTGTTTTGACGTGAAAGATTTCCTCGAACAAGTACGGCGACAATTCTCGGACTTGTTTGCTGATGACCGGCACTTGATGCGCTACGTAGACATCGAGGAACGCTTTCCACTCGACCATGACTTGCGGCGCAAACGCGTCGGGATGAATGCCGTTATAGATGGTAAAACGGGTGAGCGGCGAAGACTTGAACTGATCGAGCAGCGTGAAGAAATACGGCCCGGTCTGTTCGTCCTGGAACGCGGACGCCAGGAATACCGGAACGTCGATATCCTTGACGAAGTCGGTGGGATCCAACGGTTTGACCAGCTCGTCCGTGTAATACGCCGTGTTCTTCGCCGTATCGATGACGTTTTGCCGTTGACTGTGCAAGAGCTGATTCTCTTCGCAAATCGTATCCCCCGCATCCACGCGAGCTTGTTCCCAGCCTTGAGCATACGGGGCGGCTTTGTCGAGCACTCCGCTGATCCACTCGAGGGCAAAACCATCATTGAAAATGCCTCCGGGACGCATCGTCGTGTGCGTCCCGCCAATCACGGAGAGCGGCGTGATTGCCGCCAAACCCGGGGGACGTTCTCGAGCGACGAACAGTTGGGTGATCCCCGGGTAAGACAAACCCGTCATACCCACTTTATGATTGTAGACCCAATCTTGCGCGGCGACGATTTCAATGACGTCGTAGCCGTCGAGCTTTTGGAGCGTCTCGAAATAATCATACGCGCCACCGGAACATCCAGTCCCGCGCATGTTCACGCCCACCGTCGCATATCCATTGATGCCCGCAATGATCGCGCTCGGATCATTCGGGGCGTCGCAAATGATGGGCAAGTCATTGCATAAAAATGTGTAGGCTCCAATCGGAGCCCCAGGTTGTGCCGGATTGTATCCCGAATAATTCACGACCGTCGGATAAGGCCCGTCTTCGGGCGGTCCGGGCAACGTAATGTATGCGGCGAGCTTCGTACCGTCGCGCATGGTCAGGTAATTGACGCCCGCCGTGAGTTTTTGCTTTTTGTAAAAATCATCCCCGGGCAAACTATTGGCGACACTCATGACCTTCACCGGGCTCACCGTATTGAGCTCCACCAGCGAAGGAACCACCACTTCATAATCGTCTGCGGGCGGCACTTTTCGAAGAACGAGGCTTCCTTGAGCATCCGCCGTACCTTCTTGGACGATCGCTCCGGTCGCGTCGTGCAATTCGATTTTCGCCATCGGCGGCGCTTTCCAAATATGCACTTGCTCCACACTGCCCCGCACGGAAAAACTGGGCACAGGCGGCTTGTCCGGGCTCGGATCGCCGCATCCCGTGGTGGTCCCCAGGGCCACGAGCGCGAGAGTCGTGTAGAACGAGCGTCGATATGTAGAAGAATACGTCGTCGAGTTTTGCTTCATTCGGCGACGATATCACATCACGTTTCGTAGCTGAATACATGAAACGCAGATGCTGATGTTTTGTGGAAGGAAGAAAAATCGAACCATGATGTTGCTCTTGACGACCGGCACTCACGGAATCGTTTCGCGTTGCTCGATTCCACATCCCGTAATGAGCACGGCATTGGGTTGCGCCGCAATCACGGCCTGAGCTTGTGCGGAGTTAAAAGCCATGTTGCCCTTGGCCAGTGCGGATTCTTCAATATCGAGGATGATCGCCAGGGTCTTCGGATCCAAGAAGGCGGAACGAAACTTGGTCTCGGTTCGATGACAATACGACTGGAGAGGCGTTCCGTCGACGACCTCTTCGCAGGGCCGAATTTCATTGGAGTTGGGGACTCCGCAGATGTACCCCATTTCGAGAAATTCGGACTCGATGTCAATGCGGGGATTGTCTCCATCCGTCACCCGAGGCAAATTGTCGCCACACGGGCAACGTCCCTGCATGAATAGGCCCAGCGCTCCATGGATGAAGATGTCTTTGCCGCGAATAACCACCACGTGACCGACGTCGACACCCCCCTCCACCGTGCGAATCGCCAAAATTCCATTACCTTCAGGCATACGACCAAACAGCGTCGAGCGAATCGTCTCTTCCGTAGCATTGTCGGCAATCACAGGTTCATCCAGCGAAACCTGCATCGAGCCCGTCCGGGCGAAATGGGCTTTCTTCAATTCCGCCCATGCCTCGCGCGCAGTGGCGACTTTGACCGGTAAAATGCCGGGACGCGATATCGAAATCGAACAATCTTTACCCTTCGAGCGTTTGGCCAGGCCGAGTTCGTCTCGACGTGCGCGCAATGTTTCCGCCGTGCTCGTATCGCCGCGTTTTTCGGCGACGGTCGCCTGATTAAATAAAATTTGCCGAAGCAAATCCACGCTCGTCGCCCGTTTTGCCGCCGCTTCCAAATCTTTCGAAGCGGCATCCAAGTTGTCATTCAACAAATACGCATAACCACGTTCCGATAGAGCCCGCGCATCGCCGGGCTCGGCCACGAGCGCCTTGTCAAAAAACGCCACGGCATGGGCATAATCCTTCGCCGCCGTGGCTTTGCGCCCGCGGGCCAGGTTCTGCACATATTCCTTGGCCCTTGGCAAATCGGCACCCGCGATGGGCGCGGGTGCACGCGCCGCGCTACTTGCGGAGAGCACGGGCGCAGGTGCAGGCGCGTTTGTCACGGGCGCACTCGAGGGCGTCGCAGAAGCCGTCAGGGCGGAAATCGACGTGGGTTCGACAGGTTTTACCGGGGCGGGTTCCGGCTTGGTGGGTGCTTCGCGCGAGCACGCCGCCGAAAAAACCCCACACACGACGATGAGAAAGGACAAACCACGCATACGCATCAGCGTATCACAACGCGCGGCCGAGCAAAAGCATTCCGCAGGTCACAGCGGCGCACACGGATTCCAGGCCGCCGGAGCAGGATCCGCCACCGCGCCAATCTTGGCTCGCGACGCTTCGAATTGAATGCCAATCGATATCGAATCGCAGGCGCGGAGCTTGTCTTTCGTTCCGCCGCGCAAAATATCCACGCTCTGCTGCAATTGCGTACGAATCGATTGCGACGTGAACGAATTGCACAAGGTTTGATCGAAAATACCTAGGACTCGCTCCCCCTCCTGAGCCAATTCGGCGGCATCGATGAAGCCGGCAATCATGCCTTCCTCGACATTCATTCGATCCGCGGAAAAACGCAGAGTGACGAGCGGCTCGTGAATTCGAATGAACAACATGCCCTGATTTTCGGGAAGGTTCTCGAATTGCATCGGCAGATCGATCGCGCCCGTATATTGCCCGACAAACGTTCCACCAAGCCCCTCCGGAGCGACATAACCGCCCACGCTTGCCACAAGAGGTTTGTTCAGCATTCCTTCGGAAACCGATTCCGCCGCGACCGGCCATGCGTCATTGCCATCCCAGGCAGGTTTGATCGGCATCCCCATACCATCGACCAATGTCCCCGCCGAATAGATGCGCGCCGTCAAAGCTTGATAACTTCGAGCGTCACCAAGACCCGCAACTTCGAACAACAATGAATGATTTCCATCTTGAATCAAGCCGTTGGTCATCACCTCCACATCGGCGTTCAAGCCTTGAATGAGCTGCATGACGGTCGAGCCAAACGCATTGTCACGCCCCTCGTTACCGTCGGTGATGTTGGTCAATGAAGCCCCCGATGCACGCACGCACGTTTCTTCGCCGAGCATCACGCCGGCGGACGATTTCATCGTGACGGTGAAATCCAAATTGTACCCGAACGCCTTCCAAACATTCGAATCCACGGCACCATTCGGTGCATTTCGTCCAAGTCGCAAGTTTGACATGGCAAACACAGCGCCGGGACCGTCCGGCATTGCCGCATTTTCAGGCTGTGCGGGAGGTCGGCCCATTGTTTCCTGCGTAGGCGACGAAGTGGGAATCGGTTGATGCGTGACATCGTCGCCACACCCGGAGGCGAAAACGATCGAGCCGACAACGAAAAGAATGCGCGAAAAGGCAATGGTTTCTGTGTTCATACGCGCCGTCATTGCATTGCTCGTGCCAACGAATGGCGGTTTTGTATCGACCGATCAAGTCCGGATCTCGATCGACGACGAGGACCACCCGCGTCCCGCATCGTCCAAGAATTTCTGCCATTTGGCACGAAACAACAGACCCGGCGTTTGCCTTGACAATTCGTTCCGGGAGCGAAAAATCGATCTTCCCAAACCGAAGAGATCTGAAGTACCCTCGCCGCGAAGAACCCGGCCATGACCACCGACACATCGCTTGCTCCCGCCGCAACGGACGCTCCCGTCAAGCCTTTTCCACGTATTTTCTGGATCGCGTTGCTGCTCGAGTTGCTCGAGCGAATGGCGTTTTACGGGGTGTACATCAACCTGTCGGTGTATCTCGGTAAAACCGTAGGTTTGACGGACATTGAAACGGGACAACTTCTCGGCGTGTTTGCCCTCGTGCGTTCCTGGGTGCCGCTCGGAGCGGGCATTTTGGCGGATCGTATCGGGTTTCGCGCAAGTTTGAGCGTTTCGTTCATTCTTTACGCGATTTCGTATGGCCTCTTGTTTCTCCTGCCGATGCGGTGGGGCGCGTGGCTCGCCGTCATGGGCATTGCGGTGGCCGGAGCATTTCTCAAGCCCGTGATTCCGGCGACCGTGCGTCTGTATTCGCCGGAAGAACGACGAACCGTCGGTTTTTCGTATTTTTATGCTTCCGTGAATGCGGGTAGCGTGGTCGGAAAAACCCTGACGAAGATTGTCCGGGAAATGGTCTCGCTACGCGCATCGATGCTCAATGCAATCGTCGCGTGTCTCGTCGCGCTCGGCATTACGTTGACTTTGTTCAAGGAACCCAAGTCGACCGAAGCGCCGGAAAAGGCGAAGCTGGAATCGGCGCCCAAAGCGAACAATCCTTTGAAAGATGTCTTCGCGGCGGCGAAGAACTTCCCGCTGTCGATGTTCATCATTTTGATTTCCGGCTACTACTTGCTGATCGAGCAGTTTTACCAGACCTTTCCGACGTACATCGTCCGGACGTTCGGGGAAACCGTGCCGCGGGAATACATCACGCTCATCAATCCCGCATCGATTGCCATCTTGCAGGTGTTTGTCGGCCGCTTGACGGCCAAACTCGCCGCGCCCATGGCGATCTCGCTCGGCGTGTTCGTCGGGGCCATATCGATGCTGCTGATGGGGGCATTTCCAAGCTTGATCGGTGCTTGCGGTTCGTTCTTCGTGTTTGCCTTGGCGGAGATGATTCTTTCGCCGCGATATTACGAATACATCTCGTCGTTTGCGCCGAAGGGTCGCGAAGGCATGTACATGGGCATTGCGATCATCCCGGCGGGAGTGGGTGGGCTCATCGGCGGCATTCTGAGCGGCAATTTGATTGCGAAGTTTTTGCCGGAGAACGGGCCGAAGAATCCGCTCGCGGTATGGGGAACGTACGCGGCAATCGGCGTGGGTTGTGCATTTCTGATCTTCACGTACGGGCGCTGGATCGCGCGTCGTCGCGAGCGTCTCGAAGCGCAGCAGGCTTGATTCAATTCGCGGGCTTGGGCGGAGCCGCGATCATCGTATTGTGGAACAACCATTCGAGCCACGCGCCGTCACGCTTGACGAAGATGCGCGTAAATCGGAAATCGTGCGTCGGAACGGGTTTGCCCGCGCGCGTCGCGTCCGCGTGAATCACCCCCGTCACGATCGCCATTTCCGGCTGAATCACCCATTTCGACGAAGCGACATCGTAGGCTTGAAACACGAGCGTCCCGGAACGTAGATCCTCGAGCAACTCCTTTTTGCCTTGCTGCATGCCGAAAACGTTGTTGTGAATGTGGTCGTCCGAGAGCAGTTTTTCGAGCGTCGCCACGTCGTTCGTTCGGTACGCTTTGACGAGCGTCTCGTGCGTAGCCGTCATTTCGGCTTCGGTCGCGAGTTTTGCGTCTGTTTGCGCAGCGGGTTCAGGGCACTGCGCCGGTGCGGTTTGGCCGGCGCAACCCACGAGGGGCACCGCGACGAACATCATGAAGATCGCTTGCTTGACGAAACGCATGTTTTTCTCTACTGAACTTTGACCGTAACAAACACGTCGCGTTTTTCCACGACGCACTGACTGTCGGAGCAAACGGAGAAGTGGAACGTACCGCCGACTTTGGCGTCGCCCGCGTTTGCCGGAACAAACGGGACGCGCATGACGGCACGCGTCGGCGACACGCTGAGTCCGTCGGAACGAACGGTTGCTTTGGGATAGGTTACTCCGGACGAACCTGCGGACGTGACAAACTTGTACGGGTAATCATTGTTGCAATGAAATTCCCCTTTGGGCACGACGACAGCTTCGACCTGACCTTGTTGTCCTGAGGTATAACGTCCCGACGATTGCAACCAAACGCTGAAGAATTGCGCGGTTTGTTTGGGTGATTCAACGGGCG
>CAYSYX010000122.1:0-20965 GCA_964435055.1 uncultured Polyangium sp. | reverse complement strand
GGCCAGTGCTATAACGTGGGCTGCATTACGTGGTGATCACGTGACGACGATCATGGAGCGTGTTGGTCATAAAGATTACGCTACAACGCAGAAATACCTTCGTCGCGCTGATGCTCTACGCGGTCGAATAGGCGATCCATTTCCGCCCCTCCCAGCATGCCTACTCGGCACGAACCCAAGCGGCGATGATGGCGGGGGAAACGGTCACAGGGAACGGTCAGGCGAAATTTCAACCTTGACTTTCCCGGCCGTTTCGGCGCAAGCGTTAAAGGTGCCAACCACTTTCCTACTCGTCCTCTTCCTCGTACTCCTCGTCGCCCTCATCGCCTTCGTCGCCCTCGGCCGGCTGAATCTGCCACCGCTCCACCACCGCATCCACGAACGATGCCTCCTCCTCCGATACCTCGTCCGCAGCCGCGATGTCCTCTAACTCGCCCGCGATCGATGCCAACACCTCTTGCGAAAACGTCTCGCCAAAAATGTCCAGCGTCTCCTCGATGAGCCCCTCTTCCTCGATCAGCCTCAACGCGTTGCGCAACACCCGCTCCGGCTTCTGCACCGAACCCATCTGCTCCAGCACCGGCGCCAAATGCTCCGCCGCCGCCTGAACCTCGTCCTCCGAAATGTCCCCGTCCGCCCCAGCCGCCGTCAAAAACAACAGCGCCAACCTGACCTCGAGTGGCACATCGCCCATCCGCTCGAGCAACGCCGTGTACGTCTCGTCATCCAACCCCGCCAACACGCTCGACATGTCCTCGAGCATCGATTCCTCATCGTCCGCCCAGGTCTCCTCGTCCGGCGGCAACATGTCGATCCGCTTGATGATCCATGAATCGCCAAAGTTATATTCCTGGTTCATTAAGTACCTATAGGGGACATAGCAGTAGCCCTTGTCTCCCCAGTCCGGACCCCAGGAATTACGCACGATGAAGACTTGGTCCGGGTCCGAATACCCCACGCAAAGCATCGCGTGACCGCCGTGACTTTCGCGACCAGCCTCGGTGGGCGTCGGGTTGGGCACCAGCCCCGGGCGCTTTTGCTTGTCGAACGAGCCGAAGAGCTTCACGCCGAAGATGATCGGATGCCCCTCAGCCAACGCGGTCTTCCAGGCATTCAGCTCGGTCGGCACAAGCTCGGTGTCTTCAATCAAAAACTGCCTGGCCTCTTCGTAGGCCTCTTCCGAAGGCTCTTCGTTGACCATCTCGGGATCGAACGCCCATGTCTCCTCCGAACAAGCCCCGTGCTCCTTCAAGCTGTCAATGACGGATTGCAGAACCGAGCCTTCGTCTTGGATGTTGTCCGGATCATCAACGGCGCGAGCATTGTAATAAATGAAAAGGCGACTCACGTCGTAGGCGTCATCGCCCAAATGCCGCTTGACGAGGTATTCATAAGCGCCCGCAGTGGCGTTTGCGGCACAACTGTTCGTCTCGCCCTGCTGCTCGACCGGAGACATGGCCGAACGTAGGTCGACCTTGGCGGGCAGGCGTGAGACAGCTGCGCCACCGACGACGTAACGTTTGGCGGCGGCTTTGGGAGGTGCGTATTTGTAGCCCTTGACGGAACGCGAAGAGCCATCGGCTTGGGTGAAGATAAAGGTGGTCATGGTGCTGAACGAGAGGTTGTACATCGTTCGGAACGGAAAAGACACGAAAAAGTCGAGCCGGCGGACGGCGCGGAAAGCGTACGCCCCAAAGCCACGCATATTCGATGAGTTACCAATGAAGTTGCAAGCGCCGGTTGATCGAATCGGGATCCTTCAAGTAACGCTTGAAGGCGGATCGACGAAAGGCCGAGTTGCTCGGATCGAACGAATGCGGCGTGTGCGCAATCAGGTCCGTTGCAGACGCCGACGGAACCAGTGCAGCGTGTTGGTCAGCATCGAGCGTTCGAGGCGCCCCATGCAGAAGCACGCCGTGCCTTCGAACCATGCGGGGTTGTGCGTGACGTACCGATGCCAGGCTTCGTAAACCTTGGGGTTGACGGGCGGTGTCGTGCGCGGATTTCGCGGGACCGTGCCCAAGGTGACGAGTTTCGTGGTGGGATCGTACCCTGCGGTCGCTCCGGCCAAGCTCCGCCACAAGCTCTGCTCCCAGGGAGACATGGTCGGCTCGTCGTGAAACCAGACGCTGTCGAAGACTTGAGCCAAGGCAATAGAGCTGGCGACATAACCTGCGCCAACCACGTACACAGGTGCGCGAGGGCTTCGAGCGACAGCCAACGTGAGCGCAGTGACCATCGCTCCGGCAAGACCCAACGATTTGCGCGATCCGGGTCGGCTGTAGAGGTACTCGGCCCAAACCAAGGTCAACGGGCGGCCTTGATGCACTCGAGGCTCGATTTTGAACGCACAGGCGGCCTGCATGTGGCCACGTGAGCGTTCGAACCAACAGTAGTCGGCGGCTTTGACCCACGCGGCGAAGTAGGCCCAGTCTTTGTCGGGGTCGACGTGGGGCTTGAGGTCCATGAACTGACGACGAAAGCGGTAATACGCGCGCAGATCGTGTTCGGACAAAGATGCGCTGTGCCACAGGTCGGGAATGGGCCAAGCGAAGCGACGAGCATGCGTGAGCGACAACGGAACGGGGTCGTCCATCGCGCACTGAAGTAGCTTGGATTTGGAAAAGGTGCCAGGGGCTTTCCGGGCGAATCCGTCCCCTACTTTTTTCCCCGCAAGATGCGGAAGCGGGCGTCTTTTGCTTCCCATACGCGCAACGCCCGGTACATCGACGTCTCGAGCAAGTACACCTCCTCGTAAGCAAGCAGGAAGCTGTCTTGGATCGTTGATTCATCTTTCGTTGCGTTGCCAAGCACCTGGCGCAGACCGATGACCAAGAGCCCTATCAAGTCGTGACCGGCACAAAGCTGCCATGAATCGACATCGGGCAACGCGTCCATCCGGGCCAGCACGTCTTCGGCCTTCAAATCGTGGCGCATCGAGAAGTTGCAGACGTGGATCACGAGTTTCCTCGGATCCACCGACCATTCTTTACGCTCACAAAATTCCCCGTAACGAAGGTACTGGAATTCGGAGTCTTTTGTTTTCCGAAACTTGAGGTTCAATTTGTCGCGTTTGGACAACCAGCGCAGCTTGCCGATGATCCGAGCGTTGTCGACCAACGCTTCGCGAATGGGTTTGTGTTGCTTCTCAAACGCCGCGCATTTATCCGCAGAACCAAGTATGTCGATCACCTTTTCCAGGGCAGGCGATCGGACGAGCATACCTTCGAGGTCATGTTCATCGGTATAGACGATGTCGGGATCTGCACGAAGACCCCCGTCGACGCGATCGAAGTCCGCGTCGATGACGGCAACGAATTCCGGTCGGCCTTCCCGACGGCTCAGTTCGATTGCGGC
Organism: uncultured Polyangium sp.; assembly: GCA_964435055.1. GTDB lineage: Bacteria > Myxococcota_A > Polyangia > Polyangiales > Polyangiaceae > Polyangium. The sequence continues at coordinate 17,608 of CAYSYX010000122.1, read as the reverse complement.
AAAAACTTTGTCTCGCCCGCCCATGGCGCGAATTTGACATCGCCGCGGTTCGATCCACCGGCGCCAAAACCGCTCATCCACGTGGCCTTCGACCAGCAGAAACGTGGTGTGTCGGGCGGCGTTGAAGAATTCGGATTCCGTGGCCGGATCGACCGCAACACCAAACGGATTCACTCGGGCGCTCCAAGCTGAACCATCAAATCACGCCGCGATCCCACGATGTACGGCGAATGGGTCGCGACAATCGCATCGAATCCAATGCGTTTCGCAATGCGAATGAGATCTTCCAGAAATTCACTTTGCCACGTGACATGAAGCGAAAGCTCCGGTTCGTCGATGAGCAGCAAAGATCCCGGTTTGACGTCGAACAGCAATTGGTGCAAAAGAATGAATTCATGTTGTTCGCCGGAAGAAAGCCAGTCCAATTGCAACGTCTTGCCGTCGTGGCTGAAGACGCAATATCCATCATGGTTATCCAAACGGACTCGTTTCGGTGCCAGCTTGGCGTTGAGCACGTCCAAGAGAATTTCCGCGCGATCAGCGAGGTCTTTGAACACGGCGAGTTTCTTCTCGTTGTCGTCCAAGTAGACGGCGAACATGGCTTGTTTCGATGGATCCAATTTGTCCGGATGAAAAGATGTCTTGGATTCGGCCAGCAAGCCGATATCGCGTAATCGCCGTCGTTCTTTTTCCAGCGCTTCGTTGCGTCCTTCCAAGTCGAAAGGATCAATCACGGCATTCGCCGGCGAAGTAAAAAGCCGCGAAGCGAAGCTGTCGTCGAGCGACGAGGAGATTTCGCGGTATTTCGCATCCACTTCGTTGATACGATTGATCATATCTTTACTGATGCGAGCCATGGCGGTAACAACGGACTTGGACGTACCAAACAAGCCAGTTTGCTTCGTTTCGTCATCGAGCCGCCGCGTGGTCACAAAAGGAACCACGACACGAGCCACCAGATTCATATATGTCTTTAGAGGTGCCTTTTCGGAACGAATAATGAATTTCTCAACCCTGCCTGATCCATCGAAATATGAGACTTCAAGCCTGCGCGACTGAGCCTTACGCTCCGGCGCTTGTACTGACTTGTTGCCTGTTTGCACTGCGCTTCGAACTTTCACAAACGTATCGTCTGAAAAGTCGATACGCATCATATCGAAAGGCCACTTTCTGAGCGCGTCGATTCGACTCGGCATCCCCGATAACAACGCCTTGATCATCGACAACGTAATGGTTTTTCCCACGCCGTTGCGGCCATGAAGAATCACCACGCCGCCTTTTTCGGCCAACGGGATCCGATGCGTGTACTCGCCAAACAACCCCTCGATGACGATCTGCCGCACGTGAACGTTTGCAGCCGGCTGCGTGATCTCGGTCGCCTCTTCGTTCAATTCGTCCGTCATCTCGACTCTCCATCACGCGACACGTGCGCGAAGCGCGAGGGTCATACATCGGTGGCTTGCCGGGGGCAACTTTTTCGTGGGCACAGCGCGGGCATGAACCATGGAGCCCGAACGCCTTCACCGTGCTCGCCAACGATGGCACACCATGACACCTTTACGCGCCAATATCTGACACACATCGACGCATCAGCGCCTGCGACTCCGACGAATCAGCACGATTTCTCACGGCACAAGCCTTGCTCCAAGCAACCTCATGCACGCGAACACCTCGAAACAATTGGCAATGGCTTTGGCTCTGGGAACAACGTTGGCGCTCGGCTGTACGGCCGAAGTCGTCGACGAAGGCACCAACAACGCGGCTCAAGGAGAAATGCCCGCCGTGTGCTGGGCCGACTTCGGCCCGGATGCGCCCGGGGAATGCACCATCGGCGACGAACGCGAATGTTTCGACTACGATCCCAATGATCCGATGATGTTCTGCCGCGAAAAGTGCGTCAACATCGACGGAAAAGCCGTGTGGGGCATCCAAACCCACAGCTTTCAGTGCCCGTTCTACGATACGTCCTACCACATCGGCACCGCCAACGAGTGTCAGTGCAACACGCCGCTCGTGCTCTCCTTCGACAATCGCCACGTCACCTTCACCGCCGAAGCCGGCTCGGCCTTCGACCTGACGCGTGCCGGCGTGTGTCATACGGGTGATTGGCCCACCGCCGCCACACCTTGGTTGGCCCTCGACCGCGACGGCGACGGCGTCATTCGCGACGGCGGCGAACTTTTCGGCTCGGCAACCAAACTCAGCTCCGGAACGTTTGCCCACAACGGCTTCGATGCTCTGCGTGACCTCGATGCGAACCGGGACGGCATCTTCGACCAACGCGATCCCGCCTTCACCAAGATCGTCATCTGGTCCGACGCGAACCTGAACCGGGAAAGCGAAGCCGGCGAACTGACATCGCTTGCCTCGTACGGCGTCTTGGCCATCGACCTGCACGACGCGCGCGAGTGGACCTGTGATGCGCGGGGCAACTGCGAAGGCGAGCGCAGCCGGTTCACCTTTGCGGATTCATTGGGCAACACGCGCGAAGGCACCGTGATCGACGTGTACTTGCCGATGCGTTGAACGTGTTCTGAAACGCGCCCGGTACCTGCAACCTACTCATCGAGTACCCCTCGCGTCCCGCGCGGAGCTCACACCCGACTCATCGAGTACCCCTCGCGTCCTGCGCGGAGCTCGGACCCTACTCGTCGAGTTACCTTTCGGAACTTTTTGCCGGCCGGATCCTACTCGTCAAGTACCCCTCGCGTTCTGCGCGGAGCTCACACCCGACTCATCGAGTACCCTTCGCGTCCCGCGCGGAGCTCACACCCGACTCGTCAAGTACCCCTCGCGTCTTGCGCGGAGCTCGGACCCGACTCGTCGAGTTACCCTTCGGAACTTTTTGGCATTCGGATCCAGCTCGTCGAGTACCCTTCGCGTCCTGCGCGGAGCTCGGACCCGACTCGTCGAGTACCCTTTGCGTCCTGTGCGGAGCTCAGACCCTACTCGTCGAGTACCCCGCACCCTGGTTCAATTGCCCGGCTTCAGGATGAACGGATACGAGAACGATGCGAGCCCTTCGCCCGTCGGCTTTGGAAACGTCCACTTCAAGGCCGCCGAGATGATGCATTGCTCGACCGAATGTTCATTCAATTCCGTCTCCGTGATCGTTACCCCGGCAACGGTCCCCGTCCTGCCGACCACGAACTTCACGACCAACCTGCCACGTAGATCGAGTCGCGTCATGAGCCCTTGTTCATAACAACGTTGCACGTCCTTCACGTTGTCCTTCACGACGCGCTGAATATCCTTCTTTTCGATCGTCCCGCGCATCTCGCTCGCCGCATTGACGGATCCGCGCCCAAACGTTGCCGAACCCCCTTCGCCCATTTCCCTGGGAGGCACCGGGGCCGCCGCGAGGGCCGATTCTCCACCGGATACCAAGGGATCCCCGTGCCCTCGCGCCTTTTGCGGATTGCCTTTTCCGCCGCCTGCCGCGATGGTGCCCGTCACCGTCAATGCGTCGAACAGGTCGGCTTCCTTCTTCTCCTGATCCTTGTCCAGAGGGGTAATCGGGGACTTCAACTGCTGGTCCATCTTCACGTCGCCGAATTTGTCGTCCGGCAGCGGCTCGCTCGAACTACTCGAACTGGCGCTCACCGTCGCCTCCGGACCTGGCGGGCCTGGGCTGACTTCATGGCTCGAATCATTGAGTCCTGACGAAGCAGACTTCGACGCACATGCGCCAAGCCCCAAAACCAATGGGAAAACCCAAAGAACCGCTTGTCGACGATGATCCTTCATAAGCGTGTACTCATTCCACATTGTGCCGGCCGATGGACGAAGTCCGATTCCTACACCCGACAACGCTCGAACGCAACCTTTCCTGACACCAAAATCATGTCGACAACTTGGTCGGCCGAGCGCATCGATGATACGGTCGCGCAACCTACCTCATCATGCGCGAATCCTCGAAAACCCGAGCCGCACATCACATCACCCTCGAGGCAAAACGCGCCCGAGCGCTCGTCAAGCTGAGCAGCGCGCAATGCGATCTCGGCGCCTTCGATGCCGCCCTCGCCCCGGCGCTCGAAGCGATTACCTTGTATCGATCGCTGACGCCTCTTCAGCCCGATACATTTCAGCCGGATCTGGCCGCTGCGTTGGAGCTTGCAGGTCGCGCGCAATCGGCCCTTGGACAACACGATGCCGCGTTGGTCCACGTGATGGAAGCCATGGACACCTACCGCGGGCTCGCCAAGTCGCATCCGGAAGATTACTTGCCGCGATTTGCCCTGACGCTCAATCAATTGTCCATCTGTTTACGCCACTTGGGACGCATGCAGGAAGCGCTCCCGGTCGCTCGAAATGCCTTGGAATGGCTTTGGCCCTATTACGAACGCTTTCCCGAGGTCCATCGCCAAGCCATTCGGACGATGTTCGGCGTTTTGCTCGATCTGCACGAACAGCTCGGCAGCCGTCTGGATGCATTATGGGCACGTCGATTCGAAGAATTGGCGGCTCGAGAAACCGGCCAAACGAAAAAGGCGCCGGCGCCTCCCAAAGCAGGCCCCCGCAAGAAGGCTCGCGGACGAACGAATTAAGTTAAGCTAAGAGGTGGGGGCCGGGAGGACGAGGACGAGGAAGGGAGTTTTGTTACTTCATCACATCGGGCAGGTTTGGCCGTCGACGCAGATGATGTTGGTGGGATCGCCCGGGTACGAGCAGCAGGTTTGATTGCCGTTGCACGAAATGTCGCAGGGGCACGTGGTGCATCCCGTCGCGACGTCCCATTGACGGCAATTACCGTTTACGCAGACTTCGTCACGGTTACAGGCGTTGCCGCATTGACCGCAGTTGCGCGGATCCGTTTGCGTGTGGATGCAGGAATTGCCGTTGTTGCAGGCTTGCGTGCCCATGGGGCAATTTTGCACGCAGACGCCATCGCTGCAGCGCGGCGTATTGCCGGGACAGACGTTGCCAACCGCGCCGCAGTTCTGGGGGTTCGTCTTGAGGTCGATGCATTGACCCATGATGAGCGTCAATCCGGGGCGACAAGCGCACGTACCATTTTCGCAATAGTTCGTCGCGCCTTGGCATTGAATGTTGCAACCACCGCAACGATTCGGATCGTCCTTGGTATTCTCGCAATTGTTGCCGTTGCAATTCGTCAAGCCGTTCACGCAGGCGCAGCTGCCGGCGTTGCACAAGCCCCACGTATTGTCGCAATCATTGCCGCAGTTGCCGCAATTGTTGATGTCCGTTTCGAGGTCCGCGCAGCCGTTGAAGCAAGCTTGTTGCCCCACCGGACACACACATTGACCCGCCGAACACGTCCCGCCGTTGCATTGGCGACCGCATTGACCGCAGTTGTTGGCATCGGTCGAGATATTCGCGCATTCATTGCCGCAGGTCACTTCACCCGCCGGGCACGCGCACACGCCATTGGTGCACGTGGAGCCGAGCGGACAGAAGAAGCCGCAAGCGCCGCAGTTTGTTTCATCCGTGCCGAGTTCCACGCAGCCGATGTTCGGACCGCAATTGACGGAACCGGCGGCGCACACGCACGCTCCGGACACGCACATACCGTTCGGGCCGCACTTGTTGCCGCAAGTGCCGCAGTTGTCGACGTCGGCGGAGAGATTGGCGCACGTATTCTGCGCATTGCAGGCAACTTGACCCATCGGACACGCGGTGCACGCGCCGGAGACGCACATTTGCCCCTGGAGGCAATCATTGCCGCATTGACCGCAGTTGTTCAGATCCGACGAGAGATCCGCGCACCCTTGGGGACACGTGACTTGGCCTTGCGGACAGGTACAAGCGCCGGCGATACACGTTGCGCCTTGGAAGCAATCTTTGCCGCAAACGCCGCAGTTGTTGTTGTCGGTATTCACGTCGACGCACGCGCCGCCGCATTCCGTCGTTCCGGCCGGACAAGCGCATTGTCCCGAGACGCATTGACCACCCACGGGGCACGCATTGCCGCACGTGCCGCAGTTTTCGGCGTTGCTCGAGAGATCCGCACAGACGCCTTGGTCGTTGCAGGAAACGGTGCCTGCGGGACATTCGCAAATGCCATTGACGCACGTGGCACTGGTCGGGCATTCATTGCCGCACGTTCCGCAGTTCTTCGGATCCGAGGGCAAGTGCGTGCAGAGACCGGTGCAATTGTCGGGTTTCGGCGCTTCGCACGCGGCACATTGTCCCGCCGTACACGTCGCGCCCGTTGCGCAGGCATTGCCGCATTGACCGCAATTGGTCGGATCTGCGGACAGGTCGAAACAACCCGTCCCGCAATTCACCGCATTCGGTCCGCAGGCGCATTGGCCATTCGTGCACGTTCCACCCGTTCCGCAAGAAACGCCGCATGCGCCGCAGTTCGCGATGTCCGTCGACGGATCGACGCACTTGTCGGTGCACACGATGTCCGTCTCATTGGGACACGCGAGTTGACCGCTGCTGGAACTCGAAGTGGAAGTCGAACTCGAAGTCGTATTGTTGCTCGAACCGGATGTCGACGTCGTGTCGTCGCCACATCCGATCCACGTCAAAGTTGTCGCAACAAGGCCCACCAGGGCGCTTACTTGCAACCACCGTTGAAAACGGTTCATGGTTATTCCTCCGTAAAAGGTCTCGTCTCGAAGCTCTCGGCCGGCCTCACGTGATGCCGATTCCACATCGGCAAGAGCCCCGGGCGGATCGTGGTGGCTCAACTTTCGTCGGAGGCGTGATTGGGACTGAGGCCGCCCCCGATCCACCGCAACCTCTTACCCCTGCGCTCGTTCGCGAGCGTCACCAGACGTGACGAAACCTGAGCCGCCCCACCTCGCTCACGGCTCTTGAAGCTCCCGGCACCGTCTTGAAAACTGACGGTTGCCACGAGCGACGCATCCATGGTAGGACTTCTACGCGTGAGCCCCACGGCAAAACCATCCGACCCGACCGGCGCAACCCCGCGCCCGGGCAAAAGCGCCACCGTCGTGCGCTTGCCCCAAACAGGTCGCTCGGATGCCGAATTGCTCGCCGCCGTTCGTCGCGGTGAACCTTGGGCCGCCGCCGCCTTGCTCGACCGCCACGGACCCCTCGTCGAACGCCTCATCCGCCGAGTCATGGGCTGCGATCCGGACCTGCCCGACCTCGTGCAAGACGCATTCACCGCCATCCTTTCGTCCCTCGATCAGGTCCGGGACGAAAATGCCGTCAAGGGCTGGATCGCGTCGATTGCCGTGCACACCGCTCATCGCGCCATTCGCCGCCGCCAATTGACGCGTTGGATATTTTTTTGGCAAAAAGACGAAACCGTCCACATCGACGCTCCCGCCCGCGACGCCGACTTCGGTGCTCGGGAATGCGTTCGACACGTGTACCGCGCGCTCGATCAATTGCCCGCCGAAGATCGTGTGGTATTTGCCCTACGCTTCATTGAAGAAATGCCGCTCGAAGATATCGCCGATACCGTCGGTGTATCGCTCGCGACGATCAAACGGCGCATCACTCGCGCAGAACAACGGTTTCAAGCGATCGCGCAACGAGATCCCGTCTTGCGACCTTGGCTGGAAGAGGGGCGACGATGGACATGACTCCCCTGGAAAAACTCGGACAAACGGTCCGTCACGCTTCGGACGAAGAAGCCTCGCCGGAAACGACCATCCGTCATGCCCGAGAGCAGGCATTGGCCAAGTGGAATCGACGGTCGACCGGGTTCGATCGCCGCCTGGCTTTCGCCGGAGTTTTGGTTTTCGCCCTCGTTGCCGCCTTATTTCTTCGCGTATCCGTCAAAGACAAACCGATTACGTATTCGGTGGGCCCGGGTGATGCTCCAAGCGCCCTCGGCGTATGGATCGCCGCCGGATCCAATGCCGTTCCTTTACGTTTCTCCGAAGGAACTCAGATCACCCTGGATCCCGGCGCTCGAGCTCGCGTCACGGACGCCGATGCAAATGGAGCGACGATGCTCGTCGAACGTGGTCACGCGCATGCCAAAGTGGTTCATGTGGGACAAACGACTTCGTGGCTCTTGCATGCCGGACCATTCGATATCAACGTCGTCGGCACCGAATTCGACGTGGCGTGGGATCCGACCCGGGAAGTCTTCGATTTGCGCGTCAGCGAAGGCAAAGTCATCGTGCACGGACCTCTGTTGAATGATGGTCGCTCGGTGACGACGGCCGAATCGTTGCACATCGACGTGCAGCACAAATCGACCGAATCGCGAGCGGATTCTCCGACGAACGGGCGTTCGGAAAAAATCGCGGACAAAGCCGCAACCTCGGCGACGGACGATGAGCCCGGTAAAACGGAAAATCCCGTCCCTGCGCCGACCGTCTCCGTCGAAAAACCATTGACGATCCCGGCTTGGCAGAAGCTCGCCGCAGCGGGCAAACACAAAGAAGCGCTCGAAGCTGCCGAACAGGCCGGATTCGACAACATCGTGGCGACGGCGTCCATTCCGGTGTTGCTCGAACTGGCCGATGAAGCGCGTTATGCCGGAGCGGCAGGTCGAGCGCGTCAAGCATTGGTTCGCGCTCGCGAGCTTGGAGCGAAAGGACGCACGGCGTTCTTGATGGGCAAACTCGCGGCGGATCATGATCACGCTTCGGGCGAAGCCATTACGTGGTTTCAACGGTATTTGGAAGAGTCACCGGCGGGAGGTTTGGCGGAGCAGGCCCTCGGACGGATCGTGGAAATGCACGATCGACAAGGTCATCGTGATGAAGCGATCAAAGCGGCGCAATCGTATTTGCAACGTTATCCCGGAGGTGCGTATGAAACGCTCGCCCGGCGTGTCGTGGAACCTTGAAAAGACGCCGCGTTTTCCGCCCCCTTCCCATCATCCTGGCCCTCGTGTGGTCGACGCCGGCCGAAGCGGAAAATCAACGCGTTTTACTGGTCCATGCCGGAGCCGGCGATCCCATCACGACGCACCTCGTGGACGAGCTCGTCGCCGCGGGTTTCAGTGTGGAAATCGTTCCGTCCGGCGATTACGACCTGGCGACGCTGGCCAAGGAACACAGCGCGCGAGCGGTCGTGCGTGTCGAAGCATCGCACCGGAGCATCGAATTGTGGACGGATGCGATAAGCGGCGTGAGCCGTATCGACGAAAACCCCGAAGAAAAGGGCGATTTGGAGACGCTCTCCTTACGCGCCGTCGAAGAGCTTCGCGGCAAACTGTTGTCCGCGCCTCCGCCGCCGAAAGATCCGATTCCGACCGATCCCCTGCCCTCGCCAAACAGCACGAAACCGCAATTCAACCCGGACGACCATTCATCACGAACCGCCCCCGTACGGGCAAACGAACCTCGGCGCCCCACGTGGAATGCGGACGCGCAAAAAGCGACGGGATCCTTCTATTTGCGCCTCATCCCGGTGGCGATGGTGCATCCGGGCAGTGGAGGGCTCGAGGCCGGCGGTGGAGCGATGATTGGGGCGCGGTGGATGTTTTTGCGGCGATTCGGGGCGGATCTCACGGGGTTGGCGCCGATTGTGCCGGCGACGATGACGTCGGATGTCGGCAACGTGAACATCGCGGCATCGGCGGTGCTTCTTGGCGGCTGGGCCGATGTCGCGCATATTTCGCAGACGTTTTCGTTTGGTATCGGAGCGGGAGCCGGAGGAGGCGTCTTTCATCATTACGGGCAACCGACGGTCGACGGCATAGCGGCGCGCGATGGCAACGTGGCGTATGCGCTGCCTTATGCGCGTACGGGGTTCGCGTGGGCATTTTTGTCCAACCTATCGTTGCGTTTGGATTTTTTGGCGGCGATCGCGACGCCGCGCCCGGTGTTACGTCTGCCGGGTAGAACGTCGGATGTGTATTTTGGTCAGCCATTGCTGACGATTGGATTGGGACTCGATCTGAAACTGAAATGAGGGTGGTCATGCCAAACTCGATTCGAAGAAACGACGCGTCTACTTTTTCTCGGCATCGAGCTGCGAACAAGGCGCCGTGGACAACGAAGAGCCTGGTCTGTTTGATATTTTGGTTATGGGCCGGCTGTACGGATACGCTGGTCGAGCCGCTGGTGCGAACGACACCTCCTCCGGACGATAAGACTTGTCCACCTCCGGCGACGGCTTGCGAAGGCGAATGTCATGATTTTGGTTCGAGCAACCTGCATTGCGGTCGATGCGGATTGGCTTGCGGAGGCGGAGCGCATTGCGAATCGGGCAGCTGCGTTTGTGAAGACGGACAAACCATGTGTAATGGCGTTTGCACGTCGCTCGACGGCGATTCGCACAATTGCGGCGCTTGCAATCGATCGTGCAGCCCCGACGATATTTGCATCAAAGGCGACTGCAAGAGTGGTTGCAGCTCGCCGGCGAAGTATTGCGACGATGTTTGTGTCGACGTGAAATCCAACAACGATCATTGTGGTGATTGTTCGGTGGAATGCGGCAATGGTCAATCGTGCCATGACGGCAAATGCGAGTGCGAACTGCCGTGGGTATCGTGCGGGAACGTGTGTGTCGATACCGACAAGGATCCCAAAAACTGCGGCGGCTGCACCAAAGCTTGCAATATGGGACAAACCTGCGTTGATGGCAAATGCCTCTGAACAAGGCTTTTCCGCGCCCAAATACCTGAGCTGCTTCGACGCCCACGAGGCTCTCAGGCGTTGGAACGGTAACTTGAAGCGAGGTAGGACGATGAAACGACATTGGCTTATGGGTGGGATTCTTTTGACGGCGTGGGCGGCGTTCATGGGGTCTGTGGGCGGCTGTGGCGGCAACACGACGAACATAGGCAGCGGGGGCTCGGGCAACAGCGGAGCCACGGGAGGTTCGGGGGCGACGACACCTTGCGGCGACACGACGTGTGGTCCGGGAGCATTGTGCGTGCAAAATGTTTGCGTGTGCGGCTCGGGACTCGTTTCGTGCGTGGACGGTTGTTTTGACTTGGCCAATGATCCCGCGCATTGCGGTGCATGCGGAGAAGCTTGCAAAACCGGGCAAGATTGCGTGTCCGGTCAATGCGGACCTTGTCCTCAAGGTACGGTGGAATGCAACAGCGGATGTTTCGATCTGTCGAAGGATCCCGAACATTGCGGGCAATGCAATACCAATTGCGGCACGGGGACATGCGTATCGGGCATGTGTCAATGCGCGCAGGGTCAAGTCATCTGCGGCAATCAGCTCGGTTGTCGGGATCTTTCATCGGATCCCGAGGCGTGCGGCATGTGCAACGTCACGTGCGGTATGGGCATGTGCGTCTCCGGTCAATGCGTCTGCGCGGCGGGACAAACCCAATGCGGAGCCGACATCGGTTGCAGCGATCTCTCGAGCGATCCCAACAACTGCGGTCAATGCGATCGGCGGTGCGGTCCTGCGGGCTCTTGCGTTTCCGGCCAGTGCGTATGTCCTGCCCCGGCGCAACAATGCCAAGGTGACGGTTGCGTCGATTTGAACACGGATCGTCGCAATTGCGGGCAATGCGGAAACGATTGCAACAACGGCCAGCAATGCATCAACGGCAAATGCCAGTGATGTGAACCTCGGACAAACACGTCCGAGCCGCCGATCTTCTCGCCAAACTCCATTCGAACCTCGCCATCGTCATCCCCGCCGAACAGCCGGCGCGATCGGCATCGTCGATACGCGAACGCGATGTTGCTCGACCTCGTCACTTGGCTCGACATCAGTGACCCCGGATCTGCTACAAGTTGCGTAGAGCGCTGTGATGCGGGTGTGCGTGGTACGAGATTGAATATGAGCACGACTTTGGCAACGCATGTTGGAAAGCGTCGTAGGCTTCGATGCGCGTAACACTTCGAGACAGGGAAAGGGACGATTCGATGAAATGGGCTTTGGGCGTAGGGGTAGTGTCGGCGGTCGTGGGTTTGATTGTCGGTTGTGCGACGGGGGGCAAAGATCCGAACGGATCGGGAGGATCCAAGAATTGCGTGGATGGCGAAACGCGCTGCATGGGCAACAACGTCTTGCGTTGTAAAGACGACGTGTTCGAGGACATCGGTCCATGTATTGGACAAACCTGCATGGGCGACGGCGTTTGCATGGGCGAATGTGCGCCGGTGCAAAAACAATGCAATGGTTTGACCGCGCAGGAGTGTATGGACGGAGCTTGGAGCACGATTCAGGAATGTCCATTCGCGTGCGCCGACGGAGCTTGCGCCGGCCAATGTGCTCCGAACTCGATTCAATGCAAGGGCAACATGCGTCAAACCTGCAATCCCGCGTCATTTTGGGAGGACCTCGCGGAATGCACGGACCCCGGATATTATTGCGTGAAAGGCGAATGCGTGTTGCCTCCGAGCTGCGCGGGGTTGCCGTTGAATTGCGGTCCCGGGGGCAATGAGACGTGTTGTCAATCTGTGACGGTCACGGGAGGCACGTACAATCGCGTGAACGATCCGGCGTTTGCGGCGACCGTCGGTGATTATCGGTTGGATCGTTTCGAGGTGACGGTCGGACGCTTCCGCAAGTTTGTCGAGGCGTATCCGAACAGCAAGCCCAAATCGAATTCCGGCGCGCATCCGAAGATGCTCGGCAGCGGGTGGAATACGGATTGGGATACGAGTTTGCCGGCGACCGCCGCAGAGTTGGTGCAATCATTGAAATGCGCCGCCGAAGCCACGTGGACGGATGCGGCCGGAGCGAATGAGCTTCTGCCCATCAACTGTTTGGACTGGTATACCGCATTTGCGTTCTGCGCTTGGGATGGAGCGCGTTTGCCCACGGAATCGGAATGGAACCATGCGGCTTCAGGGGGCAAAGAGCAGCGAGAATACCCGTGGTCGAATCCGGCGAGCTCCACCGTCATCGACGCGACGTATGCCGTGTACAATTGCGAAGGCGACGGCGTTGGGCAATGCGCGTTCACGGACATCTTGAAAGTCGCCTCGAAATCACCTCAAGGCGACGGTTTATGGGGTCACGCGGATCTCGGCGGCAGCATGTGGGAATGGATGGTCGATCGATATGGCCCATTGACGACCCCGTGCGTCGATTGCGCGAATTTGACGGGAAGCGATACGTATCGCGTCGTTCGCGGCGGCGGATGGGCGATTCACGAGCTTTTGTTGTTGAATTCGGCGCGTTACAATCAGACGCCATTCATTCGGCAAAAGGACATCGGCGTCCGTTGCGCACGCAACCCCTGAGCGCATTGCGAAATGCAGTGTCCGATCGCGCTGCATGAGCTGTTGAATGGATCGTGTCCGGCCTGGTAACGCGACGCGAAAAACCCTGGACGCCGGGTCGTTGCCTCGAGTTCATCCTCAAAAACGCGGAGCGAAGCATTTCGCAAGCAGCCTTTGGAACGGTAAAGAAAAACGTACCGGGACGTAAGAAATACTTTGATCCCGGACGGATTGCTTGTAGAGTGGGCGCGCATCTTGCACATGCTTGCACGAGGTTCGTGAGAACAAACGCCCGTTGATACGTGGTGCTCGTGTACGTTTGGCCGGGATACACACGGAGATGACGATGAAGCGTTCCACTCGATTTGCGGTCATGTCGACTTTGCTTCTGGCCGGTGCCAGCGCCAAAGCCGGTGAATTCGAGCTTCCCAACTACAATGCTTATGAAGACGCGAGCGTCGTCTCGCCCAAACCTCATTCACCGAATCAAGCTCCCGGCGTGAAGATCGCCGGTGTGACCGGTCGGGATGCGAAGCGCGGTGTACCGACATTCTTTTGGGCACCAAAGAACGGTCCGGTGGCGCCTTCGGCGGGTACGGGCAAACCCGAAGATTCGGCACGGTTTTACCTGGAGACCTACGCGCGGATCTACAACGCGGGTCGTGCGGCGGTGAGCTCCGCCAAACCGCGCGTCGTGAACGACAAGGGTCGTGGCGGCATCATCGTCGTCTTTCAGCAGTCCGTCGGCGGTATCGAGCTTCTGCGTAATGAAATCAAAGTGGTGATGACGCGCAAGCATGAGCTGGTATCGATCAGCGGCAGCTTGCACGACGCGGTGTCGCCGGGCACGAAACGCGGCAACACCTGGAAGATCACGCCGCAAGCGGCGATCTCGCGCGCGGTGAACGATTTCTTCAACATCCACACGACCGGCGCCGACTTCCTCAACACGACGCAAACGAAGGACAACTACAACTACTTCGACTTCGTCGGCACGCCCGAGTCCGTCGCCGCAAACCTGACCCTCGAACAAGCCGTGCGCGTCAAGAAGGTCTGGTTCCCGATGCCGGATCGCATCGTGTCGGCGTATTACCTGGAGCTCTGGGGCAAACACACCGTGAGCGGCGAGGCCGCGCTTTACTCGTATGTGATCGGCGCCGCCGACGGAAAGCTCCTTTTCCGCGAACGCCGCACGCAAGACGCGAACTTCACGTATCGCGTGTGGGCAAGCCCGACGGCCCCGTACGACATTCAGGACGGGCCGTTGCAAGATTTTCAGCCGCATCCGGCGGGTACGCCCAATGGCCAGCGACCCATGCCCACGCCGTCGTCGCTCGTCACGGTCGATGGTTTCAATACCAACCCGATGGGCACGTTCGACTCGTGGCTCGCGAACAATGCGAACCGAACGGACGGCAACAACGTCATTGCCTACGCCGACTGGGCGGGGAGCAACAGCCCCAACGGCACGAATTTCTACGGCACGACCACGATGCCGAACATCTTCGATTGGACGTACGATCTGGCGCAGGCGCCCGATGTATCGCAGAACCAAGCCAAAGCCGCCGTTGTTCAGCTGTTTTTCTTGAACAACTGGATGCACGATTATTTCTACGACTCGGGCTTCACCGAAGCCGCCGGCAACGCCCAAGCGAACAACTACGGTCGAGGTGGAGCGCAAGGAGATCCGCTTCGTGCCGAGGGGCAAGATACGAAGGGCACCAATCGCAACAATGCGAACATGAGCACGCCGGCCGACGGTACGTCGCCGCGCATGCAGATGTATATTTTCGACGGTCCGGCGACCGCTTCGTTGACGCTCAATCCCGGCGGTCCGGTCGGTCAAGTGGGTATTGCGGGTTGGGGCCCGGGCACGTTCAACATTGGTCCGGCGGATGTCGTGCTCGTGGACGACGGTTCGACGATGCCAACCGGCACGGCAATGACCGGTACGGTGACGGACGCGTGTCAACCCATTTTGACAAACCTCACCGGCAAGATCGCCCTCATCGATCGTGGCGGTGGTTGTGCCTTCACCGTGAAAGTGCTCAATGCGCAAGCCCAGGGCGCGATCGGCGTCATCATTGCGAACAACAATCCTTACGGAACGACGCCGAGCCCGATGGGTGGAACCCCTGCAATGCCGGTGAACATCGGTGTCGAAGGCGTCACGCTGGCTGTTGGGGATCAGATGAAAGCGGCGCTCATGATGGGCACGTTGCAGGCGACGATGGTTCGCGCGGCGAACGAAATCTCGCGCGACGGCACGATCGACAACGGCATTTCCGGCCATGAATGGGGCCATTACCTGCACCACCGCCTCACCAACAGCGCGTCGCAACAATCGGGCAGTGAAAGCGAAGGCTGGGGCGACTTCATGGGCCTCATGCAAGGCGTACGCGCGGGTGACGACGTCGACAGCACGTTTGCCACGGGCGTTTATGCTTCGGCGGCCTTCGGCGACAGCGGCTACTTCGGCATTCGTCGCTTCCCGTATGCGCGCGACAAGATGAAAAACCCGCTCACGTTCAAACACATTTCGGCGGGTGAAGTCATTCCGACGGGCATTCCGATACAGCCCGCCGCGGCGGACAACTTCGAGGTGCACAACGCCGGCGAAGTTTGGTGTCTCATGATGTGGCAAGCGTATTCGACGATGCTGAAAAACGGCTTCTACAGTGCGACGCCGCGCTTCATGAACTTCGCCCAAGCCAAACGCGCCATGGCCGACTACGTCGTCGGTGGTATGCAAGCGGCTCCGGTGGATCCGACGTTCACCGAACAACGCGACGGCATTCTTTCGGCGGCCGATTCGGCGAGCGCTGCGGACTTCGCGGACCTGGCCAAGGGTTTTGCCGAGCGTGGAGCCGGCGTCTGTGCGGTGTCACCGCCTCGCGCATCGAGCGACCTCGTCGGCGTCGTCGAGAGCTACGATTCGGGCGCCACGGCGACGATCACCGACGTGTCGTTTGCGATGGTCACCGAATGCGACAACGACGGCGTCCTCGATGGTGCCGAACTTGGCCGTTACACCGTGACGATTGCGAACGACGGCTGGGCCGATCTCACCAATGGTTCGCTCACGATCAGTTCAACAAACCCCGACGTGACGTTCCCGAACGGCGCCACGCAAGCGATCGCCTCGGTTGCTCGCAATGCAACCGCGACCGTCACGTTCGACGTGGCCCTTGGTACCAACGTCATGGGCATCCAAGACCTTGGTCTATCCCTTGCGCTCACGGCCGCCGGCGCCTGTACGTCCACGCCGAACGTAACGATTGGCGGCCGTGGAAATTACGATGAAGTGGCCATGTCGACGGCGACTGAATCGTTCGAATCGACCGGAGCGTCATTGTGGACCGCGACAAACGGTCAAAATGCTCCCAGCACCGAATGGGCTCTGGCTGCGGACCCGACAAACCCCGGCAATACCGTCGCGCATGGCAATGATTCGGAACCGACGCACGACGAACGCTGGACATCGCCCGACCTCATCGTCGGCGCCACCGGCCTCACGATGAGCTTCAAACACCGGCACAAGTTCGAAGCGAGCGACGACGGCACGGGCAACATTGTGTACTGGGATGGCGGCGTCATCGAAGTATCGCAAAACAACGGCGCGACGTGGCAAGACATCAGCATGTTCGGCACCCCGGGCTACAACCACACGCTCGGCGACCCGATGGCGCCGAACCCGCTCGTCGGCCGTCAAGGATACGGCGACACGAACCCGAGCTACCCGGCCTACGACACGGTCACGATCGACACGGGTATGTCGCTGGCGAACAAGACGATCAAGGTTCGTTTCCGTATCGGCACGGACGACTTCGTCGGGGATGAAGGCTGGTACGTGGATGACGTCGGATTCACGGGCCTCACCAACACGCCCTTCACCGGGTTTGTCCCGGATACGACCAAATGTCCTCCCAACAATCCGGCAGTGGCAAGCGCGGGGATGGATATCAATGCCTGCGCAGGCGATGTCGTGACGCTCGACGCCACGGGCAGCACGGATGCCGATATGGATCCGTTGACCTTCTCCTGGTCGCAATCGGCCGGTCCGATGGTTTCACTTGCCACACCCATGGCTTCGACGACGACGTTTACCGCGCCGAGCGTCATGATGCCGACCACGTTCACGTTCCAAGTCACCGTGAATGACGGCTATGTCGATTCCACCGACACGGTCAACGTCATCGTCAGCGACTGCAACCTCGCGCCCATTGCGAATGCGGGACCGGATCAAGTCGTCACGAGCGGCACGACGGTCACGCTCAATGCGTCGGCCAGCTCGGATCCCAACAATGATCCGCTCACCTTCGCTTGGTCGCAATCGGTGGGCCCGATGGTCATGTTGTCCGCGCCAAACGCGGTCATGACGAACTTTGTCGCCCCGGTGGTCATGATGCCGACGACCCTCACCTTCGCAGTCAACGTCAGCGATGGCGCATTGAGTGCTTCCGACACGGTTGACGTGCTCGTCAATCCGGTTGGCGGCACCGGCGGCATGGGCGGCATGGGCGGCGGCGGCATGGGTGGCGGCGGCATGGGCGGCGGCGGCATGG
>CAYSYX010000121.1:0-21296 GCA_964435055.1 uncultured Polyangium sp. | reverse complement strand
GGGTTTGCCATAAGACGCCGCCGATGGAAACGATATCGTCGAATCGTACGTCTTGGTGCTGTTTGGCGTCGTAAATGCGCAAGCCGTATTCATGGTGCGTGATGCATTGCTTGCGTGCGCTTGCATAATGCGAAAATGCGCTCCAGGCGAGCCAGAAAAAGACCAGAGCGATGACGCCGGTGACGATCAACCCCTCCCAGGGGACTTCGCCAAACCGCGGCCATAAGCCGAGCCAAACGCAATCGACGGCAACGAGCATGCAAAACACCCCCAAGCCCAGACGAATGACTTGCTGGGCTCCGGCGACCGGATGTTTCGTCAGCTCCTCGCCCAATGGATCCGCTTGGCGATAAGGCGTCGTCATCGTCCACCTTCCCCACCGGCAGGCGAAAAAAGTCCGCGCACGAGTTTGTCCAAGGAACCATCCCCGCGAATGAACGCGCGGCGCAACCGATGGACGGGATCCAAGTTCGGCGGCAAACCGCAAGCGAGCAACGCTTCACGGACCAAATGTTTTTCCGTTCCCGAAAATCGCCCGTCGATGACGGCTGCGGTCGCGAGGATCTGCAAGGCCATCTTCTGTTCGGTCGGGGATAGCTGCTTTAGTTTGGCAAGAAATACCAGCGAATCGTCGATGCCCTCCGGCAAGGGATCTTCGATGCGTTTCACGACCTCCACCAAGACGGCCTGCAAATTGGGATGCAAATCTTCCGTTCGAACAATCGAGCTCGCCACGGCCCGGACCATCGTGATCCGCGCCTGCTGCGACAAGGTCATCTTTTGGTCGAAAATCGCCGCCACGAGCTCGTGCGCGGCGGACGGCCCCATGACTCGAATTCGTGCTTCCCGTAAAACGATATAACAAACGATGCCGTTCCACGCCGCCGTCCCCGGAATGGCCAGAAACGGCAAGAGCCACGTGCGCACGAGCGCTCGACCCGCGATTCTGCGGACGAGGAGCTTCACCGCGAAATTCGTGATACTGACTTTGATCTTGTACAAGAGCGACGCCAAAAGCAGCTTGATTTTCGATGCTTCGCGATGCGGATTGACGCCGAAGACGCTTTCCGTCGGATTGGGCAATTCCAGCGCCGCTCGAGCCAACGCCGAGGCGACGGCATTTTGACCTTCGGCGGCATTTTCACCAAAGGGATCATATCCTGCGGCCCGAGCCATTCGATGCACCGTGCGCAATGAATCCCAATACAGGAAGAGAATCTCGAGAATGGCGGCAATGACGGTGACGCCGACGACGATTCCCCAATAACGAAGCGCGACGTCCGTGGTGGCATGCGTCGAGCCAAACGTTTTCTCGGCATACGCTTCGGCTGCCGCCGCCAATAGAGCGCTCGCGGCACCCGCCAGGCCCGCTCGAACAACGGCCCCGCGAACGAGTGACGCCAGGGCTTTGCGTTCGTCCGCATTGAGCACGTAAATGGCATCTGTCGCGTCGACACGGGGCAACGACGCGGACATGCGCCGGAAATAAAGGACGCCCAAACGCTCGAGCAGCGGTTGCGGAGGGTTTTTCTTGGGCGATTCCAGGGGTATGTCCGGCGTGGGCATGAATATCACCTCATCGGAGGTTGCGGTGACGCCGGACATTGCTGCGCAAATAACGTGATGTTTTGCGGCTGAATCACTGAGACGGCCGAGCGTAATGCGAAACAACGATCCACGTGAATGGTTCTAGCTTCCCCAGCGGCATTCACCATTGCCAAGACCCAATGAGGATTGGTGATCCAAGCATTGACGATTTCCGGTTGCGAAATCAATTTTATGTCGCCCGTTGCCGTACGTTGTACCGGCAAACCTCCGTCCGTAAATGCCGGCGTTTCATGCGTCCGACCTTCGAGGAGTTCCGTGTTGGAACGATCTGCGACGTTGCCCAACACGAGTTTGTCCGAAGGATCGCAGGGCACCGAGATTTCTTCCGTCGCCGTACTCCCCAATGCGACCGGATTTTCATGTTTCTCTTTACCCACGAGCTTCGGCTTTTTCGCCGTCGCAATCCGAATCGCCGAATACACCGTATCGACCGCAGATGGCGCTGCAAAGAGCATGTTCATGCAACTAATCGGCTGGGAAAAGTTATTTTGCGCCGATGGAGGAATCTGGCAAAGATAAGCTGTCAGGCCCGCAATGGCTCCGCCGGTGATCGCGGACAGAATCGTCGCCGAAATGTACACATCCCGTCTGTACCCACCGCGATATTCGTAGGTTCGGTCGATTCGAAAAGACCGCTCGATCTGCCGCTTCCGCTCATAACATGCCGGCGTAATGGTTCCATCAGGGGCCATGGGGCCCGTCACTTCCAGCATTGTTTGCGCTTGCCCGGTTCCCTTGCGCTCCTCTTTCGACTCCGTGTAGCGCTTGTTCGCAATCAGGTACGTGATGTCGAAAATGCCCCCGCATCCCATCGTCGCAATGGATGCAGCAAGACAAACCATGCCGGAAAGACGAATATAGGTGTTTTTCATGGCTTCACCTCGACCGTCCCATTTGGCTTGACCTTGACCTTCAGCTCCCAATGACCGCCGAGCGAAATGCCAATACGCGGATCGACCGGATCGGCGACCCAAGCATATCCTTCGCCCGGAGGAATTTCCCAATGGCCCGGGATCCATTCATAATCGCTCTTCGCGTCATTCCAGCGCCAGAAGCCCGATAGCCATACCGATCCCGGTGCAGGCGACGGCGGAGGCGTTTCGACTTTGGGTGACGGCGGAGGCCGACCACTTCGCTCCCAATATCCCGGCGACCAAACCCATTTGCCATTGACCTTCACCCATACGCCCGCGACCCAGCGCGCACTCGCGGACGGTGCGGGGGGAGGCGTTTCGACGCGTGGTGTTGGTTTACCCCAATAACCCGCCACCCACTCGAATTTCCCATTTACCTTGACCCAATAACCGGCCGTCCATGTCGATTCGGGCACCGGCGGCGGTCCGGGATTTTCGATTTTCGGCGGCGGAGCATTCCAATGACCCGGCACCCATTCCCACGATCCATCTCCCGGCACCCACACCCAATGTCCCGGATTCCAGGTACAACCAGGATTCGGCGGATTGCCCGTGTTTTCCGTCATCGGCCCGGGCGCTGTGGCCGGAGCATTCCAATGGCCGCCAACCCAAACCCATTTGCCGTCTGTTCCGTGCCAAACCCAATGTCCCGGCACCCACGTGGCCCCTTCCGCTTTCGCCGGCGGCGGGTTTTCTTTTTTCGGCGGGGGCATTGGAGTCTGCGTAACCTCGACCTCGAAGGACCCGCTCGCTGCGGCTTTCGCCCACGCTTCGGCTTGAATTTTGGCTGCTTTTGCTTCCGCTTCCGCTTTTAATCGGGCTTCCAGCTCCGCATGCACGTCAATGACTTCGTAAAACTTGATCGACAATTTCCCATTGACGATTTCTTGCGGAGGATCCCCCCAAAACGTCATACGACTGCTTTCATCGAAAGCATTAAGATATTCGAATTCGTATTCCGCGCTCTGCATGCAGCGCTGGGCGCGTATTTGCAGAAACGTCAATTGCCCCGGCCAGCTCTCCGTTTGCACCGTTTGCCAATGCCCCGGTCCCGCCGGAATGGGTTGTCCGGGTGAACCCTGCGCGCTCGGAGGTGCATCCGCTCCCGGTCCCGCGAGCGCTCGTTTTACGAGCCAAGCTTGCCAATTTTCATGATTCTCGCCCAAATCCCAGACCTCGCCATCGGGCGTCGAGAACTTGATCAACGGGCCGCAAGCCGCTCGGAGCGATACCACGACCTCAAAATCGCGGTTGTTGTGCTCGGCTCGTTTCGGGACGTCGACGTCGATCGGTCCGGTAAAACGCCCCGTCGGAATGTCGATCGTTTTGTCGAAGATGACCTTGCGTTCGATATGTCCGCATCCCACGAGGAGCGGGAACGACGCAATGAAGAGGCTGGGAATGGTGTGGAATGTAAAACGTTTTGCTAAGTGCATGATCTCAAGGACCGCCATCTTGGGATTCCCAACAAACCGGCGCGGAGCTCTTGGGCACATTGGGTTGCCCGGGGAACAGCTCCACGATCTCGCAGACGTAACCGGGGCGGCAATCATTCGATGTCGAGCACGAATTCATGCACGTTCCCGATAGACGCGACAGGGGAACCGGCGCACACAACGTACCGGCCGGACATTCGGCATCCGTGGCACACCAAATCGTGCAATAGCCACCGGGAACGCCTATTTGGCACCGATACTCACCACCGCCGCAATCCGTATCCGTGGAGCATGGCTGACCAATGACCGTAGGGCCTGCGTCAACTCCCGGCGGCGCATCCGCGGGGGCGTCCGTCGAAGCATCCGGAACGTCGGTCGGGTCGTGAGGCGGATCTTGCGTCACCGTGCTCCCGCACGCGAAAAGGAAGCTGAATACGAACGCCCATCGATGTTTCATGAAGCCATTGTACAACGATAATTTCCCGTTGTCTGCTTCTCGATGCGCCCTTCGCGTTGAAGTTTGACGAGATGCGCTTCGAGGCTCATGGCGGCAAGCGGCCATAACATCGGCGGCGTGTCGGCATAAGCCACCGGCACGAGCTTTTCAATGGTCGCCGCGCCTTCGGAAGCCAGAGCCACGGCCGACAGGATCTTCTCTTCGCGCGCCAAGCGATGCTTGATGTAATGCCGAAAAAGCTCCGTCGGCGTATCGATGGGTTTGCCGTGGGCGGGCAAAGCGACGTGCGCGGATAAATTCGCCAATCGCTCGAGCTGCTGCAAATACACCAGCATGTCGCCGTCGTTCGGCTCGATCAATATCGTCCCTTCGCTCGCCACCATATCCCCGACAATCACGGTCCCGGCGTCTTCGTCGTGCAAACACAAATGCCCCGGCGCGTGCCCGGGCGTGTGCAATACGCGCCAACGCGCGGGAATGGGACCTCCCAAATCAAACACACGGCGCTCGTCGATCGTCGTGATGTTCATCCCCGACAACCGTTTGGCCGTGTCTTCGTGGGCAAACAGCGGAAGCCCGAGCTGTTCCGAGAAAAACTCGGCGCCTCCGACGTGATCCCGATGGTGATGCGTAATGAAAATCCCCACGAGTCGCCGACCCGAAGACGCGATGCCGCGCGCCCATTCCAGCCACGCGCGGCGTTCGTCGTCATAAGGCGTCGCCGGCTCGACAAGCAGCACGTCGCGATCCCCAAGCGCATAACTGTTCGTATGCGTGGCCGGAGGCAACGTGGGCGTGCGAGCCGAAAAGAGTTCGACGCCTCGGGTCACGTGTCGCGTGCGAATCACGGTCGTTCGAGGACGACGGCCAATGCTTCGCCGCCGCCGATGCACAATGTGGCCAAACCGCGTTTGTCGCCGCGATCCTTCATCGCGTAAATCATCGTCGTGAGCATGCGCGCACCCGTCGCGCCGATGGGATGCCCGAGCGCTACCGCACCGCCGCGCACGTTGACTTTGGCCGGATCAAGCCCGCAAATTTTGTTGCAAGCCATCGTCACGACCGCAAACGCTTCATTGATTTCCCAAATATCGATTTGGTCCTTGGTCATGCCGAGCTTGCCCAGCGTATTGTCGATGGCGTACGCAGGCGCCGTCGTGAACCAATCCGGCTCTTGCGCCGCGCCGCCATAACCGACGATCCGCGCGAGCGGTTCGAGGCCCAATTCTTTGACCGCTTTTTCACCGGCCAAAATGAGCGCCGACGCGCCATCGTTGATCGACGACGCATTCGCCGCCGTAATGGTTCCGTCTTTCTGGAATGCCGGCTTCAGCGTCCCAATCTTGTCGGGTTTGCCCGCGGGAGGACCTTCGTCCTGTTTGACCACGATCGCATCGCCCTTCTTTTGCGCCACGGAAACCGGCACGATTTCCGCATCGAAAAGGTTTTCCTTTTGAGCTGCAACGGCACGCCGGAAACTCTCTTTTGCAAATTCGTCTTGCGCTTCGCGCGAAAACTCGAACTTCTTCGCGCAAAGTTCCCCGGCATTGCCCATGTGGAAATTGCCGTACGGATCCCACAAACCATCGTGAATCATTCCATCGATGATTTGCCCGTGGCCCATGCGATAACCACCTCGCGCTTGAGGCATGTAATACGGAACGTTCGACATCGATTCCATGCCGCCCGCAATCACGACTTCGGCATCACCCAACGCAATGCTCTTGGCGCCCAAAATCACCGCTTGCATGCCCGAGCCGCACACTTTGCCCACGGTCGTGGCCGGAACACTCTTCGGAATGTTCGCGTAAATCGCCGCTTGACGCGCAGGCGCTTGACCAATGCCCGCCCCGAGCACGTTGCCCATGAAAACTTCACCCACGCGATCCGCGGGCACCTTCGAACGCGACAAAGCCGCTTCGATCGCCGCGGCACCCAAACGCGGAGCGGGAAGAGACGAAAGGGCACCAAGAAATGCTCCGATCGGCGTGCGGGCGGCACCAACGACATAAACGGGTACGGGCAAGGTCATCGCAAATTCTCCAGCAGAGCACGCCTCGATGGGCGCGCGTTTTCAGTGTCGGGATGCGGATTACCGCGAGGCGCGTTCGTTTGCAAGAGGTGAGGGACCTCGACGCAAAAGAACCTCCGATTCGTGGGGTCGATGTGACGCTTCGTCAAGGGCTTCGCAGCATGTCGGGTTTCGCGCGAAAGGTCCCTCGACCGAGTTCGACGGTGCGTCTTGTTTTGCCGCGCATGGGTTTGACCCTTGTCGAGCCAAACCCAATTCGTCTCATCACGGGGCGACTTTTTCCCCTTCGAATGCCAATGCGTCATCCGCCGCTTTGGCAAACGTCTCGGCCAACCCTTTGAGTTTGTCGCGTTGTGCCGTATCCATGATGCCTACGGGCAAACCCAAGGTATTCTGCGGTGGCATCGAATTCTCCACCAATTCCGTCACCAAATCATGACGCGCCGACAAAGCCTGGTTCGGATAATTGAACAGCTCGAGCGGATTCATTTTCACCGCATTGTCCGGGCTGTGACACGTTTGGCAACTATGTGCCCGCATTTCTTCTTCCAATGCCCGATACGCCGTGTCCAGCGTATTCACGTGCGGATTGTTCGCCGAAAAGAGATACGTGTACAAAGTCACGTACGGCTCGATTTCACCGCCCGGATCCATCCATTGCCAATTGCCGTCGAAGGTGTGGTCCACCATCGGCCGAGCCGTATCCTTGGTTTCCGATCGCAATGCTCCCAGGATCTTCCCGTTTTGAATGAAAAACAACAGCTCGACCGATTGCTGGTACGAGGTCCACTTTTCCTTCGCATGCCAAAATGGATACGGATATTCGCCCACGTCGAGCTCGTTACGGAATTGATGCGGCAAATGCAATATCGTCATATCGCCGCTTTTTTCGATGGTGTAGCTCCCGGTGAACATGAACGTCGACAAATACATGCGTCGAAATACCAACGGATTGAAGTCCGTCCGCTGGCTTTGACCATAGTCATAACCCGTCCCGGCCTTCTGACCACCCCAGAAAAACGGCTCGTTCATGGTATCGCGTAATGTTTCGAGCTTCGTCAAATTGTCCGCGCAACCGGTCCGCGCCGACGCATCCCCAGCCCCGGACATCGGACACGCCGCAATCAGATCCTTCGCCAACGCATCGGCAAAGGCCTCGTCCGGATTCGACGCTACAACCGGGTCGCTCGAACAACCCCCCAGACAGAAAATGGACGCGACGACCAGAGAAGCGATGGTAAGTCTAGTTTTCATGGTCTCGGGAATATGCCGCAGTCCGTCCGCATTTGACAGATGAAAATCACGTGGGAAATGCAACCCTAGATGACATTAGGACGCGACGGCCCCGTGGTTGTTTCGACACGACCTTTCCACATCCGAACACACGGGAGTAAATTGGAATCATGAAGCAGCCTGCGTCTCTTCGCGATGCCCGGTTCGAGCAGGCCGATCCACGCCGACGCATCGAATATCACGATACCGAAAACTTCGATCGTCTGGCCTTCGCCATGCGCGCCCTCGATGTGCTCAAGCCCAAACGTCTGCGCGTCGCGCTCTATCGCACCAGCTCGTCGATGCAAGTGGAGGTCGTCAACGACGTTTCGCGCAAAGGGTATCGAGTGGCGAGTGTGGGGATTCCCGATCACGCAAGCGCCGCGCATATCGCGTACGCGCTCGCGGAAATCGCCGGCGCTGCGTCCGTGCCGTACGCCGTGCAAATGATGCTGGCCGTGGATCGTCGTCAAGGCGCGTGAGTGGGTGCGTCTGGACAATCCGTTTGTCTTACCGCAACTCATGCGGCCTTGTCGTATCCATCCTTGAGCGCATCCGCGAGCATCCGACGACCACGATGCAAACGACTCATGACCGTTCCGACCGGAACATCGAGTTTGTCCGCGGCGTCCTTGTACGAAATTTCTTCGACGTCCACCATCATCACGACATCGCGATACACGCTGGGAATGGCGTCGAGGGCCTTGCGCGTTGATGGGGACAGGCCCGTCACTTCCGACACCGCAGGAGCACTCGTCCACGCATTCGGATCCGTACAAAGAACGTCGAGCGCCTTGCGTTCACGACGATTGCGACGGCACTTCGTGATGAACACGCTGAACAAAATCTGATGGACCCACGCCTTCACGTTTGTCCCGGGACGATATTGCGACTCGAAGCGCAACGCTCGTTCCACCGTGTCCTGCACCAAATCCTGCGCCGTGACACTCGAACGCGACATCCGAAATGCCCGGTTGTAAAGCTCCGGCGCCATCGATACGAGCGCCTTGCGCAGTTCGTCAATCGTCGAAACGTGAAAGGTATTGGCTGCGGGGGAATGAGCGGGAAGGGCTGAAGCGGCGAGCATGGGTTGGAACCTCCTGACGCCCAGCCGTATGAGCAAAGGCAATGCCAACGCTCGCTCCATGCGGGATCCCCCGTAGATTCAACGCTTGTGTCTCCTTAACCCATCCCGATCGTGTCAATCCGGCAACCGCCCGTGTCTCGGGGCCCAAAAAGTTCCCCACGACTTTTTCGAACGTCCGACTTGACATGGTGTAAAATCGACACTAACCTTCGTGTCAGATGAACACGAACGCGCATACGCACATCGATGCGTCTCATCGCGACGCTACTTTCACCTACCGATACGCACGGCCCGCGCTGGCCGTGGACTGTGTGGTGTTCGGTTTGGATGACGATGACTTGAAGGTGCTCCTCATTCGTCGGGCGATCGATCCGTTTTTGGGGCGCTGGGCGCTTCCGGGTGGATTCGTCCACATCGACGAGACGGTAGAAGAGGCGGCGCGTCGTGAGCTGCGGGAAGAGGCGAGTATCGATCGGGCGGTGCTCGAACAGCTTCACGTATTCAGCGGACTCGATCGGGATCCGCGGGAGCGGGTCGTGACGGTGGCGCATTATGCATTGGTGAAATTGTCGGATCATGCGGTGCGTGCAGCAACGGACGCTCGAGAAGCGGCTTGGTTTGGCGTGGATGACCTTCCGTCGTTGGCTTTCGATCATGGATCCATCGTCGAAATGGCTGTGGACAAACTCCGCACGAAGGTGAAGCAAACGCCCATTGGATTGGAGCTGTTGCCCAAGAAATTCACGCTGACGCAATTGCAGCGCGTGTATGAAAAAGTGCTCGATCGCGAAATTGACAAGCGCAATTTTCGCAAAAAAGTGATGGCGACGGGGTTGTTGCTCGAAACGGATGAAGTGGAGCAAGACGTCGCCCATCGGGCGGCGCGGCTGTTTCGATTCGATGAAAAGACCTATCGGAAACTCGAAAAAGAAGGTTTTGTTTTTGATTTGATTTGAAAGGGTGTCGAGAGGACTTGGTTGGAGAAATCCGAGTTTGTCCGCCCGGGAGGGCTCGCGGTTCATTCAATGGTGAAGAGCTGAGCGGCATTCATTGAAACAAAAAGAAAGGAGTAAACCATGCGCTTCGACGAACGATTCGAAGTGATCGCCGGCAGTGTGTCCGGACGATCCCACGCGGTCATTGGAAAATCCAATCAAGATGCCTACGCCGGGCGTATCGATTCCATGGGACTATGCAGCGTCGTTTGCGACGGCTGTGGAAGTGGTGCGCGGAGCGAAGTCGGCGCCGCACTCGGCGCGCGAATCATTTCCGAAAAAGTGCTGGCGAAAATCGCTCTTGGAGAATCACTTTGCGATGAAAAAACCTGGGAACGAATTCGATCGGAAACGCTCGAAGTGTTTGGCGCTCTGGTCCAAAACATGGGCGAACCCATAGCGCGTGTCGTGGCGGAGCACTTTCTTTTCACCGTCATGGGAATCGCCGTGTCCAATGAAGGCGCCGTTGTTTTTGGAATTGGTGACGGCCTATTTGCGTTGAATGAAGAAATCACACGAATCGGTCCATTTCCAGGAAATGCCCCACCGTATCTCGGTTATGGACTGCTCGGTGAAGGCCCCGCTTTTACGATTCATCGAACCATGGCGCTCGACGAATTCGAATCGGCGCTCATCGGGACCGACGGAATGGTTGATTATTTGGATGTTGTGGGCAAATCCATTCCGGGTGGGCGAGGGGAATTGGTCAAGCCATTGTCGTCGTTTTGGCGTGAAGACAAGTATTTTAGCAATGCCGACGCTTTGCGAAGAACGTTATGGCTCGTGAATCGCGAAGTGCAGCGGCCGGTCTGGAATGAAAAACGAATCGTGAAAGAAGCCGGTTTATTGGAAGACGATACGACGTTGGTCGTGGTGCGGAAAAAATCCAAAAGTGCATAAGAAGTTTTAACATTGACTGAGGCAGCTCGAGGAGTGGTTTGATTTTTTGCGTTTGCGGCGGGGCCCCGCTGTTTGAGCCCGCGGAGCGGGCGAGTTCGGGGGGCCGCGAACGCAAAAAATCGAAAGCTCCCGAGCGGACAAATTCCCCGCATTTTCGTGCGGCAAGGGGCGAGGTGCGTCATGGACGTGTATGTGCAAAACAAACGATTGCGATTGAGCCCCTCGGCATCGATTGGAAAAGGCGGCGAAGCGGACGTATTTGATTTGGGCGGCGGCGTTGCTCTCAAATTGTGGAAAACCCCCGAACACCCCGACGTCAAAGGTTTGCCCGAAGAAGAACTCGCCGCGGCGCAACGCTTGACCCTCGTGCAAGACAAAATCAAAGCGTTTCCCCAAGGTTTGCCGGATCGCGTCGTTTCTCCCATCGACCTGGCCATGGACAAGAAAAACGCCGTCGTTTTGGGCTACACCATGCGCCTCGTCCCGAAGGCCGAATCGTTGATGAGTTTGTCCGAACCTACACGACGTCGAACCTTGGGCGGAAATGCCATGGCTCGCGTACTCGTCGATTTGTGGCGAACCGTGGCCGCGGTGCATGCCAAAAACGTCGTTTTGGGCGACTTCAACGATTTGAATGTGCTCGTCCGGGAAAACGAAGCGCACGTCGTCGATGCGGACAGTTTTCAATATGGAACCTATCCGTGCCCTGTGTTCACCGAGCGATTCATTGATCCGCTCATCTGCGATCCGGCGGAGACTCGGCCCACGCCGCTCCGTCCATTTTCGCCGGAATCGGATTGGTACGCCTTTGCCGTGATGGTCATGAATGCGCTTTTGTGCGTCGGGCCTTATGGTGGCGTGTATCGTCCGAAGGAACCGTCGAAGCGAGTGCTGGAGTGTCTGCGTCCTTTGCGCCGGATTACGGTGTTTAATCCCGATGTTCGGTATCCCAAACCGGCGATCCCGTACCGCGTTTTGCCGGACGATTTGCTGCACGTGTTTTCGTTGATGTTCGAGAAGGACCAACGGTATCCGCTACCATTTCGGCTCCTCGAGGATCTGCGATTCACGAATTGTTCCGCGTGCGGGGCCGAGCATGCGCGGGCACGTTGTCCCACGTGTGATCACGGGGTCGTGCGGGAATGCGTGGTCGTGCGCGGGCAGGTGAAAGCGACGCGGAAATTCTCCACATCGGGGACGATCCTCGCCGCGTCGTGGAATGGTTCGTCCGTGGAATGGGTCGTGCACGAGCATTCCAGTTATCGGCGTGAAGACGGACAGGTTTTTCTGCGTGGACCTCTCGATGGTCGAGCGCGATTTCATACACTCGGAAAAACCACGTTCATTGCTCGGAGCGGGCGCGTGATTGTGTTGGAAGAAGCTCGCGTCGTCGAGGAAATCAATGTGGATGTCGTCGATGGCGAATCCGCATTTGCTGTGAATGATCGATTTGCGTTTTACGTCCAAGGGGGGCGACTGTGGCGAAGAACTTTTGGCAAATCGAACGCCTTGTCATTGGGTTTGGCCGGTCAATCCGCGGAAGCTTGGGGCGATGTGCTCGCGGGGCAAACTCGGATTTGGGTCGGTTCGCGTATTGGGTTCGGTTGTTATCGCGCGGGAAATGTTGCGGTTGCATTCATCTTTGATGTAGAAAAGCGTGGTATTTGCGATTCCGTGCGGTTGCCTTGGCCCAACGGGCAAGTAATCCAATGGAACGCGGCGATCGACGAAAACAAGATTTGGTTTTTCATGGCCTTTGTCATGGCCGGACGTATCGTCAACCGCGCCGTCGTGCTCGGTGCGGATGGCGCCGTTCTGGGAACGGCGGATGCTTCGGCGGGCGATGGATCATGGCTCGGTGATATTTCGGGCCAACGCGCCGTCGGTGGTGTGCTTTTTGCCGCGACGGATACGGGAATCGTACGGGTCGAAGTTGGTCCGGGCGGACTTTCCGAAGTCAAAAGGTTTGCCGATACAGAACCATTCGTATGTGCGGGTGCGCGTCTGTTCGTCGGGCGAGAAGGTATTTTCACCGTAGATTCGAGTGAAATCACGCTTCTTGCCCTGGGATAAAAAACTTGTAAGCGGCGTCGATGGGACGCCAAAGGAGACCGTCATGAATCACAAGGATCTTCCGTTGCCGGTGTTTTACGATCATAAAAGCGCGGAACGTTGGGGATACCATCCGAATGAAACGACGCTGGCCGTTGCGGCGCATGATTGGCGTCGCTCCATGGATATCAAGCCGTCGGCATCGGACAAGACAAGCGTGCATTTGCTCTTGATCGACGTGCAAAAGGACTTTTGCCATCCCGAAGGCGCGCTTTTCGTGGCCGGGCGCAGCGGTCGCGGCGCCATTGACGACAGTCGACGCACCGCCGAGTTCATCTATCGAAACTTGGACGTGCTTACCGCCATTACGACGACGATGGATACGCATTTTTCGCATCAAATCTTTTTCCCGTCGTTTTGGGTGGATCGTGAAGGTGCACCGCTTGGACCGCATCGCATGATCGCTTTGCGCGATATCGACAACGGAGAAGTTCGTCCGAATCCGGCCGTAGCGAAATGGCTTTGCGGCGGAAACTATACGTGGCTGGTGAAGCAGGTTCGCCATTATTGCGAATCGCTCGAGAAAGCCGGAAAGTATACATTGTATTTGTGGCCTGCGCATTGCCTCTTGGGCAGCGACGGTCATCCGCTGGTCGGGGCCATTCACGAAGCGCGTTTGTTTCATTCGTACGTGCGCGGGGCGCAAAGCTGGGTGGAAGTCAAGGGCGGCAATCCGCTCACGGAAAACTATTCGGTGCTCGCGCCGGAAGTGTTGACTCGATTCGACGGTCAGCCGCTTGGGCAACGCAATACGTTGTTTTTGAAAACCCTTCTTGCGGCGGATGCGCTGATCATTGCCGGCCAAGCGGCCAGCCATTGCGTGAAAAGCTCGATCGACGACATTCTTTCCGAAATCGCGTCGGTGGATGCCTCGCTCGCGAAAAAGATTTATCTGCTCACCGATTGCATGTCGGCCGTGACGGTGCCCGATGGCAAAGGTGGATTCGCCGCGGACTTCACGGCGGATGCCGATAAAGCGTTGGCCAAGTTTGCCGCGGCCGGGATGAACCTCGTCAAAAGCACCGATTCCATCAGCCATTGGCTCAAGTAAAGAGGAGTGCGTCATGACAAGCCATAACAACACGAACGTGAACGACCCCAATGACATTCGGCGCCTCTTCGAAGCCGCCGAAGACGAAGGAACCTTGTCGCCCGAAGCTGTGGCCTTATTGGCCGCGAGCGATCTTGGAGCGCAAATTCAGGCGGGGCTTGGTGTGGGCGTCGACGATGTTTCCGCCTCGGAAGTCGTGCTCGTGACGATTATGCCGGACGATTCCGGATCGATTCGTTTTGCAGGCAATGCCGACGCCGTTCGCGAAGGTCACAATGCCGTGATCGATGCGCTCGCCGCGTCCAAACAAAAGGATTCGATCCTCGCGCATACGCGTTACTTGAATGGGTTTGTCTTGTATCCCTATCGTCAAGTCGCGCAGGCGGAGCGTATGACCACGAAAAACTACGATCCGACGCTGGGTACGCCGCTTTTCGATCAATCCGTGGTCGTGCTGGGGACGGTCATCGCCAAAGCTCAGGAATTTGCGCAAAGCGGAGTTCCCGTGCGCAGCGTGACGCTCATCATTACCGACGGCGGCGATTGCGGCTCGATCAAAAACAAAGCGAGCGACGTTCGGGCGATTGTCCGGGATATGCTCGCGAGCGAACAGCATATCGTGGCGGCCATGGGCATCGACGACGGGTCGACGCCATTTCGGGATGTGTTTCGCGAAATGGGTATTGAAGATCGGTGGATTTTGACGCCCAAGAGCGATAGCAGCGAAATTCGTCGCGCGTTCCGGATGTTCTCGCAATCGGCCATTCGCGCAAGTCAACACGCCGGCGCTTTTTCCCGCGCCGCCGCCGGTGGGTTCTTCGGATAAAACGTTCGACCGGCGTGCACCATGGAGGGAAATTTTCACGGTGCACGTAACCCGGTGGGCAGGCGTTTTTTCTTCCTTTTCCGAAAGCGAGCTGTACGATCGATATTCGTGAACAAGCTAGCGCTTCCTCTTCTCCTGGGCCTTACTTCGCTATTTTTGCTGCATTGCGCCGAAGGGTCGACCTTTGAAGGGGTTCCGACGGATGGCGAAGGCGGAGCGGGAGGAGAAACGAGCGGCGGTAATGGCTCGTCGTCCAGCGGCACCGGCAACACCGGAAACACCGGCACAAGCTCATCCACCTCGAGTTCCGGTGGTTCGTCGGGTACATCCGGTTCGTCAAGTACATCCAGTTCGTCAAGTACGTCCGGCGCTGGTTCATCGAGCAGCGGCGCTGGTTCTTCGAGCAGCAGTGCAAGCTCATCAAGCAGTAGCGCGAGTTCATCGAGCAGCAGCGCAAGTTCATCGTCGAGCGCTTCGAGCAGTTCCAGCAGCACGGGCGGCAGCACCGATTGCGATCCGATGAATCCGACAAATGGATGTATGTCCGGCCAACATTGCATACCTCAACCGAATGGCATGCCGACGTGTGAAGGTCCGGTAGGTTCAGGTACCAGCTACGCTGCGTGTACGACCAATGCGCAATGCGCATCCGACTTCGTATGCATTGACACTGGCGGCATTTCGCCGTGTTGCTTGAACTGGTGCATCTCCGACTTGGATTGCGGTCTCTTCGATACGTGTTACCCGTTGAATACGCCGGTGTTCGTCAATGGCGTCGAATACGGCGTGTGCAGCGATTTCCTCGGCTGCAATTGACATTTCCATCATCCGCCAAACGCGCCGAATCGTCGCGTTCCCGCTCGAAATGCCAAGATTCCGGCAATGGCCATGGTTGCGGCTTGCGCCCATTGCTTCGCGAGTTGCGATAACGCTGCGGGAACATCCAGCATACCCGTCATGACTTCGACGGGAAATCCCAGCGTATATCGAAATGGAAGAACTTGGGCGATTTCACGCGCCCACGAGGGAAAAAGTTCGAGCGGCACGACATAACCCGACAACAACATGAAGGTAATGAGCCACAATTCGAATACGCCCGTGGAGCTTTCCATGAAAAAGGCCAGCGAACCGACGAGCGCCATGGCAAAAAAATTGATGCACCAAGCGCCGACGAGCGACAAGACGAAAATCGCGAGTAAAGACGGGTTCGTCGTCCATTGGGCGTAATGAATCGCAACCAATACGACGGGGATGCAGAGCACGGCACGTAATGGAACGGCCGCCAGATTCGATGCGCTGTACACCCAGAGTGGGTGAATGGGTTTGAGCAATTTCTGCGAAAGTGTCCCCTGCTTGATTTCGTAATTCAATTCCCACACGAGCCAGCTGCCCGTGATTTGTCGCACGATGAGCGCCGCCAAAAAATAACCCACGAATTCTTTCGGACCGAATCGACCCAAAGGCGCATTGCGAGAAACGGACGACCACAAAGCCAAACTGACGAGCGGCATGGTCGTCGTCAGCATCCAAATGATGAGCTCCGCGCGATATGCCAACGCTCCCGCAAAACCAACGCGCAAAAGTGTCGGATACGCCCGCAAAGCACTCACGACGACGCCTCTTTGTCGTGCGCGAACAAATCCCGCATCACTTCTTCGAGCGGCGGATCTTCCACGGTCAAATCGTGAATCCCGGGGGTCGTCAACAAATGCCCCATGGCTTCACGCAAATGCGCCTGCGTCACTTCCAGCACCGCGCGTCCCGGCGCAAATTCCACGAGGTTGCCCATTTTTTCCAAAAGCGACCGATCCGGAGCCTCAGCAAACGTCAACACGATTCGTTTGTCTTGGCGTACGGTCTTGACCAGTTTTTCCAGGCTGCCGTCATATTTCAATTTGCCTCCGTCGATGATGATCACCCGCGGGCAAAGCGAAGCGACATCGCCCATGTCGTGGGACGTCAACAGAACCGTGGCGCCGCGTTTTTCATTGTATGAGCGAATGAAATCCCGCACGACGAGCTGCATTGAAACGTCCAAGCCGATGGTGGGTTCGTCGAGGAACAAAATCGAGGGTCGATGCAAAAGAGCTGCGGCGAGCTCGCATTTCATCCGTTCACCCAGGGACAATTGCCGCGTCGGTTTTTTGGCGAGGGCGCCGATTTCGAGCATTGTATCGAGTTCGCCCAATGTTTCATTGAACACGGCTTTGGGGACTCCGTAAATGGCGCGGTTTTGATCGAATGTCTCCGCGGGCGGAAGATCCCATAAGAGCTGCTGTTTTTGCCCCATCACGAGCGTAATGGCGCGTAAGAAATCGGGGTCGCGATGTTGCGGCACGTGATTCAACACCGAAACTTCGCCGCTCGTCGGATACAAAAGGCCCGATAACGTCTTCAACGTCGTGGTTTTTCCCGCTCCGTTTGGACCGAGAAACCCGACGCGTTCCCCAGGCTCGATGGAGAACGACAAATCCGATACGGCAACGACTTTTTTCGTTTGACGCCGAAAGACCGAACGCAGCGCGGACCAAAGACCCGGGGGACGCTCGTGGACTTCGTATATTTTCGTCAGAGCGCGAACGGAGATCGCGGTGGTCATGGGCGGAGCAAGCCGGCGCATACCGGCGGTAGTGAACATTTGCGACGTCTTGCAGAGCTCGTAGCACAAGCCGCGCCGTGCCGCGCCACGAAGCGAGTGAAGATGGTATACGCTGCGCGCGTGCGCTTGGGTACGACCGTTTGTCGGACCGATTGGCTCATGCGCAGGGACAGGTTTGTTACCGACCGTGATGGATAACGACGCTTCTTCTTCGATGCCGTTCAGCGAGGCGCCTACGGGATTGCTCGTATCGAGTGCTCCGAGCGATCGCATTGGTGGACGTTACACGTTGCTCGGATTGCTCGGCGCCGGAGGAATGGGAACGGTGTATCGGGCGCGGGATGAAGAACTCGATGAAGTCATCGCGCTCAAAATGCTTTTGCCCGAGTTTGTCGACGAACCGGGGATGCTCGAACGATTTCGTCGTGAAGTGAAGCTCGCGCGGCGAGTGACGCATACGAACGTGGCGCGGGTGTTCGATATCGGCGAACACGGATCGGCGAAGTACCTGACGATGGAATACATCGAGGGCGAAACGCTGAATGCGCTCGCGGCGCGTCTCGGGCCGATGCCTGTGGTGCAGGTCGTGGAGGTTGCGCTGGCGATTTGTGCGGGTTTGTCCGCTGCGCATGCCGCCGGCGTCGTGCATCGCGATCTGAAACCCGACAATGTGATGATCGCGAAGGACAAGCGCGTCGTCGTCATGGACTTCGGCATCGCTCGTGCGCGTGTGGAAGACGCATCGCGGACGCAAGTTGGCGCGGCCATCGGCACGCCTGCGTATATGTCGCCCGAGCAAGTGCAAGGTTTGCCCGACATCGACGCTCGCGCCGACGTCTACGCCTTGGGGGCCATGCTGTACGAGCTGCTTACCGGCGTTCAAGCGTGGCGCGGTGATTCCATCGTGGCCGTCGCTGCGGCGAGGCTCATGCAGCCGCCTCCGGATCCTTGCGTCAGGCGGCCGAGTCTCCCCGTTGCCGTGGGTGAGTTCGTCAAAAGATGCATGGCGCGCGAGCGCAACGACCGTTTTGCGTCCGCGGATGAAGTGGCGGCGGCGTTGCGAAACATCGTGCTGGTTGGGGATCAAACCGCCCCCTCGACGACGACGCGGACGAGTTTTTCGGGGACTCCGGCGTCAAACACCGCGGTTGTTCCTTCCATACCCACGCCAAGTGTCGGGGCGACCCCCGTATCGACGGACAAGACGGTCGCATTGCTTCCATTTCGTAACAATGGACCGCCCGCCGACGACTACCTCGCCGATGGTTTGACCGACGATCTGATCGACACTTTGTCGATGACCGCGGGACTCAAGGTTCGTCCACGCGGCGTCGTGATGCGCTTCAAAGGCGTCGATCAAGATCCGCGCGAGATGGGCCGTGAGCTGGGCGTGCAAGTCGTCATCGAAGGAAGCGTGCGACGAACCCCGGCGGGACTACGCATCACCGCGCGGGTTCTCAGTGTTGCCGATGGATTTCAGCTTTGGGCCAAGCGCTTCGATCGACCGGAGAAAGATCTGTTTGTCGTGAACGACGAAGTCGCTACGGCCATTGCCGAAGCCTTGACCGTCGACATGACCTCGCCGATGCGCCAAGCGCCGACGGATCCGGCGGCCGTCGAGCTGTATTTGCGAGCGCGTGCCGAGTACCGAAAGTTCTGGCAACCCAGTGTGCAAGTCGCCGCGGATTTGCTCGAACAAGCGCTCAAGTTGGCTCCCGATGATTCAACGATCTTGTCGGGTTACGCGAGCGCTTTGGCGCGGCTTTGTTTCTACAACGGCGCGCACGCGTTGCCCGCTCGAGCAGCTGCGGAAAAAGCGCTCACAGCGGCGCCGCATTTGCCGGAAGCGTACATCGCGATGGGGCACGCCCTCATGCAACTGGGCGACATGGCCGGAGCCGTTCGTCACTTGAAACAGGCGATCCAACGTGCCCCGTCAAACCCCGAGCCGCACTGGGTCTTGGGCATGATTCTCATCGAGACCGGTCCCCTCGACGACGGCGCGCATGCCCTCGAAACCGCATTGAGCCTAGATCCGACGCTTCCCACGGTGCATCGCATGCTGGCCCGAGTGGCTTGTGCGCGTCGCGACTGGCCCCGCGTGTACGAGTACATCGCGCAATCACGCACCATCGACGGCGTCTTCTCGTACATGTCGAACACGTTGCGCTACGCGTTGTGGCATCGAGACGAAGAGAAGGTCGATGCGATGCTCAACGAGCTCGAGAAGACCGAAGGGCGCCCCGTCGTGACGCAAGCGATGATCGACACGTACCGAAACCGGCACGAGCGCGACAAACCCACGACGTTTCGCCAGCTGGCCTTCGATCAAACTGCGGGATGGCGACGCACGGCGTACTTCCTGCAAGTCGAAGCGGAAATGGCCGCGTATGCGGGCGACGATGCGCGGGTCCGCGAATCGTTTCGGTTCCTGGCCGAGACGAAGATCCAAGATCTCGTGTGGTTCGATTTCTGCCCGCTCTTCGACACGTATCGAACGTTGCCCGAGTTTGTCCACGCGCGTTCCGTCGTGGCCGCGCGGGCGCAGCTCGTCATCGACGCGCATCGCGCGCGTTGAGGCGCCGTCAACTCAACGTACGAAACACGGCGAGCACACTCGTGTACAAATCGAGCCGCGGAGGGCGTTTGTCCCGGGGGCTGATTTCGAACGCCGAATGCATGCCGGCGATGGGAAGGTCTCCGAAACGTTGCCGTAAAATTCGCGCTTCGACATCGGGCGCGCCGTAGAGGTTTTGTCCTCGTCCCGCACACGTCAGGTAAATCCCGAAGTTTGGCGCGGAACCCAGCATGTTTTGAGCGACAAACCTGGCTGTCGCATCGAGCTCCGTTCGTCCCGACAAAGGATCCCGAACGGCGAAGGCCATGCGCATCCCGGGCCGGGCTTCATTGCCGACCATGATTCCACGGCGATTCGTATCGATGCCGCGGATGGGACGGATGAAGTAGTTCGCGCGACCGTCGGGCGCGGGGTCCAGCGGGTCGGACAGGGCGGCGAAAATGACCGGCGGAGGCTCTTGGTCTGCTGGTTTGTCCACTGTACATCGTGACAGCAGATCGAGCGATTTTTGACCTCCGATGCGCATCACCAAACCGGCGGTGACCTCTTCGATCGGTTCGAGTTTCGACAAGAGTCGACACGCGCCCGACGTGGCCGTGATGGGCTTTGCCAAATGGCTCAGACCAAGCCCCACCACGGGCGCATCGACGAGCTCGCCATCGACGGAGAGCATCATGGGCGGCTTGCCGACGGTGCCTGCACCGAAGACATGCGTGGTCGAACTCGTTTCCGTGATGCCTTCGAGCGTCTCGGGATCGAAGGTTTCGGCTTGGGCGAAGACGAGTGCGCTCGAGGCTTTGGGACCGAACGCTGCACCGATGGCATTCCCCAAACGCACCGGATCATGCATCGGGTCGCGCAACGCAAAAGGCGCGGCTTTGCCGTTGCTCCACAAAAGCCCCGACGCTGCGGCACTTCCTTCGATCTCCGCTCGTTCATGGAGCACTCCGGCTCCGGGAACGATGAGGGTCGGAATGCCTTTCCAAGCCGTACGAATTTGTTCCGACACCTGACGCGTCGGCGTCGGCCCACCGGCGACGAAAACGAGTCCTGCTGCAGCATTGGGAACGTCGTTGCGAGCTTCGCGCAGTACGCGCACGAAGGAATCGCTCGACGTGATGCTCGTGCAAAAGCTTCTTGCGGCCATGATGCGTGTCGCGATTGTACCCGACTCGGTACGGCCTTGGGGAACGCAGACGAGGGTGGGGTTGGTCCGGGCAAAAATTGCCGTTTTCTTGTCCTGTTCAGAATTTCTTTGATACCGGGTCGAACGTTCGAGCGATGTGGTCGAACGGACGCAGGTTGCGGGTTGATTCCCGCAGCAGGGATTGGAGCAAAGACCGCCAATCCTGCGGCAAACGTTCGTGGTTCAAGGTTTGCGTCAACCGTTCCTGCACCAAGAGTGCGGAGGTAAACTGTGATGAAGAGG
>CAYSYX010000120.1:5416-21440 GCA_964435055.1 uncultured Polyangium sp. | reverse complement strand
CCACGTGTAACGTTGGGGCTGGGTGTACGCGTCGGATATGCGGGGTGGTGACGAGGTTAGTGTCGCGACGCATCAAATCGAGTCCTCAATCGGCTCACGGCGACGAATCAAACAATTCATCAAGCGTCGCCATTGAAAAAATCTGACTCGTCCAAGCCTCGAGCTGCTCGGCATTGGCCATTTCGACGCGATGCTCGACATGAGCCGGTAGATCTCCGAAACGTAGCAGCAAAATGCGCCGGAACATGTTGCGCCGCCCCTCGTCCAAGCCCTTCTTGTGCCCCTCGTCCAAGCCCTTCTTGTGCCCCTCGTCCAAGCCCTTCTTGTGCCCTTCGTCCAGCCCTTTCTTGTGCCCCTTCTTGTGTCCTTCGTCCAGCCCTTTCTTATGACCGGATTGCTCAGCCTCGTGTTGCAGTTTGACAATCTCGGGGTTTTTCTTCGCGATCAGCGCCTTGGCGACTTCGTTTTCCGCTTCCGCCAACGTGCTGTCCATCAACGCTTTGACCGCGATTGGCCGGACCAACACCGGATCTTCGAACAGGCCGTCTTTCTCGAGTCGGACGAATTCACCCTTCGTCTTCGACCATTCGCGCATTTCGCCGGTCTTGACGAAGATCGCGAGAATACGCCTCACCCCGCGGCGCGACAAATTCTTCGCTTTACCCACGACATCGCTCATCGATTGCTCATTCACAATCTCGAACGACAATTCCTCCAAGTATCGACCGCCCGTCTCAGGATCGATGCCTCGTTTGCGAATGCATACGTCCGTCGCAAAGTCCGATTCGACTGCGCTGCGCGTCAGCAACTCCGTCGCCACGACATACGCCGCGATGACATGTGCCGCGAGCAAAAAGCCCGCCAGCGCTTGAGCATCGGCATGCGGAGGCAGAGAACCCACTTCAAGCACCTCGCGCCCGTCCAAAAGTTCGACTCGCGACACTTCCGGTACGACGATGTGTTCGTCGATCGGCGGAAATGCAAAAGGAGGCGCCACTGGTTTGGCTCGACGCTCGACACCTGCGGGCGAATACGCCTCCGCGACGTCGACGGCGGCGAGAGCCATGGAACCAATGGGAACTCGTGGGTTCATCGATATTCACCGTAGCAGATGCACACGAACCACGGCAACCGTATTCTCGTCCGCCAAGATGCATGGTCACCAGGTTCGTCATGGTCGAGTC
The DNA here is from genome assembly GCA_964435055.1 of uncultured Polyangium sp. Taxonomy (GTDB): domain Bacteria; phylum Myxococcota_A; class Polyangia; order Polyangiales; family Polyangiaceae; genus Polyangium. Next base: position 20,256 of record CAYSYX010000120.1, on the reverse strand, counting down.
GGCCCGGTGTAGCCAGGCAATTCTTGTTTGTCAAGGCGGGCTGACAAGTTTGTCGCGCACTGCGGCGGCTATGGGTCGGACGAACACTTGGTTCGTCTTTGCATAACGAATCATTGAATTTGCATAATGAATCATTGAATGCGCATGGATACTCGCGAGCCATTATGTTCGGCCATGCGATTGAAACATTATCGCCGCGACGATTTTCAAAACCCGTTCGTTACGTAAAACACCACCGCTCGGTTTGGACATTCGCGCTCCGACCCTCGGCGCGCAGGCCCCGGGATGAACCCCTCTCGCTTTTCTCCCCAAACCCGACTTCGCGTCGGCCCCCATTTCGGTATCCTCACCGCCCTGTCCTGGGAGGGCGCATGTCGCACGATCCGATCACCAGTTTGTTAAAAGAAACCCGTCGGTTCGACCCGCCGGCCGACTTCGTCGCCAACGCCAAAATCGCCTCGCGCGAAGCCTACGACGCCCTCTACCGCGAGAGCCTCGAAGACCCCGACGCCTTCTGGCGTCGAGAAACCAAAGACCTCGTCTTCCGCACGACCTGGACCCAAACCGTCGATTGGACCTTGCCCCACGCCAAGTGGTTTGTCGGGGCGACACTCAACATCACCGAGAGTTGTCTCGATCGACACATATCGACACCGACGCGCAACAAAGCCGCGATCATCTGGGAAGGCGAACACGGCGAAACACGCACGCTCACCTACGCGCAGCTGCATCGCGAAACGCTGCTGCTTGCACAAGCGCTGGCGACGCTCGGTGTCGCCAAAGGCGATCGCGTCGCGATCTACATGGGCATGGTGCCGGAAGTCGTCGTGGCGATGCTCGCTTGTGCCCGCATCGGCGCGGTGCACACGGTCATCTTCGGAGGGTTTGCCGCGGACGCCATTCGCGACCGCGTCGCCGACAGCCAAGCCAAAGTCGTGATCACTCAAGACGGCGGATATCGCCGCGGGCATGTGTTGGAGCTCAAAGCAACGGTCGACAAAGCCCTCGCGCAACCCGAAGCAAAAAGCGTTCAGAAGACCGTCGTCCTACGACAGCTCGGCAGCGAAAAGTGCCCCGTTACGATGCACGAAGGACGTGATGTGTGGTGGCACGACATCGTTGATCCGAACGGCCATGCCAAACACGAAGCGACAATCGTCGATGCGGAACATCCGCTGTTCATCCTGTACACATCGGGCTCCACGGGCAAACCCAAGGGCGTGCTGCATACGACCGCCGGGTACCTCGCAGGCGTCCACGTCACGAGCAAGTACGTCTTCGATCTGCGCGATGACGACGTCTACTGGTGCACCGCCGACGTCGGTTGGGTAACGGGACACAGCTACATCGTCTACGGACCGCTCTCGAACGGGGCGACGTGTTTGATGTACGAAGGTGCGCCGAACTTCCCCGATTGGGGCCGCTTCTGGCGCCTCATCGAACGCCATCGCGTGACGATTCTCTACACCGCTCCCACCGCGATTCGCGCGTTCATGCGTCAAGGCGACGACTGGCCCAAGAAGAGCGACATGTCGTCGCTCAGGCTCCTCGGATCCGTTGGTGAACCAATCAATCCGGAAGCGTGGGTTTGGTATTACAAACACATCGGCGGCGAGCGTTGTCCCATCGTCGACACGTGGTGGCAGACGGAAACGGGCTCGATCATGATGACGACGTTGCCCGGCGCCGCTTTCTCCAAGCCTGGATCCACAGGTTTGCCCATGTTCGGCGTCCATGCCGAAGTCGTGAAGAAAGACGGCACGAAGGTCGGCGCGAACGAAGGCGGTTTGCTCGTCTTGCGCAAGCCCTGGCCCTCGATGTTGCGCACCGTGTGGGGCGATGACGAACGCTTTCGCAAACAATACTGGAGCGACATCGAAGGTTGTTACTTCACCGGCGACGGCGCTCGTTGCGATCAGGACGGCTACTTCTGGGTTGTCGGACGAATCGACGATGTGCTCAACGTCGCCGGTCATCGCATCGGCACAGCGGAAATCGAAAGCTCGCTCGTGTCTCATCCCGCCGTCGCCGAAGCCGCCGCCGTGGGTCGTCCGGACGAACTCAAGGGCCAAGCGCTCGTGGTGTTCGTTTCGTTGCGACCCGGGCACAAGCCCGGACCGGACTTGGCGACGACGTTGGCGAACCACGTGGGTCAGGAGATCGGCAAGTTTGCTCGACCCGACCAGATTCGTTTTGCCGATGCGCTTCCGAAAACGCGAAGCGGCAAGATCATGCGCCGGCTCCTCAAGGACGTAGCTTCGGGGCGTGAAACGACGGGCGACACGTCGACGCTCGAAGACTTGGGCGTGCTCGCAAAACTGCGCGCAGACGAAGAGTGATCGAGCCGCACGCATCTTTTCCCTCCACAAAACTCACGATACGCTGCCAGCCATGCGTTCTCTGCTGACGCGATGGATCTCGGCAATCACGGCTTGCGCCATGTTCACGACGGCTTTGCCCGTCCATGCGCAGGGCAAAGGCAAAAAGCCGGATGACGATCCCAAGGTTGCCGAAGCCAAGAAGCACATGGAGGCCGGTGCGGCGTTTTTCAACGATCCCGCCGGTCACAAGTGCGAGGAAGCTTTTGCCGAGTTCGAGAAAGCTTACGAGCTCGTCGGCTCGCTGAATGCGCTGAAGGGCATGGCCCAGTGCGCGATGTTTCTCGAGCGCGATGGTGAAGCGATCGAGCTGTATGAAACGCTGCTCGAACGAAAAGGTTCGCAGATCGATCGGGCGGACAAACAGCAGTTCGAAGCGGACCTCAAAGCCCTTCGCACGGCCGTTGCCGTCGTGACGTTGAAGACGGATGGAGCGAGCGTCTCCATCGTCGACACGCGAACGCCGGCGAAGGGTTATCCGGTCACCAATCGGTACAAAATCGAGGAGAAGCAGCTGCAACTCGGCGTGCATCCCGGCGTGCACGAGATTCGCGCGCAGGTGGATGGCAAACCCGACCAGGTTTGGCGCATCGAAATGAAGAACGGCGAAGCGTACAGCCACGAGTTCAACTTCGGCTCGGACGAACCCGTTGTGAATGACAAACCTCCACCGAAAGTCACGGAGAAACCTTCCCGTCCGATTCCGAAATCGGTCTTTATCGTTGGAGGTGCAACGATTGCCTTGGGTGCAGCCGGAGGCGTCGTCGGCTTCTTGGCCAAGGGGGCACGTGACGAGTTCGAGGCGGCGAACGGCAAAGAGCAGGACAAAGCGAAGCTCGAAGCGATGCGGTCCAAGGTCGTGACCATGAACCTCGTAGCCGACGTCTCGTTTGGACTAGCCTTGGCGGGAGCGGCCACGACGGTCGTCCTGTTCCTCAAACGGCCGGAAAAACAAGCCGATCAAGGAGCACTGCCCCTGCAATTCTCACCTTGGGCCACACCCCAGGGTAGCGGGGCCATGATGTGGGGGACCTTCTAAAGGCCCCGACACGAAGGTAATTTCGCAGAATTCGAGCATCTTTTTCGGGATGCGTGGATAATTCAAAGCTCGAGGCGCACGCGTTGGAGATCGAGCAGGGGACCATCGTTGCAAGTCGCTACCGCATCAGCCACCCGCTTGGGCGAGGTGGGATGGGGGAAGTGTTTGCCGCGGAAAACACCCGCACCGGACGTTGGGTGGCGATCAAGCTGCTTCACGCGGATGCGAAGACGAAAGCGTCGTCCGTAGAGCGCTTTCGCCGCGAGGCTCGAGCATCGGGTTCGATCAACAGCGACTACGTGACGCAAGTGCTCGACGTCGAAGACGATCCGAACTTCGGCATCGTGCTCGTCTTCGAATTGCTCGAAGGCGAAAGTCTCATCGATCGCTTGAAGCGTACGGGCCCGATCGCATTCGAAGAGCTGCATCCGATCATCGAGCAGGTGTGGATGGGTTTGGCCGACGCGCATCGTGTGGGCATCATCCATCGCGACCTCAAGCCGTCGAACGTTTTTCTGGAACAACGTCCCGATGGTTCGACGCGCGTAAAAATCCTGGACTTCGGCATCTCCAAACTGCCCAAGGGTATGGAAGGAGAAACTCTGACGGAGATGGGTCAGAGCTTGGGAACGTTCTCGTTCATGCCGCCGGAGCAAATCGGCAAAGCGAAGACGGTGGATCATCGCGCGGACATCTACGCGTGCACGACGCTCATCTACCAATCGCTCACGGGCCAGTTGCCGTACATGGCGAAGAACGTGCTCGTGATGGTCGAGATGAAGAGCAAGCAACCGCCGCGAAGTGTTGCGGAAGCTCTCGAGCGGCCGGTGGATCCGCGTTTGGAATCGTTCATGGCCAAAGGATTGGCTCGTGACGTCAACGAACGATTTCAGTCGGCGGCGGAGGCGCTCGCCGCGTGGCGTGAGCTCGTGCATCGACCATCCAATCCACGCGCTACGCCGACACCTGCGGCATCGGTGCCTTGGGCTCAGGCTTCGTCGTCAGCGGCGCCGTTGGTTCGTCCTCCCGCACCGATCGATATTTCGGTTCGAAACGATCCTGCACCTTCGGCGATTTACAACGAGACAACCACGGACGACGTCGTGGCGACTGTCGCGATGCCTCGAGCACGTCTGGCTCCGACGGCCGCGATGAACGCGGTGCCGAATCCGCCGACGGGACCGAATTCGTTGGGCTCGACGATCGCGATGCCTTCGCTGGGCAATCTCCCCGGACCGAGCAGCGCGCCTTCACCCACGTACAGTGGCATAGCGCAACCTGCGACCAACACACCCGTCGCGTTTACTCATCCCAGCGCTTCACAACCCGGCTACGCGAGTCCTCAGCAAGCGCAAGGAGCGCCGGGTGCTTACGGGGGTTGGCCCCAGAACGCGCCGCCAAACCAAGGTCAGTGGCGACAAACCGGACCGCATCCCCAACCGATCGATCCGGCTCTCGCCGAAGTCCCTCAGAAGCGCCCGTTGCCGTTTCTTTTCTGGGGCATTTTGGCCGCAGTTCTGGGCTTCGCGATCGTGGGCGTCGTTCTGTATCTGACGCGCGGCTAGGCCACAAAAGCAAAACGCTGGTTCGTCGGGACCAGCGTTTGTCGCAATGTTACGAGTCAACGGTGACTCGAAGGAGGTTCAGTGTGTCCAGCGCACGACGACGCACGTGACGTTGTCGGGTCCGCCGTTCTCGTTGGCTCGTTCGATGAGCTTGGCGGCGGCTGTCGTGATGTCGGGGTATCTGCCGAGGATATCCGCAATCTCCGCGTCGCTCACCGGACCGGACAAACCGTCCGAACAGAGCACGTAAGTATCGTTGACTGCGGGGACCTCGAATCGCGTATCGACCTTGACGGTCTCCTTCATGCCGAGCGCGCGAACGATGACGTTCTTGTGCGGGAAGTTCGCGATTTCCTCGGGCGTGAGGCGCTTCATCTTGATGTAGTCGTTGAGCAGCGAGTGATCTTCGGTGAGGCACTCGAGCTTTGCATCGCGGTAGCGATAGACGCGCGAGTCGCCGACGTGAGCGATGTACACGCCGTCGTTTGCCGTGAAGATCGAGACAAACGTCGTGCCCATGCCGCGCTTTTTCGATTCGCGTTGCGCTGTTTCGTAGATGCGCAAGTTGGCGAGTTTGATGCCGGTGATGAGCCGATTTTCGTCGTAGCCCTTCGAGCGATCCATCTTGTAGGGCCACGTTCGCTCAGGGTCGTCCTGAGTTTGCGCGAAGAACTCTTGCATCGAATCGACGGCCATCTTCGATGCGACTTCGCCGGAAGCATGACCACCCATTCCATCCGCAACGATGAACAGGCCGAACTCCGTCATGATCGCGAAGTTGTCCTCGTTATGGTTGCGCTTGCGGCCGACGTTCGTTTCGCCGGCTACCTCAATACGAAGCTGTTGAGCCACAGTTCACCAAAATGCAGAGGACGTCCGCGCTCGGGTTCAGGATGAGCGCTCTTGCCATGGTCTGGATCGTTCGTCGACGTGTCAACGGAGATCCGCCAAACGCGTGTTGTGCGACCCAAGAAACGCGTCAGTGACGTTCCCCCATCAGGTCGGGCTTCGGGGATCCGGGGCTGCGCGAACCGGGTTCGCCCAGCGCGGGAAGTTCGGCAGGCACGGCCGATTGCTCAGATGCGGTACGCGGGTCCGGGGTCTGGCGCAAAACAACCGTGACCTCACGATATTTGCCTTGACCAAACAAGAGCAGCGAAACCTTCTCGCCCACGGCTCGTGCACGAATCGCTTCGCCGAGTGATTCCGGCGTCGTCACCGGAACTCCCGCCACGGCAACGATCATATCGCTCGCCGTTGCATCACCTCCGACGAGCTTCGCTTCCGCTGCCGGGCTGTTCGGCTGTACGGCTTGCACGCGCACGCCTTTCACGACCGTCGCGACATCGGCAATTCCTTCGATTCCAAGCCACGCCGAAGGTGGAACCGCAGTTGCCGGAACGGTTTTGAGAAACGAACGAATCGCGTTGATTGGAACTCCAAACGCCACCGGAGTGCACGGACGACCCTCGTTCGGCGAGCATCCACGAACGAGAAGCGAAACGACGCGACCGTCTTCATCGATGATGGGACTGCCCAAGTCGAGCGGCGAAACACGCGAGCCAAGTTCGAGCGCGTTCGGCAACTCCACATCGTCCGCTCCGAGCAACGTGCGTCGCCCACGAATGACCATCGCGCCGGGAGCAACCTTGCCTCGCGATGCCGTGTAAGAACGAATCACTGCGTCCGGACGAACCGGGTCGCGTGTCGAAGCGGTGAGGCCTTCGGTCCACTTGCCGGTCTGCGGAACGAGCAGCGCGAGGTCCCACATCCGGTCGTGGTGACCTAGTTTGGCGCGAACAACCTTGCCGTCGGCAAACCGCACATCGATGTCGTTGCCCGAGCCAAGCGGAGACAGTGCGGTGAGGATGCGACCGTCACCCGAGAGCGCCGTGCCCAAGCCGATGATTTGTCCGGCGCGTTCAACCACGACAACCCCACGCATGGCCTTCTCTTCGACCGTGGGACCTTGAGGCGGAGCAGCAACGGGGGCTCGCGGATCGGTTTGTCCGAGCGAAGGAAGCGCGGCGGGAGGTGCGGGCGGAGGAGCAACGCGCTTGGGAACGGGTTGTTGAGGACGAGGCGGAAGAAGCGGCGCGGTGGGGTTGGGCTTTTGTGGAGGAAGTCCCTGAGCGAATGCGGATGTTGCGGACCCCAGCGCAAGCGTGAGGACCGTGGCGATCGTCCGAAAACGTGGACGGCGATTCACGCCCTGACTGTGACCACGGGTAACCTTCGACATGGTGAAAGAAGACGACGCGGGGGCGGGGGCGGCGATGTTTTTGGTCATGGGGCGCTCCTCGAAGCTCATCGACCGAGATCTTGGCTTGCTCGATGATGTAGCGTGACAAGGGGTATTGCAAAGGTCGCGCCGACTGCCGGCGCTTTTGGCCGATGCGACATCGCGATCAGCCGTCCTGGGAATCGAGCGTTGGGGTCGATGCCGAGGCCGTTGGACGGAGCAGTTCGAAATTCGCTTCCGAGTTTGGTCACAAAAGAGAGGCTCGCAGCAACATGGCCCGCGAAGAGGCAATCATGGCCCCGGCATTGGCACGTGCAGAGACGCTGAGTGAAGACAAGTCGGTCGCGGACGAAGCACGCGCCATCGAAGAGCTGATCGCGGCGGGAGACCATCGCGAAGCGCTCGCCCGGTGTGCCCGCGCGTATGCAGCATCCATCGGACGCCTGTGTATGGCTTTCACCGGCTCGCAAGCCGACAGTGAAGAGCTCGTACAGGAGACGTTGGTCGCGGCATATCACGCGTTCCCGACATACCGATCCGAAGGCAGCGTGCGCGCGTTTCTCTACGGAATCGCGCGACGTTTATGCGGTCGGTACACGGAAACGCAAGCCCGACAAAAAGCTCGTTTGCACCTCGTTCACGACGCCAACGCGTCGCAAGGAAATGCAGGCGAACTGGCGCTCGAAAAAGAACGCGCACATCGGGCCCGCGAAGCGCTCGCCAAACTCAAGCCGAGTGAGCGAGAGGCCGTGGTGCTTCGTTACGACGCCGAGCTCGGATTTCGCGAGCTGGCATTGGCATGTGGGATCGACGAAGCGACAGCGCGAAAACGAGTAAGCCGCGCGCTCGCGCGTTTACGCGCCGAAATCGGTGAGGAGTGATGTCATGAGCACGTCCGAGACAAACCAAGATCGACTGTGCCGAGAAGTCGAAGATCGAATGACCGAGGTCCTCGATGGCACCGCATCACGCGAGCTGATGGATCACATCGCCGATTGCGACACGTGCCGGGACAATCGTTACGAAGCTGAACGAGTTGCCGCAGCCGTCGCCAAAGCCGGCGCCGACTTCCAAGCCGATGCCGGATTCGCCGATCGCATCCTGGCCCGCATCGATGTGAACAATCTCCCGGCTCCCACCGGCGCGATTCCTCGAAGCTTGACGTCGACACCCGCTAGCAACGTGACGAGCAAACCTGTTTCGTCCGGACGAACCGAGGTACCGGTCAGCTCGGAAAAGCAGAGCGAGAGCGAGGTCATCGAGTCGGCGAAGACGGAATTCGCACCGCGATCACGTCACGACACACTGCCTTCGGAAGCGGACGCCGCGAAAGAACAGATCGCTGCTTCGGAAGAAGCGGGGGCGTCTCGACCGACCGGCACGCTCGTCGATTCCGCAGCACCGGCACGCGCCGTGACGCAACCCGATGAACCGGCTTCTCGTGAACGCACGAAGACCAAGACCGAGGTTGCTCCGGAAAAACCGCAGGCACCGGCAGCGGGTGGAGCGAAGGTCGTCCCGCTTTTTCGACGCCCGAAGGTCGTCGCGGGCGTGCTTGGAACCTTGGCGGCGGCCGCAGCCGTCGGGTTCTACATGAAGGATGCGCCGGACAAACGCACGACGGAAGCGCCGCAAAAAACGCAGGAAGCTGTCTGGACCGGCAAGGTCGAATCGATCTCGCGCGCTTCGGCTGATAAGAACGGTGGCCTCGAAGCGTGTGACGCGTCCGGCAAGTGCCAACCGCTTGCCGCCGGAGGCGAAGTCAAAGGCGGAACGACGTTGCGCACGGATGCGCGCACGCGGGCGTACGTCTCGCTCGCGGATGGTTCGGTGCTCTCGATCGATCGTGGTTCGTCCGTGTCGATCGCCGAAGGCAAAGAACGCGCGGCGAAGGTGGAAAACGGCAGCGTCGTGGCCGATGTGGCGTGGATCAAAGATGCTCCGCCGGCGCGTTTTTCCTTTGGAACAGGCGATGTCGAAGTGCTCGGCACCAAGCTGATGCTCACGGCAAACAACGAACGCGCGAACGTAGAAGTGGCTCGCGGCAAAGTTCGAGTGCGACCGACGTCGGGCAAGTGGACGGAAGTTCGTGCGGGTGAAGAAGTCACCGTCGAGAAAGGTCGCGAGCTCGTCGTGGCCAGCTCGGCGAGCGTGGCTGATTCGATGGAGTGGAGCGATCGATCGCCGGAAGAGCTCGATGCGCCCGTGCTTCGCGGCGTAGGCGAATTGCGAGCGCGTAAGCCGGGACAAACGACGGAGAAAGACCGCGCGGTTCGCTTAGCCAAACACTCGGTCAAGGTTCGCGTCGTCGACGTCGTGGCTCGGACGGAGATCGACGAAACGTTCACGAACGACACCGACGAAGAGCTCGAAGGCATCTACCGATTCCCGCTTCCTCCCGGTGCGCAGATCGAACGGTTGGCGCTGGAAGTCGACGGCAAGTTGATGGAAGGAGCGTTCGTCGATCGCGACAAGGGCGCCGCGATTTGGCGCGGCGTGATTCAGAACGCGGCACCGAAAACGCCCAAGCCGAAGGAAGAGATCATTTGGGTCGCGGGACCATGGCGCGATCCGGCGCTGCTCGAATGGCAACGCGGTGGAAGGTTTGAGCTCAAAATTTTCCCGATCCCGCGCAAAGGTTCGCGTCGCGTGATCCTCGCGTACACGCAAACGGTGGAACAAGCCGCAGGCGTTCGTCGCTTCACGTATCCGCTCGCGCATGATCCGAGCGGCACGACGAAGATCGATTCGTTCGACCTCGACTTGCAGGTGCTCGGTAACGACAAATCGTTTGGGCTCCAAACACGTGGTTATGAACTGGCCTCCGCAAGCGGTGATCCCACGGGCGACCGCAAGACGTTCCAAGCGACGAACTTCGTTCCCGCGGGTGACTTGACGGTCGAATACGCGATGGCCGATCGCGATCGGGAAGCGACGGCGTGGGCCTACAAGATGGATCCGGCCACAACAAACGAGCCGGCCAAACCCGTCGACGGACCGGCGGCGACGAAAGCGAAGACGACCGACGAGAAGGACGCAGCGGAAGCCGCCAAAGCGATCGCCTTCGATTCATCGCCGTACGTCGCGATCGCCGTTCGACCGAAGCTGCCTCGATGGCAAGAAGCGAAAGAGCGCGTGCACGCGATCGTGGTCGATACGAGCCGCTCGATGTTCGGTGAGCGTTTCGCTCGCGCAACACGTCTCGCTTCGACGATCGTTCGCGAAATGGACCGACGCGACACGTTCGTCGTGCTCGCGTGCGACACGACGTGTCGTCCCATGACAAACGATTCCAAGGCATCGTTTCCGACGCCTTCCGCACCGAGCGCATCGGCTGCAGGCGATGTGGAACGATTCCTCGGCAGCGTGGAGCCGGACGGCGGAAGCGACATGTCCGCGTCGATCAGCGCTGCGCGAAGTGCCGTGGGTAGTTTGGGCAGCAAGGAATTGCGCATCATCTACCTCGGCGACGGAACGCCCACCGTGGGACCGACACGCGCTTCGCACATCGAAGCCGGTGTTCGCTCTTCGATGCCGCCTTCGGGTGCATCGATCGTCGCGGTCGCGCTCGGAGCCGACGCCGACATGACGTCGCTCGGAGCGTTGGCTCGTGGCGGCGGTGGTGTGGTGATTCCTTACGTGCCCGGACAAAAGGTTTCCTCCGCAGCACTCGACGTTCTCTCCGCTGCTTATGGCGTGACGCTTCGGGATCCCGAGGTCGAACTTCCGCCGGGCCTCACGCAAGTCACGCCTGCGCGACTCGATCCGATTCGTGCGGGTGGCGAGACGTTTGTCGTGGCGCGTATGTCCGGCGGCGAGACGATCGATGGGTCGATCAAGCTGCGCGGACGTGTTGCCGACGAACGGTTTGAACAGACGTACCCGATCAAGATCCTAGCTTCGACCAGTTCCGGAAATGCCTTCGTTCCGCGCTTGTATGCAGCGGCGAAGATCGCCGAACTGGAACGTACGGGTGGTCAAGCGAGCAAGCTGGCGGCGATCGAGTTGTCGAAGCGATTTGCCGTGGCGAGCCGATTCACGTCGCTGCTCGTGCTCGAAAGCGAAGCGATGATGAATGCGTTCGGCCTGGAACGAACAAGCCTCGCGCCTTCGTTCACGGGTGAAGTTTCCGCGCAAAGCTCGACGGCGGACGCGGACAACGAAGCGCAGCTCGACGAAGAAGCGAAGAGGGAAACCGAAGCCGGCGAGCTTGCGGCGGCTGACAGCCTTGGCGACATTGGTGCGGACAAAGCTGGCGGAGGCGCGTCGCGTGGTCCCGGAGCGCTCCCCGCACCTGCTCCGACGACGGCCAGCCCGGCCAAACCGGCGTCCAAGTCGGTTCCGCGCGATCCTTTCGGCGGAGCTGCCGACGCTCCGTTCGAGTCGGCTCCCCCCGCAGCGCCGCAACAGCGTCGCGCATTTGATGAAGATGGGCCTTGGGGCGGCGGCGGTTGGGGACAACGTCGGCGCATGGTCGCCATGAAGAAGATCTTTGAACGCAAAGCATCGTTTGATACGACAAACACGCTGGCCGTTCAAAATGCTCCGAAGCTTTTGCTTGCCGAGAGCGAGTTGTCGGCTGCGCCCAACAGCCGCGACAAGACGGTCAACCTGTTCGCGCTGTACTCGACGTCGGGTCGCATCGGCGAAGCGCAGGAGCTGACGTCGAAGTGGGCCGGACGTGATGCGCTCGATCCCGATGCGTTGCTTGCCCGAGCGGATCTTGCTGCGCGCCAAGGCGATCGTGAACGAGCGATTCGTATCTTGGGCGGTCTCACGGACGTTCGTCCGGGCGATCGAGCGATGCAAACGCGTCTCGCCGAATTGCAAGAAGCCGCGGGCAATCGGCCGCTTGCTTGTGAACATCGCATCGCGCTCGCGGACATGGCTTCCGATGATGCGAAGCTCGTGGCCGAAGCGATTCGTTGCGCCAACGCGCTCGGCATGAACGACCTCGCGACGCTGCTGCGTCTCGATGCGAGCACGCCCGTGCGGACGGCGATCGACAAACTGCTCGAGCAACCTGTGGCCGTGACAAACGCGACGGTTCGCGGCGACATTCAGGCGACGGCGGAGTGGACGGGCAACGTGGACCTCGACATCGGATTCATCGATGCGCAAGGTCGCCGAACGTCGTGGCTCGGTGCCGGCGGCAAGGCGCAAGTGAGCTCGCGCGATGCAACGAGCACCCGCACGGAGACCGTTGGCTTGAACAACGCGCTTTCGGGCAGCTACGTCATCGAAATCGCTCGAGCCAACGGCGCGGATGCCAACATCCCGGTGCGTGGCGAGCTGACGCTGAAACTTGCCGGTGAAACGCGCAAGGTTCCGTTCCTCCTCACGGGCGCACGTGCGGAAGTGGGCACGATGCGTGTCTTCTTCACCTCGCGTCTCGTTCCGCTTTGATCCGAAAAGGCCACTGATCGCGCGGCGCCCATGGACTTCGCGCCCGAAGTGGGGCATTCCCTTCGGCCATGAGCGCTGCGCACGACGCCCACGCGGATGCATCCGCCGGCCATCACGACGCCCACGATCACTTCGACAACGAACCCTCGACGGAACTCGGCGCGGACGAACCCCGCACACCGAACTGGGTTCCTATCCTCGGCTTAGCCCTGTTTTTCTCAGCCGGCGTAGCCATGTTGGTGACCTCGGGCGACGACAAACCCGAAGGCGACAAACCCGCGGCGGCTGAAGCCGTCCAGGCAGCTCCGCCGCCCACACCTCAAGCTCCGCCGCAAGTACGACCGGCTGTCCTTCAACCCGGACAACCTGGTCAGCCCGGACAACCTGCGGGCAATCCGCTTCAACAGCTCACACCCGAGCAGCGCGAGCAAATCCAAAAGCTGATCGAACAGCAACGCGCTCGCCAAGGTGGTGCAGCTCCGGGAACGCCTCCTGGTGGTGCAGCTCCGGCTCCGGGTGCTCCCCCGGGTGCGCCTCCCGGCGGCAACGTGGTACGACCGGCTCCTCAACCCGCTCCGCCAGGCCAACCCGCACATCTATGAGTGACGCAATCACCGCGGCGCTTGCTTCGATCAAGCGCGTCGTCGTGCTCGGCTCGGGCACGATGGGCCAAGGCATTGCGCAAGTCACCGCGCAAGCTGGGTTTGTCACGCACGTCTTCGACGTCGATGCCGGTCGCGTGGCGAAAGCCATCGACAACATCAAGCAGACGACCGACAAACTCGTTCAGAAGGGCAAGATGCTCAACGAAGCGCGCAGCGAGCTGATCGGCGCGCTCGTGCCGACGTCGGACCTTGCGCAAGCTTGCAACGATGTCGACCTCGTCATCGAGTCCGTTCCGGAACTTATGGAGCTCAAAGTAAATCTGCTCCGAGAAGTCAAAGCGCACACGCGCCCGGAAACGATCCTCGGGACAAACACTTCGAGTTTGTCGATCACGGAAATCGGGGCTCGCGTGGGAGCTGCCAATCGCACGATCGGCCTGCACTTCTTCAATCCACCGCCTGTGATGGAACTGCTCGAGATCGTGCGCGGTCTCGGCACGGATGAAGCAACGGTCGCCACGAGCACCGCCATCGCCAAGCGCCTCGGTAAAACCCCGATCATCGTCAACGACATGCCCGGATTCGCCACGAGCCGTCTCGGCGTCGTCATCGGTGCGGAAGCGATGCGTATGCTCGAAACCGGCGTTGCCTCGGTGGAAGACATCGATCGCGCGATGGAGCTTGGTTATCGACACCCGATGGGACCGCTCAAGCTCACCGACCTCGTGGGCCTCGACGTGCGCCTGATGATCCTCGAGCACCTGCATCGCGAAATCGGCGAGCAGTTCCGACCGCCGGCGATCCTTCGACAGATGGTCCGTGCTGGAAAACTCGGCAAAAAGACGGGCGAAGGTTTTTACAAGTGGACCGATTCCGGGCCCGTGCCTTCGACCATCAAACGCTGAACTGAACGCCGGAAACAACAACGGCCTGCTTGGGTTTTTCCCGGCAGGCCGTTTGGCTTTCTAGAACAATTGGACCAGCAACGAATTACTTGTTGCCCTTGTCCTTCTTCGCGTTCTCTTCGGCTTCCTTCTGGAGCTCGGCTTGACGATTCTTGATGCGTTCGCGAACGGCCGAGTAGTCCTTCTCGTCCTTCAAGTGCCGATCGATGACCTTGGTGCGCTCTTCCGGCGTCATGGCGAAACCCTTGGCTTCTTGCGCGTTGTCCTTGAGGAACTGCGCGTATTTCGCCCAGGCTTCTTTGGCCGGCTCGTACTTCTTCTCGCGCTCTTTGAGGTCCGCCAAGCAGAAGAGCAGACGCGCCTTCATCGACGGCGTGCCTTCTTTGCCCAAGCCCGCGGTCCAAATCGCTTCGGCTTCTTCGGGTTTGCCCGCGGCGAGTTGCGCTTCGCCCATGCGGTAAAACGCGAGCATTTTTGAACCATCGGCCTTGATGGCTTCTTGGAATTGCACGACCGCGCCCGCGAAGTCTCGCGCGACAAACGATGCTTCACCCTTGTTGATCAGCTCCATGTACGGGCTGATGCCCGCTCGACCCTGAGGATCTTTGAGCGGAAACACCGGCGGATCGACTTTCGCTTCCGCGGGGGCTGGAGCGGCGCCTTTTGCAGGAGCAGCGCCTTTTGCAGGAGCAGCGCCTTT
>CAYSYX010000120.1:0-5316 GCA_964435055.1 uncultured Polyangium sp. | reverse complement strand
GCGCCTTTTGCAGGAGCAGCGCCTTTTGCAGGAGCAGCGCCTTTGCCTTGCGCAAAACCAAACGACGAAAGAACGACGGACGTCGCAACGATCGATGCAGCGAGCAAACGACTAGCCATGGCGATCGGAGCGTATCGCAGTCGCTCGAAGCATGGAACCTGCGTGCGCACGATCGGTGCGATTTATCCGGCGTCCGGGGTCGGAGCCGCATCGGACGAAGGCGCATCCGGACCCGCATCCGCCGAAACACTCGCGGGAGCCTGCAACGGAACCAATCGTCCGTCGGATCCAGGAGGCCAAGCAAACGTCTTCGCTTCGCCCGTCGCCCGATCGACGAACACGACCGACGTTGCGCGTGAACTATCCGCCATCCGCACGGACAAACGTGTGTTCACCGCAAATTCCGGCGACCCGCTCCGACGATTCTTTCGTTTCGTAGGATCTTCGAGCAGCGGTACGTCGAAACGAACCCGATCGAGCAGCTCTTTGCCGATCCAGAATTCGATCGCGAAACGGCCCAAAACGCGCGCCGTGGTGATCGGCTTGTCGAGCGTCGAGGACTTCACGACCCCGAGCGTTGGTACGCCCTGACGAACCTGCACTTCGAACGTCCATTGTTTGGTCGACGCAACGCCGGCTGGATCCGGGACAAACCCGGCTCGAGGCGCGTCGGCCAGTGAGAACGCGGTGGGAACGACGAGCGCGAGTCCGAGAGCCAGAGCAAAAGCGTTACGAGGCAACGTCACGATGCACTCGGCTTGGCATGTTCGTTCAGGATTTCAACCGTCCCGCGATCTCCATCGACACGTAAAAGGTCTCCCGTACGAATCGCCATCGTTGCCCCGACGACGTTGACGACCGCGGGAACGCCGTATTCGCGAGCAACAACGGCGGCATGCGAAAGCGGTCCGCCCATTTCCGTGACGACCGCCGCCGACACGAGAAAGAGCGGGGACAAACCTACGTCGGTCGTTCGCGCCACGAGCACTTCGCCGACGCGAACTTCATCGAGATCCACGGTGCCGGGCGCAAGAACGCGCGCTCGACCTTCCACGACACCGCTCGACGCGGGCAAACCTTGCAAGTATTGGCCTGCTGGAGGCGGAACCTGCACCGGCGGCGGTCGACCGATGAACGTCGGCGGCGGATCAGGCCGAGCCGCATCACGGAGATACTCGGCGCGTCGCAAACGCACGACGTGACCGACATCGGCACGACCACTGCGGAGCGCTTGAACGAGCTCGTCGAACGCACAGAAAAACACCGCACCTTCTTCGAGCGTGGGATCGATGCGGCGTAAACGACGATCGATGTCGAGCGCGATGAAGCGGAACATGCCCAGCACACGCGTGACCCACGTGCGCATACGCTCACGTAGCCGCGTGTAGCGCTGCGTGCGGTTCACCAGCGTTCGGACCGAATACATCTGCAAGGGTCCGAGACGCGTTTCGAGCTGCGCCATTTCGCGATCCGACAACGCTCGCGCTCGAGCCAACGCCCGCGCAGATTCGCCTTCGGGCGTGCGTAACGACGACACGAGCATGGCCATCACGGGCGCCGGATCTTCGCGCCATCGCGGTGTCGACAACTCGGCTTCACGAACGGCGCGATCACCGTACAGATCCAGGAATCGTTCGAGCGCTCGACGCGCTGAGCCTTCCGGCAAATCACTTGGACCTCGAACGGTCCCCGCCAGCAATCGTTCACTCGCAAAAGGTTCGTTCCGAAAAACCTCGGCCAATCGAATCAGCGCAACGCCTGGAGCGGCACTGTCGAGATCTCGCACGCCGCCCGTGAGCGCTTGCGCCAGCGAGGCTCCGTTGGTGAAGCCTTCCGACGTCGTGACATCACTGCCCGTCACATCATCACGCACGGATGTCCGCCGCGCCGCGACCTGATCGAGCAGTCGAGACAACGCAAGGTGTGCTGCCAGCGATGCCGACGCACATTCGAGCATCAACGTGCCGGTACGATCGAGCAGCCCGCTTGCCGTGTTGAGCGTCGTGACGAGCGCGTCATCGGGCAGGATGCCGAGATCCATTTCGTCGAGGGATCGTCGAGCGCGCGTTGCGTCTTCTTCATACGCGCGCACTTCATCTTCGAGGCGAGCTTGGCGCGCGAGGATGTTTGGCGCAACGAACGGCAGACGCGAGATAAATCGGCGCGTCGAAACTTTCTCGGTTTGTCTTTCTAGAAGTGCGATGGCCGCTTCGTTGGCTCCACCGCTGACGTTCATGATCGCCCGTGGAGTCAGAAACGGCACTTGCGCCGAGATCTGCATGAACCGCGTGAGGTTCAGGTAAAACCTTCCCTGCACATTGGCGACGAGCTGCGCGCCTCGAGGTACACGACAACCAAGCGCGGCGAAGGCTTCGCGAAATCCCTTCTCGGAAAATCGATGCGCGATCGACCACGTGAGCGGCGTGGCTGCTCCGGGCAATGCTTCACCGACGTTTGCCCGAGACCACACGGTGGTCGCATCGCCTCCCTCGGGAAAACCTCCGCCGGCGACGGGACGAACCTGCAACACGACCACGTGTTGCACACCCTGCGGCGTTTTTTCGACGGCGAATTCAACATCGAAAGGCCCTGGACCGCTCAGCTCCAAACGCGTCGCCAATTCCGCGAGCTCTTGAATCGCGCCGGGCGAAAGGGCCGGTTGTTTGGACTTTTCGGCCGCTACGTCGACCTCTTCGAGACCCGATGGTCCCACGACGACGGCCCGAGGTTTGTCCGCAATGGCCATCGCCACGACGGCTCCGTCCTTGGACAAACGCACCGAGTCCGTAGCCATTGCGCCTTCAACGACGGGCGCTCCGAGGCCCCACGTCACATTGACGAGCCGTTCGTGTTCGCCCCAGTGCGTTCCAGCCAAACCCGGAGGAGGCGCAGTAAAAAGAACTCCGGCACAATCGGCGTGCGCCATGACTTGAATGACAACCGCCATCGCGACATCGCGAACCGCGGTATGGGCCATGTATTCGAGGGCTCGAGGAAGAAACGCGCTCGCCCAGACCTGCTTGATCGCGGCCATGAGCCCATCCGGCCCACGTACGCCGAGCACGGTCGTGGCCAACCCCGCAAAGCTTGTATCTGCGGCGTCTTCGCACGTGGCGCTCGAACGAACGGCCACGCCCCAAGGCGCGACGGCTTCGATCTCGGCCCACAAAGCGTGCACGGCGGCCACGATCGCCGGTGACAAAGGCGTTTCCTGAATGCGATCCCGAGCCCGCGCTGCGCGATCAATACCTCCGCGACTTCCGGCCAGCTTCACCAGCGTTGGAAGATCGTGCCCGCGAGGCAATGTGTCTTGCGTCAGCGCATCGAAGTGTTCGGCGGGAAGAACCCATCCGCGGGGAACGTGGAAACCTTCCCGGATGAGGCGTCCGAGGCTCGATGCTTTGCCGCCAAATCGGCGCAAATCACCCTTTCGGCGACTGAATGCAGCTTCAAGCGGCCGAAGGACAGCTTCGTAGCCCGCAGCTTCCGCACCAATGGGCGCGCGCTGATTGCGTGACGGATCGACCACGTTCACGCCTTACCATGATTTTGGGATTTCAGGGGACGGCGGGAAAAAACGGCGCAGAAGAACGCTCGGGACGAATCATAGGGTTTCTGGATCTATTCCCGCAGCCCGCAGATGCGCGGCGAACAGTTCGGCACGTTTTATCGCGGCATCAGCGTACCTGTACGCAACTTCGGTGCGTTTGTCCGCGGCTCGAGCACTCTCTTCCGCCGTCGGAATGAGCTCGCCATCTTTGGTGCACCAACGAAGCCACGTCGTTTCCAGGTTCTCGTGCACGCCGGTCCACTCGACGACGCCCAATCCTACGAGTTCGTAATAATGTTGACGCAGAGGAATGTAGAGATCCCCGCGCAGCTCGTAAGACCGAAGCGTGACCGAACCCAGCTCGTGGTCCGGATCGTAGACGACATAATACGGAATTCGCATTTGTCGGTACCGGCGCATTTTCGTGTCCAATTCACCGCCTTCGTTGTTCGACACGATTTCGATCACGACATCGGGTACCTTGCCAAACTCCCAGACGAAGTACGTGCGATTCTTTCGGACCGAAAGATCGTTACGCGTTTTGACATCCAGGCTCAGCATCACATCGGGAACGATCGCTTGCTCACGGGGCGTGTGAAACAACCCGACATTCGCCAAAACCTCGAATGAACGAGGCGTCGAACCATCTTCACCCAGAGGTTTCCACGACGCATAAAGAGGTGTCGTGAGAAGCCTTTCCTGTTTCTCGGTAAAGATGTTGTCCACCGGCTCGTCATCCTCAATGACCAGGTGTGAGATGTCCGGATCCTCGAACGGCTGAGCATCCGGGACAGACTGTACAGTTTGCATGGGCAAACCTTTGTCGCTCGGCGGTTGCATCGTCAAGGCTCTTTTTCCGGTGTTTGGTTGATTTTGGTCATATCAGAGAGACGATTTGTCCAACAGAACCCACACAAAAATTACCACGATGATATCCTTTCGTCATGACGAGCGTCGCTACAGTTCCCCCGCTTGTTGCCACTCCGCGTCCGGAAGGACGAACCCGTTCGCTCCTGGAATTTGCGCTCGTTGGTGGTTTGACGCCCTTTTTGTATCCGTTGTCGTGGATCCTGCGAAAAGCGTTCGGATTGGAACCGACGGAATACATCGTTTCGTTTGCGATGTTTGCCGCAGCGTTCGTCATCAACGATCCGCATTTTGCCGTCACGTATTTCTTGTTTTACAAAGACGTTCGGTCTCGCGCGTTTGGAAATGGTTTTACCGGGTGGCAACAAATTCGCTACTTGCTCGCCGGATTCGTTGTTCCCATCGTGCTCATCATCTGGGGCGTCACGGCCCTCGTGTTCCGCTCCGCTTCGTCACTCGGCGTGATGATTCAGCTGATGTTTTTCCTCGTTGGCTGGCATTACGTCAAACAAGGCTTCGGCGTCTTTTCGGTCCTTTCGGCGCGTCGCGGGGTTCGCTTCGACAAAGCCGAACGATTGGCGATTTTGATCCATTGTTATGCGGGCTGGGCGTACGCGTGGGCGAGTCCCCGCGATATTGGTCATGCCGCGGAAGAAAAAGGCGTTTGGTACGTGACGTTCGCGCACCCGCGGGGCCTCGAACAAGTCACGGCCGTGCTGTTTTTCGCGTCGGTCGTGCCCATGATCTTTGCGCTGGGCGGCAAATGGAAACGTGAAGGAAAATTGCCCATTGCCACGCCGCTGATCGCTCTTCTCTGCAGCGTTTGGCCGTGGTTGATTTATTCGAGCATCGATCCGTTGCTCATTTACGTCATTCCCGCGCTGCATTCGATCCAATAC
>CAYSYX010000119.1:0-21860 GCA_964435055.1 uncultured Polyangium sp. | reverse complement strand
CTTCCTGACGCATGATCAATGAAGAAGTTCGGATCTAGCGAAAAGAATGCAGCAAAAGAAAAAATTCTTCTCCGCGTCCAAGAATGTTCGTGAATCCGTGTTCAATGCCGCCCCGATCCTTGACGCGCGTTCAACTTGCCGGCTGCTCCGTCACCGCAACAGGCAAGACAGCTACATCGTTCGAGCGTCCTTCGTTC
The DNA here is from genome assembly GCA_964435055.1 of uncultured Polyangium sp. Lineage (GTDB taxonomy): Bacteria > Myxococcota_A > Polyangia > Polyangiales > Polyangiaceae > Polyangium. The sequence continues at coordinate 21,663 of CAYSYX010000119.1, read as the reverse complement.
GATGAAGGCTCGTTCACTGCGGACACAGGCTCATCCGGCGCATCGTTGGACGGTTCGGCATCCGCCGTATCCGCTGCATCCTGAGCCGCACCCACGTGCTCGCCATACGCTTGCAGCTTCGAATAAAGCCCACGTCGACTGATCCCGAGCACTCGCGCCGCTCGTTGCTTGTTCCCGCGCACCGCTTCGAGCGTCAACAAGATGAGCTTGCGCTCGGCATCCGCCAATCGCGTTCCAACCGGCAAACGAAGCACCAACGGATGCTCCGCAGCGTCTCGATGCTCCGCCTCCCCGGGCGTTTGTAACGACGAACGATTCGACGGCGGCGGCATCGATGATGACGGTTGCGCCACCGCTTCGACGAGCACCGTCGAAACATCCGCCGGCTCGTGCTCGATCACGGACGCAACCGCCGACGACGCCCCAAGTTCACTCGCCGCCGCCGGCACGATTTCGTGTTCGACAGGTGCATGCACGACCGCGGGGACTTCCGTTTGCAAAGACGAACGACGTCCGGTTCGTCTTTCAATACGGCCTTGCCCGAGCTGCACTTCTTCCGCAGCAACGACTTCACTTGCCGCAAAGAGCGCAGTCTGTTCGACGACGTTCCGCAACTCGCGCACGTTGCCCGGCCAGTCGTGCGCATAAAGTCGCTGCACCGCGCCTTCGGAGAAACGCTTCGCGAACGTGCCGTACCGCCGCGAATACTTCACGAGGAAACGCTCCGCGATCGGGAGAATGTCCTCGACCCTCTCACGCAGCGGCGGAAGGGTGATCGTGAAGACGTTGAGGCGATAATAAAGGTCCTCGCGAAAGATATTTTCATCGACGAGATCAAGCAGATCCTTGTTCGTCGCCGCGACGATGCGCACGTCCGCTTCGATCTCTTTGCGACCACCAACGCGCGTGAATCGGTACGTCTCGAGGACACGCAGGAGGCTCACCTGCACCGCTGCATCCATCGTGCCGACTTCGTCGAGAAAAACCGTGCCCGTCGCCGCCGCTTCGAACTTGCCTTCGGCGGATGCAAACGCGCCGGTGAAGGATCCCTTTTCGTGACCGAAAAGCTCGCTGCCGATGAGCTCGCGGGGGATCGCCCCGGTGTGTACTGGGACAAACGGCCCCGATTTCCTCGGACTGCGGTTGTGAATCGCTCGCGCCACGAGCTCCTTGCCCGTTCCGCTTTCCCCCACGATGAGCACCGGAGCCATCGTCGACGCGACCCGTTCGATACGCGTGAAGACGTCGCGCATAGCGCGCGAGCCTCCGACCATTCCTTCGAACACCAACGGATTGGCGAGCGCTTCGTCGCTCTCGCCTTCCGCTTCGCGCACGTTGTCGGAGTGGAGCAGCTCGCGCACGAGTGACACGAGGCGCGCCGGATCGAGAGGCTTTTGCATGTAGTCGGCTGCGCCGAGCTTCAACGCGTCGACCGCATTCGAAACGGATCCCGATCCCGTGACGACAATCACGGCCGGCGTGGCCGATCGGTTTGTCTCTTCGTCCGCGATCTGCGGAGCCAAACGCCGGATGAGATCCATCCCCGTCATTCCGGGCAAGTTGAGGTCCGTCACCAGCACGTCCGAAGGCGTGCGATGCTGAATCTCGATCGCTTGCTCGCCGCTCGAAGCAACGAAGACGTCGAGCCCTTCATGCCGCAACACGGCCTCGAGAATCGCCGCTTGATCCGGCTCGTCCTCGACGAGAAGAACGCGACCGGGACCCGGATGGTGCCCCATCATCGCCCGATGTGCGCGGTGCACCGCCCACCTCGCTTGCACTGGAGTGCTCGCAGCCAAAATGTCCCCCTCCCCTGCGTCGCAATCGCACACCGTGAGGTGTCCTGATCAACGATGGTTGAACTCTAGCGAAGCCGATCAGACACGCCACCTCCCATGCGCAATTCGGAGCGACCGACAAGCCTCCACCAAACACACGGGTGAACGCGACGCACACTCGAACGTCCACAACGGCGCACGACTGCGCATGACGTCGATGCACCGGACATTCACGCTGAAGGAAGGGTTTATCGTGTCAAACAGGCGACGGCGACGAGCCGCTCACGACCGCTGCTCGAGCCTCCGGATGGCTGAATCATGATTCCACGTTGTTTCGAAACGCCTGCGGCGCCGGAATGTCCGACGCCGCAATTCAACAACGTTGGGAGGCAGGGACGTCAGGGTTTCTTGGAACCCTTCTTCGCGCCCTTCTTCGCTGCTTTCTTCGAGCCCTTCTTGCTCTTCGTCGCGCCGGCTTTCGCCACCTTCTTTGCGTCCGTGCCCAGCGCGATGTCGAGCCTGTTGCCCTTGGATTTCGCCATGTACGCGGGTACGCCGTCCTTGAACTGAATGCTGATCTCGGCGCCCGTCGGATTGTTCACGATGTTGAGCGAAGCGATGCGTTTGTCTTTCCGCATGAGCTCGGAGGCGGATGATTTCACGCGCCGGCCGGGCAACGAGATCGTGAAGCCCATCGCGCCCGCTGCGCCGTTGACCGTCTCGATGTCCCCATCGGTCTTGATCTTGAGCGTGATCGGGCTGCGCACCGAACCGTGACCGAATTGCTTGCCGTCGCCTTTGGCGTCGTCGTCGCTGTCGTCATCACTCGATCCCGCAGCTTCGGGAGCTTCGGCTTGAGCGGCGTTCGGATCCGCAGCTGCTGCCGTCGGCGCAGGCGCGATCGTTCCATCCGGTTGCGTCGGCATCGCCGGCACGGGTTCGGTCGTCGACAGCGGCGTCGCGCCGAAGAGCGGAACATTGGCCACGGGCGTCGCTGTTCCATCAGCCCCCGGCGTCGGCGCGGTCGGAGCGGGAAGCGCCGCAGCACTCGTCGCCGCTTCCGGTGCTTGCGCATCGGCCGTCGTATTGTTTTGAGAACCAAAGAATCGAGCGCCGCCGACCACCGCGAGCACGGCGGCAAGACCCAACGCTCCACCAATCAGCGCTGCTTTGCGCCGAGATGCTGCCTTCGCCACACCGTTCACGCCATCACCTTCTTCATGATCACGAATGAGTTTCCGCCCGGCGGCACGGAGTGCACCTGCCGGAGGCGCCGAGGTTGTCCGGCGAAACGTTTGTCCTTCCGCCTCACCGCCGGCTTCGCGACGTTTACGAATCGCCGCCAAAAGACCCACGACGGCACCTTTCGCGCGCGAACCGAACTTGCCCATGGCGGGTCCAACCGCACCCATGGCCGCTCGCGCCGATCCCGAGGCCTTCGAAGCGACGTTACGAACCGCCGCGCCAACGTCCTTCTTGCCACTCGGCGTCTCGTCGGCGTCTTCCGTCGCGACGCCTTCCGAACGAGCTTCCTTCGCTTCGGCCGCCGCATCCTCACGCGACTTGCCGCTCTCGCTTCGAGCGGGAACCGACGGCAAAGATGCTCGAGCCGCAGAGGGACGAGGACGCAACGTCGCCGCTACGCTCGCCAATGACGATGTACCTCGTGCGCCGGGCGCTTCAGCGTCCTTGGATTCTTTTGCATCCGTACGATCTTCGTTCGACTTCGTCGCGCGCCGCGCGATCGCTCCGAGCGTATTGAGCGCGTCTTTCGCCGTTTCTTTGACGTCAAACTTTTTCCCGTCGAGACCGTCGAAGCGCAGCGACACGACGAGTTGCGGAATTTTTGTCTGCGAATCGACTTCGACCTTCACCGAATCGACGATGGCCGGGCGTTTGTCCCCGTGGTCCATGTCCTCGAGCTCCAACGAACGACCGACCTTGAGGAATTCGAGGTTCGAGCCGACTTGGATTTCTCCACCGAGCGAGTCGCGTACGCGCGCCTTCATGGGCGAGCCGAGTCCCTCGATGTGCAGTCGAACGCGTGTGCCGGGAACCGCGATCGGTCCGGCGCTGGGATCAGCCGTGCCGTTGATGCGGGCACACATCGAGCGCAGCGTTCCCTCCGCATCCGCCGTCTCGAACTTGGTGAATCGCAAACCGAACTCGCCCCCGCGAGAAGCTTCGCGACGCCACGTGACTTCACCTTCAGCGACGATCTCGCCGACATCGCCTTCGAACCGGCACAACAACTTCTCCCCGACATCGGGCAAATACGCCGTGCGAAGACGCATTCCTGCTTGGGAAACGTCGACCGATTCGGCTTCGAACCCACCGGCGCCATTGGCATCGCCGACGGCAACGAGCGCTTCGAAGCTGACTCGGCTCTTGCCTGCCCGCCGATCGGAAGCGGACGAAGTTGCTTTGGCATTTTGACCGAGGCCCTCGCCGACGGTGTCCTCTGCGCCTGGCATGCTCATGACAAACCTCCAACGGGTGCGATTTCTTGTTTCACACCACGGCCGCGACCAGCGGCACTCAAGCTCCATCCCCCCATAAGTCAGCCGAAAGTGACGGGCCAAGTTTCGTGACATTTCGATTCGTCGCGGTCGCCGGGCTCGACACCGACGCCTTCGAAACTTGTTCGCAGCGGTGCCGAAGAATGCCTTACGGAGCGCTTCCGAAGATGCCACGATGTCATTCGTGAACGACGAGCGAGAGTCCCCGAAAGCAGCCGAGCCAAACTCGGATGCGTCGACAACGCCGGCCACCGTCAACAAAGACGTGGTCATGATTCACAGCCCTCATGACGACGGCGAGGGCTACAACGTCCTGCGCATGCGTGACGGCTCGCTCGAACTCGGCGCCATCCGCAACATCCGCGAAGGAGCGCCCATTCACGGCGATGTCGTGAGTTTGACGCAGCGCACAGAACACGAACGACTCTACAACGTCGAAACGCTCGTCAAGGCCCCTCGCCCCCCCGAACCTCCACGACAAGGCCCCGCGCAAGTCGCCACCGACAAGTACCGGACAAACTGGGAGAACATCTTCGGAAAAACCCGTTCGTCCGAGGGCAACAACGCCCCCAACTGAAGCGGCATCATCACGCGGGTTTGGCGCGACGAATCCCCGCGAGGCCCACGAGCATGGCCAGCACGTGGAAGCCGATCTGCGTCACGTAAAGCAAAAAGACGAACGCCGCGCCGCTCGCGCGAAGCGAAGTTTCCGGCACGTACATCGCCAGCGCGGCGTACGTCGACAACTGAAACGCACCGAAGTATCCGGGTCCCGACGGCACCAGGATGCCGATGCCAACACACGCCATGGTCACGGCTGCTTCGGCGAGGGTGGTGGTTTGGAGTCCCGAACCCCACGCGAGAAGCCACACGCCGCAGGCGTTTGCCACCCAATACACCGACGTTTCGGCGAGAAACGGTCCGAGGTGTTTCGGCGAAGGAAGAAACCGCATGCCTTCGGCGACTCGTTCGACCACGTTCGCCAAGGTCTCCGCCAAGCGCTTCGACACGACGCCGACGATGCGCAACGTCAAGCGTCGAGCGAACTCACGCGCGAAGAAGAAGAGCCCCATCGCGACAAACGCACCGACGAACACGATGAGCGCTCCGGTTGCCGCCGCCGGCACCGCAGCAACGGGTACGGGCAAGTCTCCGATGTGATCGGGCAAAGGATCGAGAGGTTTGGCCAAGCGTAACCCGAGGAAAAGAACGACGCTGACCGTCAAACCATCGATGATCCTTTCAGCACCAACGGTTCCCGTGGCTTCCCAAAGTTTCACCGAGCTGTGGCGCGTGATGAGGTACGGACGGACAATCTCGCCGCTGCGCAAAGGCGAAAGTAATATCGCGCCAAACCCCACCCAAGCGACGCACACGACATTCCAAAGCGAAGCTTCGCCGATGGATCGCAAAAGGTGGCGCCACCGGGCGGCGCGAAACCAATGCACGACGGCCAAGGAAATGATGTAAACGCCGACGGTCCACCATTTCACCGCCCCAAAGGCTTCTTTCGGTGGAAAAAGCGGCAATCCTCCGCGTAGTGCGATCCAGACAAACCCCCCGGCCAAGATCAACGATAAAGCCAGGCGTTCGAGCCATTGACGTTGATTCGTGAGAACGGGGGGATTTTCGGAGGAATGGTTTTTCACGGAAATGGGTGGAAAAACGCGCCGCGCGTGGAGCTCAGAGGCGAACGACTTTGGAATGATCGCCGGCAACGCCTCGCAAAACGTCGCGAGTATCCACGACGATCTTGGCTTCCGCGAGCACGCGAGCGTAATCGACGCCCTTGTGATCGGTCACGATGACGACGGCGTCGTATTCACCATACGCGACCGGATCGGCCACCGATTTCATGACGATGCCCGCTTCCTCGACCTCCGGAACGTGCGGATCGAAATACTCCACGTCGGCGCCGAGGTTTTTCAGGGAATGGATGACATCGAAAGCGGGTGATTCGCGATAATCCGCGACGTCACGCTTGTACGCCACGCCCAAAACCAAGAGCCTCGAACCATTGGGCGCTTTTTTCACGCTGTTCAAAGCTTGCTGAACGAGCATCACGACGTAATCGGGCATTCCGCTGTTGATTGAATCGGCAAGCTCGATGAAACGAGCCTGATACTTCAACGTGCGCATACGCCACGACAAGTAGAGCGGGTCGATGGGAATGCAATGACCTCCGAGGCCCGGTCCCGGGTAAAACGGCATGAAACCAAAAGGCTTCGTCGCCGCCGCGCGAATGACTTCCCACACGTCGATCCCCAATTTGCGGCTCATGAGCGCCACTTCATTCACGAGGCCGATGTTCACCGCGCGGAACGTGTTTTCCAGGAGTTTCACCATTTCGGCGGCGTCGGTGCTGGAAACAGGAACGACTTTTTCGATGATCTTGCTGTAAAGCGCCACCGCCACTTCGAGACATCCCGAAGTCGCGCCACCGAGGACCTTGGGCGTATTTCGCGTCCCGTAAATCTGATTGCCCGGATCGACTCGTTCGGGGCTGAAAGCGACGAAAACGTCTTTGCCCAATTCGTATTTCGACCCGGTCAATTGCGGAACGAGCACCTCGCGCGTCGTGCCGGGATACGTCGTCGACTCGAGGACGATGAGCATGTTCGGGTGCTGATGAGCGGCAATTTCTTCGCTCGCCGACAGGATGAAGCGCATGTCGGGATCTTTGGTTTTGTTGAGCGGCGTCGGGACACAAACAACGATGGCATCCGCAGTGCCGAGCACCTTCGGATCGGTGGAAGCCGTGAGTCGACCTTCGGCAACATGCGGCGCCAGCGCGGAAGACGGAATGTCTCCGATGTACGATTCGCCTTTACCCAAAAGACGAACTTTCTCGGCGTCCTTGTCGTATCCGGTGACTCGAAACCCTGCTCGTGCAAATTCGACGACCAGCGGCAAACCCACGTACCCGATACCCACAACGACCACGTGGGCCGTGCGATCCTCAATCTTCTTCAGCAACTCCTGCACGACGCCTTCGTCCTTTCTTCGCAAGCTTCTGTTTGTCTAAAGAAACTACTTCAAGTCACTGCGTATACCCGGCAATGCAGCGGCAAACCTTCACTCGATGCGTCCTTCCAAAATATCTCGCGGACCGTCGATCAACATGGCCGCCGCGTCATGTTTCCCGATCGCTTCTTGCATTTTTTCAATGCCCGCGGCGACGTCGTCGACATCCTTCGGAGCGTGAGCGTCGCTGCATGCCGCGTCGTAATAACCTTGATCCAAGAGCTTTTGCGCGCATGTTCGGACCGTACGTCCGTACTTGCCGGCCAACGCGGCTACGTCGAGGAGCATCACGCCGCCCGCATCAATCAATGAATCGAGGATCTTCATGTCGTCCCAAACCCATTCGTACCGTTCGGGATGCGCCACGATCGGTCGCAAACGCTTGCGACGCAAATCAAAGAACCTCGCCGACAACTGCACCGGAAATGCTCGCGGGTAAAATTCGACGAGGATCGCTTTGCCTCCCGGATATGGAAGCCCCTCGCCCCGCATGATCCGGCCGAACACGACGTCGTCGAAGTAATGTTCCGAGGACAAACCTCGCTCGGGCAAACCCGTTGGATCACCAAGCAATTGCTCCGTCGCGGCGTAAGCACGGACGAGATCGTCTTTGGCGTTCTCGAACATGCCCGGACGCATGTGCGGCGTCGCGACGACTTTGGAAAAACCGATCTTCGCGAGCCCCAAGAGGAGGTCGCGACTGTCGCGGGAAGTCTTGACGCCATCGTCGATTCCCACGACCCAATGGCAATGCAGATCGATGTATCCGGTCATCGGGCGGCGCAAAAGCTAGCAGCTCACGCCCGAACGCGCTTGCCCCATAGCCCTCCTCCAGAAACGTGATATGAGGGCGAGCGCGTGACGGTCCCCGAAGCACAACGTCCAACAACACCGGGCGGGCTCGGCTCGCTCCTTTCCTCTCGACGCGTGCTTCTCGTGGTCGGATGTGGCGGCGTGGGCAAAACGACGACCACCGCGGCGCTCGGTCTCGCCGCTGCTCGTCGAGGTAAGCGCGTCTTGTGCTTGACGATCGACCCGGCGCGGCGTTTGTCCCAGAGCCTCGGCATCGAGGAGATGAAGACCGAGGCGCAGACGATTTCGCCCGCTGTCTTCGAACGAGCGGGCATTCGCGTCCCCGGATCGATGACCGTCATGATGCTCGACACGAAGAGCACGTTCGACGGGCTCATCCGCGAGCTTGCGCCGACGCCCGAGCAACGAGATCGCATCCTCAACAACGTTCTGTACAAGTACATCTCCACGTCGCTTGCGGGCACGCAGGAATACATGGCGATGGAGAAGCTTCACGCGACGAAAGCGGACCAGCGTTACGACATCATCCTGCTCGATACGCCGCCCACGACAAACGCTCTGGATTTTCTCGACGCCCCTGAACGACTCGTCGGAGCCATCGACAGCGCGGCGACGCGATGGTTGGTCGAAGCGGTACAGAGTTCGGGCACGTTTTCGCTGAACATTTTGGCCAAGGGAGCGGCGGCGATCGTGCGGGGAATCGGCAAGCTGACCGGCAGCGGATTTCTCGAGCAAATGGCCTCGTTCATCGCCGAAATCAACACGCTCTTCGGGGGCTGGAAAAAACGCGCCGATGATGTGAGCGCCGCGCTCCGCGGCCCCGATGTCGCGTACGTGCTCGTCACGACGCCCGATCCTTTGGCCGTTCGTGAAGTGATGTTTTTCGCGGATCGTTTGCGCCAACAAAACATGCGTCGCGACGCGTTTGTCGTGAACCGCGTTCATCCGACCTACGGGCAGGTCCCGGAGACAACGCAGATTCAGAGCGTTCTCGACGCGCGCGAAGTGGCGCTGGGATCCGATGGAGCGCAGCGGCTTCGTCGAGCAACCGAAGACGAACGACGCATGGGAAAACTCGATACGCTCCATCTCATGGGCCTCGAATCAGCTCTCGAAGATGAAGCTTCGGGTGGAAGCCTGCTCGCGCACGTGCCCGCGTTTCCTTACGACATTCACGACATCGATCGTCTCGCGCGCATCGCGGACGTGCTCGCGCCGAGCTGACATCGCCCTTTCCGTCCAACGCGAGGTCGTGGCATCTTCGTTCACATGGAAACACGCCGGAAAACGATTCGCAGCGGCTCGGTTCGTCACGTCAAATGGGCCCACCTGATTCTCGCTGCGACACCGCTGCTGGTGGTCGTCGGCTCGTTCGTATCGGCGTGCGGCGATAACGAAAATACGCTTCGTCGAGGTTTGGCCGGAGATACTTGTTCACGCACGGACGATTGCACCGAACCTCTGCGTTGCGTGAAGAGCATGTGCAGCGAACCACCGTCGAGCATTCCGGATGCGGGGATCAATCCCGACGCGTTTGGTCCGGGGCCTGGTCCAAGCGCGAAAGACGGGCCGTGGAGCCAATGCGACATGTGCCTCGAAGGTGAATGCGCCACGGCCGAGAAAAACTGCGGCGCGGATTGTCAGGCCATCGAAGCGTGCATCGAAACGACCTGTGTGCACCTGAGCGAGCTTGGTTCGCCCGACGAAGGCAACTGCTTCACGCAGTGCCAGGGCAAACACCCGGCGGGCAAAGATCAGCACCTGGCGTTGGTCAACTGCGCCGTCGACACGAAGTGCCAACCCCCCTGCACGTTTTACCCGCAAGACTACGACTTGTGCCGGACGTTCATGAACAACGGCGATTGCTACGGGCTCAACAACGCCTGTGAAGCGAGCCTGAACTGCAAGAATTTCCGCGACTGCATCAAGTTTTGCTCGAGCCTCGCGGATTGCTTGGCTTGTGACGACACGCCGGAAGGCGCCGAGGGACGCGCTCTTCTGGAAGCGTACGAGACGTGTGTTGCCAGTGAATGTACGACGGAAAGTTGGATCCCGTAAGGTTTGCCTGGGAACATGCGTTTGCTCAGACAAACCGAGGTTTGGGGCGTCAAACGCCGACGGTGACGCGACTACCCAAACGTTCGACTCGGATCACGGACAAGCCATCATGCCGGTGATCGACTTGCAGTACCCGGCGGCGCTGATCATGTCGAACTCGCAAAGCGACGTGCAGGTATCGCAATAGACGCACTTGTCGAGCGCGAGGAACTTGTCTTTGGATGCTTGCGGCGTGGCGAGATCCGTCGCGCATTTCAACGTGCAGCAACCGCCGGCAGCGTCGGTGGTGCACTTGTTGAACGAACAGTCGAACAACGCCGCGCACGCCGGATCGGCATTACACGCCGCAGCTTGCGCCTTGCATTCCTTGTCGTACGCGCCGGTAGAGATGTTCGTGCAGTCCGAACAAGCGGCATACGGTCCACCGCCGCTCGATGAAGACGAGCTCCCTCCTCCGGACGAACTCGAAGACGAGGTATCTCCGGACGAACTCGACGATGACGAAGTCATCCCGGACGTACCGGACGAACTTGTCGAACTGGACGACGCGTTGCCTGTGCCGTTGGGCGTCGTCGTATCGTCGCCGCAAGCGCCGAGCGCCAGCAGCGCAGTTACACCAACAAAAACTCCGCATACGCCAAGATGAAGCTTCATAGATGTCGTCTCCCTCGACCGCGCACGTCTTCGCGCGAGCCCTACTTTCGCGCTTCATTCTATGCGGCTCCCCGGACAAACACGAACATTTGCCGACGTGGAACGGTGTCCCATCTCCGCGCGCGACGCCGCCTTCGGGCACTGCTAAAGGAGTGGCCCGTTTTTACGAGGTCGACACTCATGGGCAACATCAGCGTCAGTGGTCTGTTCGTGTATCCGATCAAGGGTGCTCGAGGCATCGAAGTGAGCCGGGCGCGTGTGACGCCTTTGGGTTTCGAGCACGATCGGAGATTTCTCGTCGTCAACCCACGTGGTCAATTCATCACGCAACGAGAATTCCCATCGCTCGCGCTGCTGCATACGACCATCGACGGTGATGCGTTGATCATCAAAGCGCCGCAACATGAGCCCTTGAAGCTGCCCCTACGGCCTACCGGAACCGCCGATCGCACCGTGCAAGTGTGGGGCACTCGTTCCGTTGCTGTTTCGCTTGGACAAACCGCCGCGGAGTACCTGAGCACCTACCTGGGCACATCGGTCGAGCTTGTGTTCATGCCTGAGGACGAGGGTCGCGAGGTGGATCCGGACTACGCGCGCAATGGCGAAAAGGTGAGTTTTGCCGATGGTTTTCCATTTCTTTTGACCACGGAAGAATCCTTGTCCGATCTCAACGCGCGGCTCGCCGAAGGTGTGCCTATGAATCGGTTTCGTCCGAACCTGGTCGTGCGCGGATCGCCCGCGTGGTCCGAGGACGCATGGACGAAGTTTGCGCTGGGTGATGTGGTGTTCCAATGCGCCAAACCCTGCGCGCGATGCCAAGTGATCACGATCGATCAAGCGACAGGGGTTCGCGGCAAGGATCCGCTCGCGACGCTTTCGACGTTTCGTGCGCGCTCGAACAAGACGTATTTCGGTTGGAACCTGTTCGTAACGGGAGACGGCGAGATCGCCGTGGGTGACCGGGTGAGACTGCTCGCGTAGGGCGTTTGTCGGTTCGTACGAGCAGCAAGGATCTCGTGAACCGGGGTCCGTGTCACGGGCGCCGCACCCGCTTTGTCCGCACCGCCACCGCGCGTGGGCTCCTTGTCTTTCAATCTGTTGCCAAGGCCCGAGCTTATTGATGTTTTGCCTGCGTCGACTGGATCTGAGGCAATCATGCCGTCGACCAGGAAAGCGGCTCCGCAGGATATGGCGGGGACTCCCATCGCGAGAGAAGACTTCCTTCGGCCAATGGAATTGAATTGCATTGATCGGGATTGCATTGAAGTCGAGCCGTGAAGGGAATCGTTTGGGATGGGGAAAATGCGCAATGCGGCGTGTTCAAAAATGTGCATTACGCCGATCAATGATTAGCCTTGGTCCGTCTCCGACGCCGTCAGATGCAGGGTACGTTCGGCTTCTTCGCGGTCTCGCTCCAGCTCTTTTCTAAGCTCGTCTTCGGTTGGCAGGTAAAGCTGGTACCGGCCGGCGTGGATCTGCTGGTTGTCCGCCGGCAACGTGATCTTCACCATTGCGTCGTTTTTGTCGGAGCACAGCACGATGCCAACCGTAGGCGCTTCGTATTCTTCACGTTGGTAATGATCGAAGTAGTTCACATACATCTGCATTTGGCCCAAGTCCTGGTGAGTTAGCTTGCCCAGCTTGAGATCAATGAGGACGAAGCAACGGAGCAAGCGGTTGTAAAAGACCAGGTCGACGTAAAAGTGGTCGCCGCCGACAGTGATTCGCTTCTGTCGAGCGACAAAGCAGAACCCCTGCCCCAGCTCGAGCAAACACGACTCGAGCTTGTCAATGATGGCTTGCTCGAGATCGCGCTCGTGCCAGGCCGACCGTTCGTGCAGCTCGAGGAATTCGAGTACGAACGGGTCCTTGAGCACATCCTTGGGGCCCGTAACGGTTTGACCCTGCTTGGCAAGCGCGAGCACTTCCTCCTTCTGACGGCTTTTCGCCAGACGCTCGAACAGCAAGGTGGCGATTTGGCGTTCCAATTCGCGAATGGACCAACTCTCTTTGACCGCCTCGATTTCGTAGAAAGCCCGAGCATGGTCATCCTGCACCCTAAGGAGGACCATGTAGTGGCTCCAGCTCAAGGATGTAGGAAAAAGCACTGGGTCACCAGACCTAAATTCGGTCAACAGTGTTGACCGAATTTCTAAGCCAGCGATATCACGAGGAATTGTGGTACCGTTCGGGTAGGTGAGGTAGAAACGCCGGATCCGGCGCAACGTGACGACGCTCATTCCACGACCAAAACGCGGACTCAAGCGTGTGGCGAGGTTTGTGATGAGTTGTTCTCCATAACTCGCGCGGACCTCGCCACGCTGCTCGACCTCGACGATCTCACGCCCGACATGCCAATATGCGTGAACCATCGCCGTATTGACCGTGCGTGCAACCTGACTCCGCGCGGTTTCCAGGATCTCCGCAACGCGTCGGTAAAGGTCGTCTTCCTCCTGAGTCAGTTCGGTCATTGCAATCCCCGGTGTGTTTCCACATTGATGCGCCCCTCCTGCGCATCATGTCGGGTTACTTTACGCCAAACCCATAACGTAAACAAGCAAAGACAACGGCTGGTTCAAAGACGATCGTTTGCGCGATTTTCGGGAAAACGCGACCAAGAAGCGCATCGATAACGTTCGCAGTTCGTCGCCGGACCCATCACTCGCCCCGCCAAACCCAATTGTAATGGTTTTCCCTGAGAGCCTTCACGGCGCGCCGCCAAGTCATTGCGGCAGACCACACGACAACCCCTCGCGGATGAGATCCACTCGCGACATTCGTGAATTTGCTCCCCGCATCGATGACCCTTCGCGCGGACGACTCGATTCGTCGTAAAATGCGCCCCACGTGAAGGGCCTCATCAAAGTCGGCTACGCGTGCAACGAAAACTGCACCTTCTGCCACACCGCCGACATTCGCCATCTGGACGATTCGTCCGAGCGCATCGAATGGAAGATCGACCGCGCCAAACGCCTCGGGTACTCGATGGTGGTCCTCAGCGGGGGCGAGCCGACGATGCGCCCCGAGCTGTTACGCTGGGCCAAACGCATCGCTTCCCGAGGCCTGGATTTGGGCCTCGTCACGAACGGCTTGATGCTCGCCTACCCGCACGTGACCGATGAACTCATCAACGATTGCCGACTGAAATACGTCTACATGTCGCTCCACGGCGGTGACGCGAAAGTTCACGGCTCCGTGGTCCGCGCCGACACGTTCAGCAAAGCCGTGCAAGCCATCACGAATCTTCACGGACGCATCGAAGACCTGACCATCAACTGCGTCGTGACGACCGCGAACGTGCATCACTTGCGGGGCGTCGTGGACAAACTCCTCGGTTTTCCCAAGCTCTGCATCAAATTCTCCATGACCCAACCCAAGGGCGGCGGAGCCAAGACGTTCGACATCATCGTCCCGGACGTCGAAGAATGCGCCGCGAAAGTCAAAGACGCGATCGAGTACGGTCAGGCCAAACGCAGCGGGGACGAACCTCGGTTTGCCCATGATGGGATCCCGTTTTGCCTCCTCCCAGGCCTCGAACACCTCTACGACGATCTGAAAACGCACGGTTACGCGACGATGATCGAAGCCGATGAAAACGACTTCGTTCCCGTCGACGATGTCGCCAAGATCCAGCCCGCCGCGACGTGCGGAGACTGCGCGATTGCAGGCGCATGTCCGGGCCTGTATCGCGGTTATTACGAAAGCCGCGGCGCCGCGGCCCTGCGACCCATCTTGGACAAACCTCGCGCCAATTCCTACAACTTCATCCCCGAACGCGACATCGCCCGTCCGCTCGGAACCCCCTGCCCGCTGCGCTCCGATGGTACGACGCCGTATGATCGCGGACGAACCCTCTTCGTGCGCCTCAAGGATCGCATGCGCCTCTTTCGCACGGACACGCGAGACTTTTCCGACGTGGAACTCGAGGCGATCAAGGAAAACGCCGGTCAGCTCTACATCGACATCTCGACGAAACTCGCCCCCGACGACTTTGCCAAAGACCTGCGCAAGCTGCGTTTGTCCACGGAGTGCACCGTCTGTCCGGAACGACCTCGCTGCACGGGTTGTTACGAAGCCGTCAAAGACGACGTCTTCTCGACAGACGACGCCATCGTGAAGGAACTGCTCGCCGGTTTGTCCGGCCGAGTGCTCGACTTGGGATGCGGCGAAGGTCCGTACTTGAACGAGCTTGCCAAGAAGGCCGAATCGGGCTCCATCGAATACGTGGGCGTCGATCCGGATGCGACGAGTTTGTCGGTGTTGGCTTCGCGATATCCGTTCGCCAAATTCGTCACGGCAAGCGCGGAAGCTCTCCCCGAAGACCTGGGCCTCTTCGATCACGTGCTCGCGCTGCGCAGCGTGAACCATTTCCGCGATCCCGCGCGCGTGTTCGACAGCGCGCTCACGCGCCTGCGCCCCGGCGGCACGCTGCTGCTCGTCGACAACGTGGCATTCGGCCTGGTACGCAGTCGTCAGCATGCGGCCCGAGCCGAATCATCTTCGACAAACCGCCTCGAACACTACCGCAACGACGACGCCGAACGCTGCGCGCAGCGCCTCGCGGGAAAACCCGTCAAGCTCGTCCTTCGACACGATGTTACTCCTTTGACCAGCAACCAATGGGTGTTGCGCTACGAACGTTTGGAACAGGTGTCCCCGTGACTGCTACCGCCGCTCCTCGAAGGCTTCCGATGGCCCCACCGGCCGAGACAAACTTTGCCGACTTCCAGAACGAAGCGCTCTTGGGAGAAACGAGGACGCTCCAGCACGAAGCTGCGGCGCACGAGAAACGCAATTGGGTACGTTTGTCCTACGACTGCAACAATCACTGCACGTTTTGCCTCGACTCCAACGCGCACGACGGAACGATGCGCGCGACGCAAGACATCAAGGTGCAGATCATCGAAGGGCGCAAACGCGGCTCGAACCGGCTGATTCTCTCCGGCGGCGAACCGACGATGCATCCGAACTTCCTCGACTTCGTGAAGCTCGGGAAGATGGCGGGTTACCCGAAGATCCAGACCGTGACAAACGGGCGCATGTTCCGCTACCCCGACTTTCTCAACAAAGCCGCGGACAACGGCTTGCACGAGATCACGTTTTCGCTGCACGGACACACGGCCAAACTCCACGACGCGCTCGTCGGTACACCCGGAGCGTTTGTCGAGGAAGTCGCCGGGCTTCGCGCAGCCGTCGATTCCGGCCGGTTCATCGTCAACATCGACATCGTCATCAACAAGCAGAACGTCAAACACCTGCCCGAGATGCTCGAAACGTTCATCGGTTGGGGCGTGAAGGAGTTCGACCTCTTGCATGTGATCCCCTTCGGAAATGCCTGGAGCGACGCCCGACATCACTTGTTCTACGACCTCGATGGGAACCTCGAGCACCTGCAAAAAACGTTCGCCTACGCGCGAAGGCCCGACATTCACATCTGGCTGAATCGTTTTCCGCCGCCGTATGCCGAAGGTTTCGAAGACCTGATTCAAGATCCGTACAAGCTCAACGATGAAGTCCGCGGGCGACGCGAAGAGTTCGATCGGTACTTGTCGTTGGGTCAGAAATTATCGTGTCGCGAGCCGGAACGCTGCAAATACTGCTATTTGCAAAACCTGTGCGACACGCTCGATGAGGTCCTCGATGTTCGTCGCGCCGAACACGTCGATGTGATTCGGTTTGTCGGGGACGTACCTACGAGCGGCAAGCTGCCGGAAGCGGCGGCGGCGAGGATTGTCGCACCAAACGTCGCGGAGGCGGCGGTGTTGGCGGCGAAGGTTTCGCAAGGCGCGATCGAGCTGGAGCTTGGGTCGTATGCGGGTTTGTCCGAGCTGATCGACGCGACCGGAATGCTGTGGGGCAAGAAGCTCGTGGCGTGTTACACGGGGGATCCGGAGACGGTGCGGGGGCTCTTGGAGACGGCGGGGACGTTCGAGGTGCGGGTATTTTTGACACCGGGGACGGAGGCGCTGGTTCGGGGTTTGGCCGAGCCGCCGTCGCGCTTGGTGCTTGTCCAGAAAAACTACGATTTGGTTTCCGATGCCCAAACCAACGATGTCGATACGAAGTCGTTCTTTCGGACGTATTCCCCCGCTGTACCGGTGGAGAACGTGCCGGCGTGTATCGCGGGGCGCTCAGTGCGTCCAACGCCGAAGCTCCTGGATGCGGCGATGCTCGGCCCGGACGCTCGAGTGGACATGACGGCGTACACGAAGCGTTACGTGGCGGACGGGTTTTACACGAAGGCGCTGCGTTGCAAGGATTGTCGCGAGAACGCGACTTGTCGCGGCGTGCACGTGAATTGGGTCCGGGCGCATGGGTTTGGCGCACTGGAACCCCTTGCGCGTTGATCTACAAAAACAAAGCGCCGAGCTCGGACGAACTCGGCGCTGGACAAACCGCGTCGTTTCACGTCACGGGGTGACGACGCAGCCGCTCACCACACCGGCAAACATCTCGCCGCGAGGTTGTCCTTCCCAACCGCTCTCCCAGTGGAACGTGGGCGCGTTGAGTTTGCCCTCGACGGTGTACTTGCACTTCACCGAGAAGCGCGCTGCGGGCAGGTTCGTCGCGAGAGACGGCTCGCTCCACAGACCGGCCGCGACAAACTGCATGTTGTCGGTGCTCGTGTAGGGGCGGAACGTCTTCTTGTCGTCTTGCGACGGATCTTTCGACCAAGGCTTGTTCGGCGCTTCGAATGCGCAATGCCGTCCGTTGACCTCTTCGCTCGACGCGCAGCTCAGCTCGCGTTTGTCATTGGCGACGAGCGTAATTTCAATGTCGACGGTTTGTCCGACTTTCCAGCCGGGACCTTTAGGTCCACCACCGCCGCGTTCTTGGCCGAGCAGCGCGAAGCCGATGGCGAGAACACCGACGACCACGACAAACATCGTGATGCTCTTGCCGAGCGATGCGGTGGTTGGCGGAGGCGCACGTCGAGCCGCGGACTTCTTCTTGGGCTGCGCTTCTTCGCCGCCGGCGGCTTTCTTCGCAGCGGACTTCACCTTCGCAGGCGAACCCGTCTTCGGCTTGTCCTTCTTCGCCGGCGCAGCATCCGCAGCCCCGGTCTCCTTCGCGTCGTCCTTGTTCTCAACGTTATCGGCCATGGCGGCGGGACTCTACCTGGATGCGCGGCGTCATGGAAGGTTCGATCGTCCTTCCACGAAAACCTCGTCGCAACAAGCTCATCGACGACGCCGACGAATCGCGAGCGCGCCACTCATCAGCAACGCAACAAACGCCCCGGCTCTGCCCGCATGAGCGAGCGGAGCTGCCGAACAACTCGCCGATGTCTCGGTCGTCTTGGGCGGGTTGACCACCGGCGGTTCCTCTTCTTGCGGAGGCGCCGGACGCATGGCGTATTGCGCATCGAGCTTCGGGCATGCGGAAGCCGGCGCCGGACCCGTTATATCCGGACAATCCCCTCCGGGCATGTCCGGCGTGCACGTGGTGAACGAATATGAGAATGGTTTGGTTGGAGAAACACCTTGCAACGAACGAATGGTCGGATTCAAAACCACGGTGTATTTCGTGCCGGGTTTCCAAGGCTCCTGCAATGCCACCTGAATCACGTTCGGCCAATTGTCACCGCGAAAGAAATTCCATTTCGACGGAATGACGTTTCCCGCTTCGTCCTTGATTTCAATCGAAGTATCGTCGACGGACGTCCGTTCGAGCCCCTCGCCGAAAAAGAAATGCACTTTGCCATCCGGTCGCGTCGAATCGAGCGTCACGAGCGGATATTCGGTATCCGGATACGTCCCAATGACGATTTGATCGGCGGACGAATCGTTGTCGAGGCGTCGGAGCAGTTCCCGGTAATACCCTTTGACGACGTGCGCGCCGTAAGGATAAGCCCCGGGAACGCGTGGATCCAAGAGACGTTTGCGCGCCCAGGGATACTTTCCGCCCCATTCGTCCGCGCCGACATAAAGCAAATTGGCCACCACGGCAATGCCGGACTTGGCCGTCGACATGGCGTCGGTAATGGCATCCGGCGCGACGGGGTGTTGCAATCGCTTGGTGAACACATCCGAATGCGTATTCACATCGACGACGAGCTCCGGAATGTAATAGCGAGGCAAATCGTGCACGAGGAAAATCTCGTTGGCCATATCCAAGCTGTCGATGTTGGTCGGTTCTACCTGTGCGGCGCGATCACCGAAAATGGCGTCATACGTCGAATCGGTGATGCCATGCGCCGCCATGCCCATCAAAAAAGCGATGTGCTGTTGGGCTTCGGGGGAATCGTATTTCGGACCGTAGGTTTCCCGAATGAGCTCGACGTAGGCCTGGACGTAACCTTCCCAATGCGGAATTTCGCCTTGATCGTGGTCTTTCGATGTGTATCCGGAATCGGGGAAAAACCCTCCATTGGCCAAATGCGTCGGTTGGGCGTCGAAGATCGCGCGCAGCCGCGCATCCTGCACTTGCTCGGCCGCGCATTGCGCCATGTACACATGCCCCTGCATACCCGTGGCGTGCGCCTCGTGCATAGACGCGAACGCTCCGGCAACGAATGTGATCAACCCGGCTCCAATGGCTGCAAAAGTCTTCATGATGTCACTCGCTGGAAATAAGGATCGCGACGTCGATTGTCGCCGAAGAGAAATCGGATGTCCACAGCTCAAATGGTCGGGAAGTCGAAAAACGCTTGACCGCCGCGTCGAGCAATGATGTTGAATGATGCGTGTCCACAACGAACGCGACGGAAAAGAAGTTCGACGTCATCGTCATTGGGAGCGGAATCGGCGGGCTGACGGCGGCATTGACCGTCGCCACACGCGGACGCCACGTCCTGCTGCTCGAAGCGGGAAAGCAATTCGGCGGGTACCTGAATCCGTTTCAACGTCGGGCCTACAGTTTCGATCCCGGACTGCATTACATCGGCGAATGCGGGCCGGATGGAGCATTCACGCGAATTCTGGAATCGCTCGGACTGAGCGACGAAGTGAAGTTCCGGGAGCTCAACCCGGATGGATTCGATCGCTTGGTTTTTCCCGGTTATGAAGTGCATACCCCGAAAGGTGCGGATCGTTATCACGAACGATTGCGAGCGGATTTTCCTCACGAGCGACAGGGGCTCGTCAAGTTCTTCGATTTGTTGAACCGATTGCACGATGCATTGCCGGCGGTGAATTCCATCCGCGGATTTCGTTCGGCGATCGCGGCATCCAAGCATTTTCCATTTTTGCTGCGTTACATACGGGCGACGCTGGGCGAAATGTTGGATTCGATCATTTCGGATCCGTTATTGAAAAGCGTCCTCGCGGCGCAAGGCGGCGATTTGGGTTTGCCCCCGGGCAAAGCCCCGGCCTTGCTGAGCTTGGGATTGCTCGACCATTACTTGCAGGGCGCATATTTTCCGATCGGCGGATCCCGCGTCGTGCGCGATGCGTTCATCAAGGGGCTGGAAAATAAGGGCGGCACGGCATTACGCAATTCGCCCGTCGCGAGGATATTGCTGGAAAATGGCCGAGTGTCCGGAGTTCGGTTGAAGAACGGCACCGAATACCAGGCGCCGACGGTCATTTCCAATGCCGACGCCGTCGTGACGTACCGGGAATTGATTGGCACGGCAAACCTTTCGTCGAGCCTGCGGAAGAAAACACAAACCACACGCCACTCCGTCGCTTCGATGTGCCTGTTCGTCGGAACCAACCTCGATGTGGCCGCTGCGGGTATGACGGATGCGAACATCTGGAACTACCCGAGCGTCGATATCGACGCGGCTTACGCCCCGATTTTCCAGGGCCAAATGCCGCCCAACGATTTCTTCTTTCTTTCGTCACCGTCGCTCAAAGATCCGATCTCGGGCGTCAAAGCGCCCGCCGGACACCATACGCTCGAATTCGTCACGCTCGTACCTTACGAACCATTTGCCCGATGGGCGGGAACGAAGACGCAAAAACGCGGCGACGATTACGATCAAATGAAAGAAGAGCACCAGACTCGGTATTTGAAGGCGATCGAAAAATACGTGCCGGGACTGCGCGATCACATCACGACGATTGACTTGGGTACGCCGCAAACGAACGTGACCTACGCGGCAGCGCCACGCGGCGCGATTTACGGTCCCGAACAGTCAACCGACCAATCGGCTCCCTTTCGATTCGGGACGCGCAGCGCCATCGAAGGGCTCTATTTGTGCGGTTCGTCGGTTTTGGGAGCAGGCATCGTGCCTTGTGCCGTTTCCGGAAATGTCGCGGGAAAAATGGCGGTCCGCGAAGGCCGAAAAACAAGCGGAAAGGGCTGATTCATTTGTCCCGGCCATGTACGGTCGGGACAAACCAGATTCCAAGGGCCCTCGTCACTCGGCCGGCACCACCTCGGCCCCGATGAGCGTCTCGAGCGCCTCGGCGAGTTCATTCACGCGCACGGGCTTCGTGAGGTACCGGTAAAACCCGGCTTGTTCGGCGCGGCGTTTGTCTCGGTCCATCGCGGCGGCGCTCAGCGCAATCACGGGGATATGCGCGGTCTCCTCCCATTCACGCAATCGCCGCAAAGCGTCGAAACCGCTCATACCCGGCAAATTGATATCCATGAGAATGACGCCGGGGAGCCGATCCCGCGCCAATTCAATGCCGATTTCCGCCGTCGGCGCACAAATGAGCTCGACACGTTCGAACTCCCCGACGAGGGCTTCCATAAACGCGATATTGGATGGATTGTCCTCGATATACAGGACCGTGCAGCGCGCACCTCGACCTTCCTGCAATGATGAAATGGCTCGAAAATCGATATTCTTGCGCTTCTCCGCGGTCGCGAGCAGCTGGAGGGGAATGGGGAATTCGACCCAGAATTCGGAACCTTCGCCCAAT
>CAYSYX010000118.1:0-22083 GCA_964435055.1 uncultured Polyangium sp. | reverse complement strand
ATCAACGGGTTCACGTCGACGCTTCGCAGCCTCGACAAAGACCTTCAAGTTTTGACGGTGTTTGTCTTGACCGACGTATTCGTCCAGTGAATCGGGACGAAAGAGCCGATCGAAACGGTCGTCGTCGTCAACGGCCGCCGGAGTGATCACGCGCTCGGACATGTTCGAGGACGTAGCTCGTACGCTGGACGAAGGGAAGTGATGGGCGGGAGGGCGATCAGCCGAGGGCGGGTTTGGAGGAAAGCTGCGGCCTTCGTCCGGGAATCACGAGCGGCAACCAGCATTGAACCACCGGTGCTCCGTCGGCCTTTCCTTCGACGGTCACCGAGCCGCCATGCAGTTCGATGATGGAGCGTGCGAGGCTCAAACCGAGCGTGAGACTTCGACCGCGTGAGGTCGCGCGTCGAGCGAAGAGAGCTTCGACTTCGGCCGGGGTCGTGTTGCGTCCGCCAAGCTCGACATCGATCCGCAAACCAGGTTCGGATCCGGTGGGACGCGTGGCTCGCACACGCACGCCGCCCGCGGATGCATCGGTCGACGACGTGCGCATGGCGTGGCCGATGATGAGGCCGAACGCGCGGGCGGCGTACGCCGGATCGATGGGTATCTCGGGCAAACCCTCGGCGACCTCGACGATGGCTTCGTGATGCGCATCCGGTGCGAGATCACGCGCACGACGAACAGCTTCGGTGACGAATTGCGCGACGGGAACCGGACGCGGCAACAACGTCAACTGCCCGGCTTCGACACGCGCCGTGTCCAAGATCGATTCGATGAGCCCGAGCAGCTCGCGACCACGATTCTCGATGAGCGCCAAGCTTTCTCGTTGGTTCGAGGTGAGTTCTTCTCGACCAACCAGTTCGGCAAACCCCAAGACGGCGTTCAGTGGACTCTTCAGATCGTGACTGACGCTGGCGAACAACAAGCCTCGTGTTCGTTGCGCAGCCTCCTGCACTTCGAGCGCTCGCTCTTGAGCGCCGGCGAAGATGCGAAAACGTTCGGCAAGAACTTCGATGGCTCGACCCAAGTTGGCGACGAGGCTGAAGCGCACGGGACGAGCGATTTGAGTTTCACCGCGAAGAACGTTTTCGGTCCCGAGCACGCGGACGCGATGGGTCGCGAGCAAAAGATCTTCCGACAAAGCACGACCAACGAGCGCTCCCATGATCGCCGCGAGAATGCAGAACGCGAGCGCGACGACGACACCTTCGGTGGTGATCGTCGGATCCAAATCCGCGCTGAACCGAACGTCGGCCTGACCGGCTTCGAGCGGAATGTTCAGCAGCAGTTCGCCATCGGTTTCGCGGGTAAAACTCGACTCACCTTCCCGACGAGGTCCGGTGATCCGACCCAAGAATCCGTATTGCGCCGCCGCGGCGACGGCGTCGTCGATGACGTCTTTTTTTCCACGCGTCGATCCCGGATCGAGCGCGATGCGAGCCACGAGCGCTGCGGTTGCTTTGCGACTTTGCTCGAGCAGCGTGCGCATGTGCGCATGGGTGATGAGTACGGTGCCCACACCCACGAGCGCGACGGGTGCGACCACGGCAAGCAGAAACTTTTGGAGCAAACGGCGACGCGGAATCTGATGCAGCTCCTGGGATTCGAGGACGCTCGTGACGGGTTCGATCGGACCAACATCGAGCACACGCACCGTCGCCGTTCGAATGAGGATGTAGTGGATGAGCGACGACGCGCCGAGGATGGTGATCGCCAAGATGAACAAGCTGACGGCTCGACCTTGATCGAGTTTTTCCGGACGCAACGGCGGCGCGAGACCGCACGCTTGAACGATGCAGCTGAAAGCGAAAAATCGAAACGTCAACGCCCCGGGCAAACCGACGAAGTTCCGGATTTCCTTGGCCCCGATCGATGGCAGGTTCCCCGACGACGCACCACCGAACATCGATCGGTGCTTACGAAGACGCAGGAGCGAAGCCAGCGTGCTGATGAGAATCGTCAACGCGG
This sequence comes from uncultured Polyangium sp., assembly GCA_964435055.1. Lineage (GTDB taxonomy): Bacteria > Myxococcota_A > Polyangia > Polyangiales > Polyangiaceae > Polyangium. Next base: position 20,115 of record CAYSYX010000118.1, on the reverse strand, counting down.
CAAGCTCGACACCGAGCACGAGCACGCTGTTGGTCGTGTCGCGATCGAGCACGAGCAGGTTGGGAGCGAGAACCGCGATCGCGGCATGACCGCCGATACCCGTCAAAACCTGACGGACGAGTACGTCGCGGTAAAACGAACGCACCGACAAACTCATCCGCGCACCTCCAACGGTACGTCGTTGCGCAAAGCCGGCGGATAAGATCCCGAGTCCCGTGAGTCGGGCGGCAACGCGCCATCGGGAATTTGCGCGGCATCGCAACGGGGCAATGTCACGGTGAACGTCGATCCGCGATCCATTTCACTCGTCACGTCGATCGTACCGCCATGCATCAAGACGAGTCGCTTCGTGATGGCCAAACCAAGGCCCGTTCCACCGCGCGAACGCGCATCGCCGAGCTGCCGGTATTCCTCGAAAATCGCTGCGGTTTGTTCACGTGGAATGCCCGGCCCCGTGTCCTTCACGATGAGCACGACAAACGATCCTCGCTCGTCGATACGCACCGTCACCGAACCGCGCATCGTGAACTTCGTCGCGTTCGAAACGAGGTTGGTCAAAATCTGACGAACACGTCGTTTGTCCGCGAACGCATACAGCCCCGTTTTTCCTTCCACTTCGAGCGTCAACGGCTTGTTGGCTACCGTCGCCGTCGCTTCGCGTATGACCTCTTCCGCGACCAGATGCACGTTCACGGCGCTTCGCGAGAGCTGCAACGTTCCTGTCTCGAGCGCCGACAGTTCGAGGATGTCGTCGATGAGCTGCCGCAGATGCTCGCCGCTCGTTCGTATGACCTCCAATGATTCGCGCGCGTCATCGCTCAGCGGTCCGTCGACTTCGCTCTCGAGGATGTGGGCAAACCCCAGGATGGCATTGAGCGGCGTGCGGAGTTCATGGCTCAAACCGGCCAGAAATGCCGAGCGTTCTTTGTCCATGTCGGTGGCTTGAGCCAAGTCCGCGCGGTAGGTGCGTTCAGCCGCGGCAAACCTCGTCATCAGCACGTTGAAGGCCGCCGTCAGCACACCGACTTGATCCAGCGAACGAATGGGGATCTGTTGCCCCGTCGGAGCCGCATCGGGACGCGCCATGTCGACGATACGATCCCGAACGAAATCGACGTCGTTGTGCACTTGCTTGGTGAAGGCATGCGCCACGCCGATCGCCACGCCGACCAAGATCACCGTGAGCGCCACGACGGCATTGACGAGACGCACGGATCCCGGAGGTGGGCTTGGTGCCGCGACAAACGCGACCACCGAAATCATCTGTTGCGGTGGATCGAGCGCACGTACGGCGAAACGAACCCTGCCGAGCGCCATGCGTGTTTCACCACCTCCTGCTTGCAGCAAGCGCTGGATTTCCGCTTTGCTTGGAGCTCCGTAACTTTCGTCGACGAGGATCTGTCCGCCTTGTTCGACGACCAGCAGCTCCATGCCGCTGCCCCTGACGGCTCGGGCGGCAATTTCGGCTTGATCCTCGACGCTCATGCCATGCAGCCGAACCGCCAGTGTCGCGACGATCGCGTTGGCGCGCAGAGCAGCAGCGTCGTCGGTCAATCGTGCGAGTTGACGGATACCGATGAGCGCGATGGCAAACGCCGTAGCGATGCCGATCAACAGCACCATCGTCGGCGCTACGGGCAAGAGCGGAAGGCCCCCGCGAAACAGTCGGAACGAACCACGTCGCACGTTGGTGTGCAGAAGGATGCGCCGAATCGCGACGTCTCCCAACGAAGATCAACGCTGATGCGTCAACGTTCGAAGCTCGTCACGACAGGACGACGTTCGTTCAAGCCGGCCGAGGGTCTGTCGCCAGGAGCGCAAAGACGCCGTGGTCGAGCCATCGACCATCCACCCATTCGGCTTGTCTGGCGATGCCTTCGAAGCGGAATCCCAAACGACTGATGACGCGGAGCGATGCGTGGTTGTCGGTCGCGGCGGCGATCCGAATGCGATGTGCACCCATGTACCGGAACGCAAACTCGATGGTTGCGCGGGCGGCTTCGGTCATCAATCCCCTGCGCATGCCGTCGCGACGAAGCCAATAACCAAGGTCGCATTGGCGATGAATGTGCACGCAAGATTCGAGGCCCACGACCCCGACAAACGTGCGTCCCGCCCGCTCACGAATGGTGAATCGTAAGGCCCGCCCGTAGTCCCAATCCGCCACACATGCTTCGGCAAACCGAACCGTCGAAGCGGGTTCCGTGTAAAACGGGACCCAAGGCAGCCACTTTTGCAGCAGAGCGCGCGAGCTCTGTACGGCGAGCCAAACCTCTTGCGCATCCGCGATATCCACGGGAGCGAGGATGAGCCGTTCGGTCTCGATCGGACGCGCGTGCAAGTCGGCACGCGGAGGAAAGACGAGGGTATTGTTCACGGACAAAGGAAGCGACCAACGTAGGACTCGAGCAATCCTGCTTCGTAGTCGAGCCACGACAGATACCACTCGCCGGGGGTTTTTCCTGGAACGAGGGCCGGGGGAGGTTGTGTGCCGCTGATGCGACCGACTTTCGCCGATACGCCAACCTTGGCCCGCGTGATCGGCGCCGTCATGATCGCGCCCTTTTCGTACCAAACGACGCGAGCATTTCCCGCATCGTCGAACGCGACCGTGGGATGACCGCCGGCTCGACTGAACTTGTCCCGCCACAACGGTTGAGCCGTCGCCGGATCGATCGCCGCTGCGGATACGCCGCCCATCGTCTCGACGTCCCACACGAGGAAACAAGCGTCTTTGCCGCAAGCAATCGATGCTGTCTCGCCGCGAATCTTGTCCGTGTTGACCACGACGAGCTCGCCGATGTGGTTATCGGCCGTGTCGCCTTTCTTGCGAGCTTCGACGCCTTTGTCGAAGTTCGCGAACGGAATACGCATGCGGTAGATCAGCTGTTGCGGTGAACGTTCCAGGCGAAAAGTGATTTGCGCGGCTTCGCCGGCAACCGCGACCACGGGCAAACGCACGCGTGGTTTTTGCAAACCCGTCGCCGCGAAATCCGTCGCGCGAATCGGTTCGCCCATCGGCTCGAGCTTCGCGGACAAACGCCGCACGAAGAGCTCTTCACTGCCCGTGTCCATCTCGGAGGCCCAAACGACGACGTACGTTCCGTCCGCAGCTCGCGCGATCGAAGCTCCGGAGCTGGGCGCTTTGAGCGATGCGATCTTCACCATCGGACTGCCGATCGTTCCATCCGCGGCGATGGATCGGACATGGACGCCGGCGTTGCCGCCCTTGCCGTCCGTGTAGACAATCGGCAGATCCGCATCCAACGACAACACGACGGGAAGACGAACGCTTCCACCCTCGGGCGTGATGTCGACGGGATCGGCAACCGTACGCAACGAGTCGTTGAGGACCGCAGCAAACGCATGCTCGGGACCTTCATGCGCGTCGGTCCAGACCACCACGGGACCGTTTGACCCCAAAGCAATGTGCGGGCGGCCCGAACTGATTCGTTTGGGCACCAGCGATTGGAGGTCATACGTTCGCGGTCGACCGAGGCCCGTCAACGAACACGGCGACTTGGCCGCATCCGAATTGATGGCCACTTGGACCTGATCGAGCATCGTGCGCGGCACGCCATGGCCGCCTTTGTCGAAGGCTTCCTTGAGCGCTTTGAACGCACCTTTATGGTCGTTCGCCTTGAGTTTGTCCTGGGCTTCCGACACCGACGTACGCCAGGGAAGCAACGGCGTCGCGGGCTGCTCGGGTTGAGCTTTTGCGCTGGGAACCGCCGATGCCGACGGTGCGGCGCTGACGACCGGCGCCGACGCGGATGGCGTTCCCGTCGGCGTTTGTTGATCGGAGCGAATCTTGGACCAAGCAAACACGCCGCCTACGCCCAACGCCGCAGCCAACAACGCGATGAGCACGACCGTGCCACCGCGGGATGGTTTGTCTTGCGCAACGTTGCTCGGTTGCGGTTCCTGCGTCGGACCACTCGGACCACGCGGAGGAGCTTCGAACGTCGCCGTTGATCCTCGCGTCGCACCTTGTGCGGATAGGGCCGGTTGAGCTTCCTGCGCCTTCGTGCTCGTCGGAGGCGGAGGCGGCAGAGAAAACTCGCGCGGTTCGCCCACCTGCGGCGGCACAACAGCAGGCTGCCGCGCGTGATACAGGCCGCTCGTGTCCTGGCGAAACGCGCCGGAGGCATCGAGACGCGCGGCCGGATCGAGCGCTCCGACGAGCTCTTCGGAGAACTCTTTGGCCGTTTGAAATCGTTGGTCGATGCGTCGATCGAGCGCTCGTTCGAACCAGTCTTTGAACGACGGCGGCAAGTCCGGGCGATACACGAGCGGATCGGGGACCGGAGCGCTCGCGATCTGCGCGAACGTCATCGCGACGCCCTGTTCGGTTTGCCAAACTGTTCGTCCCGTAAAACATTCGTACACGATGCACGCGAGGGCCCACAGGTCGGCGCGATGATCGACGGCGCCTTGTCCGCGAACTTGCTCGGGACTCATGTATGCGGGGGTTCCGAAGACCGCACCTTCCCGGGTCAAACGCTGCTGCTTCGCGTCACCCGAGCCATCGAGCGGCGTGTAGAACTTGGCGAGACCGAAATCTAGGATTTTGGCGAGAAGCGCGCCGTCTTCGTCTTTGCCGATGAAGATGTTTTCGGGCTTCAGATCGCGGTGAACGATGTTTGCCGCATGGGCTTTGGTCAGGCCTCGACAAACCTGCGTGGCGATGGCCAACGTGGTTTGAATGTCGAAGTAGCGGACCTTCGTCATGCGCTCGTACAGCGATTCGCCTTCGAGCAATTCCAGGACGAGAAAGGGCGGGCCTTCTTCGAGTCTGCCGGAGTCGTAGACGTCGCAGATGTACGGGCTGCGGATCGCCGCGGCGGCTCGTGCTTCCCGGAAAAACCGTTCCACGACGACGGTCGACGCCGTCAGTTCTTGGGCGAGTACCTTGATGGCGACGCGTTTACCGATGCCGATGTTTTCGGCTTCGTAGACAGCAGCCATCCCCCCACGACCGATCTCGCGGGTGACTTTGTACTTGTCCGACAGGATGGTACCTACCGGGATCTTCGTCGACGTCGGTGAGGCCATCAGTTCAACGGGTCGCGAAACGGTTCGTTGCGGGGGGAATCGTAGGCGAGGCAGCTCCTACACACAACAACGCGTCGTTCGTTGACGCCGATTGTCACTTTCGAGGCTCGCAAAGCCTGGGGCCGAGTCTTCATCGTTGCGCCACGCAGTCCGCTTGATCGCAAGATCCGTTTGCCAAACTTGTTTATCGAGCTTAGGCGCATCGCTGAATTTTTTTCCCGAGTCGATGGTCTCGAAACATTCCCGAAACGAAACGAGCCGTAGAAAGCAACGGGTCGAGCGATGAAGAAGGTCGAAGCAATCATCAAGCCGTTCAAACTCGACGAGGTCAAAGATGCCCTCGCCGAAGTTGGCATTCAGGGCATGACGGTCACCGAAGTCAAAGGCTTCGGACGTACCGGCGGAAAGAAAGAAGTCTACCGCGGATCAGCCTACGTAGTCGATTTCGTTCCAAAGGTAAAACTCGAGATCGTCGTCCCCGATCACCTCGTCCAAAGCGTCACCGACGCGATCGAGAAGAGCGCCAAGACGGGACGGATTGGCGACGGAAAGATCTTCGTCAGCTCGATTGATGAAGCGATTCGCATCCGCACGGGAGAGCGGGGCGAAGACGCAATCTAGACGTGTTTCGTAAGCGTCCGAGACAAACTCGTTCGTCTTCGAAAACACACGGAAACCCGTTGGGAAAGAGTCATGAAACCGAAAGACGTCATTCAATTCGCCAAAGATCACGATTGTAAGTTCGTCGACCTCAAGTTCATCGATTTGCCCGGCATCTGGCAGCACACGACGATCCCCGCCAACCGGCTCACGGAAGATTTGTTCGAAGAGGGCATCGGTTTCGATGGTTCGTCCGTGCGTGGTTGGCAGCCGATCAACGCGTCGGACATGCTCATGACCCCCGACCCGGCGACGGCGCGGATCGATCCGTTTCCGGTACAAAAGACGTTGAGCCTCGTCTGCAAAATCTCCGATCCGATCACGGGGCAACCTTACGGTCGCGACCCGCGGTACATCGCGAAGAAAGCGGAGAATCATCTGCGCTCCACGGGCATCGCGGACACCGCGTACATGGGTCCGGAGGCCGAGTTCTTCGTCTTCGATTCGATCCGCTACGAAAGCTCGCCGCGCAGTGGTTTCTTCGAGCTCGATTCGGCGGAAGCTTCGTGGAACTCGAGCAAGGCCGGGCCAAACCTCGGACACAAAATCCGCCCGAAAGAAGGCTACTTCCCGGTCGCCCCGAACGATTCGCTCGTCGATGTGCGCGCCGACATGATGACGACGTTGATGGACAGCGGGATCATCGTCGAGGTGGGTCATCACGAAGTTGCGAGCGCGGGACAATGCGAGATCGGGATCAAGTTCTCGACGCTCACGGCGACGGCGGACAACTTGCTCTGGTTCAAGTACGTCGTGAAAAACGTGGCGAAAAAGCACGGAAAATCAGCCACGTTCATGCCCAAGCCGCTCTTCGGAGACAACGGCAGCGGCATGCACACGCATCAGTCGTTGTGGAAGGACGGGAAAAACCTGTTCGCGGGTGATGGATACGCGGGTTTGTCCGACCTCGGGAGCTGGTACATCGGCGGCATTTTGAAGCACGCCAAAGCCCTAGCGGCCTTGACAAACCCGACGACGAACAGCTACAAACGCCTCGTTCCGGGCTACGAAGCCCCGGTGAACTTGGCCTACTCGAGCCGCAATCGATCCGCGTCGATTCGTATTCCGGTGGCCGCGGGAAATTCGCCGAACGGACGGCGCATCGAAGTTCGCTTCCCGGATGCTTCGTGCAATCCGTACCTCGCGTTCGCGGCGATGATGATGGCGGGACTCGACGGTATTCAGAACCGCATCGACCCGGGTGATCCGCTCGACAAGGACATTTACGCGCTTTCGCCCGAGGAATTGCAGACGGTTCCGAAGTGCCCGGGGTCGCTCGACGAAGCCCTCGCGGCGCTCGAAAAGGACCACGAGTTCCTCTTGCGCGGCGACGTCTTCACCCGCGACGTGATCGAAACGTGGATCGAATACAAACGCGAACGCGAGATCGATGCCGTGCGACTTCGCCCCGTTCCGCACGAGTTCTATCTCTACTACGACACTTGATACGCTCGCCCCCAACCTGGGTTATCCTCGCGCCGACCTTTTGAACCCGGGTGATCTGCTTCAGTCTCGATATCGTCTCGTTCGGATGCTTGGCTCCGGTGCGAGCGGAACCGTTTGGGCTGCAAAGAACGAGCTCATCGATCGCGAAGTTGCGCTCAAAATTCTGCATCCCGACGTCGCTACGGATTCCGTTCAACTCCAGCGCTTTTTCAACGAAGCCAAGGCGAGTGGACGTGTGCGTAGTCCGGCCATCGCGGAGATCCTCGACCTCGGGCAAGCCGAAGATGGATCGCCTTTCTTGGTGTTCGAACTGCTTCACGGCGAAGGGCTCGATCAGTGGATCGCTCGTGAACGCACGCTCGATCCGCGAACGCTCACGGAGCTGATGATCGGCGTCATTCGCGCGCTCGAACTCGCGCACACGCAAGGCATCATTCATCGCGATTTGAAGCCCGCGAACCTCTTCGCGCATCGCGGTCCCACCGGACAACTCGTGCTGAAGATCCTCGACTTCGGCATCAGCAAAATGGTCGAAGGCAACAACACGGCCGAGCACATGACGCTCACGCGAACGGGCACGGTCGTGGGTTCACCCGCGTACATGAGTCCCGAGCAAGCAGCGGGGCGCGAAGACATCGATGGCCGTGCCGACGTGTGGTCGCTCGGTGTCGTGCTCTATGAAGCGCTCACGGGAACGCTTCCGCACGAAGCACCGAACTACAACGCGCTCATGGTTCGCATCATGACGCGCGACGCCGATCCTGCGCTGTCGCGACGACCCGATCTACCTCCGGCACTCGCGACGCTCATCGACGATTGTTTGAAGCGCGAACGCGAGCGACGTCCAACCACGGCAACACTCGCTGCACGACTCGAAGCGATCGTGCAAGAGATGCAACCGGTGCGACAAGTCGTTCCGACGGGTCCGCATCCGCTTGCTCCGGCGGCGATGCAAGTGCCGTTGCAAGTGTCGATGCCCGGATCGCAGCGCTCACCGAACCCCGCGGCACACGCGCACACGACGGTGAGTCAGCGTTACCAACTGAACGGCGCGGCGGCATCGGATCCATGGTCGGGCAAGTTTGTCCTGGTCATCGCCGCAGCTGTGGGAGTGGCGCTGGGCATGGTGGCGCTTTTCGCGCTCAGCAAGTTCCTGCTTCGCTAGCCCGCGTAGACGTCGCGCTGATGCACGGGTACAAGATCCGTTCCGCAACGGACGGGTTTGTCCACGAGAGGAGAAGAGCCATGAAGGTTTACGGTCATCCGGCGAGCACGTGTACGCGCAAGGTGTTGTGTTTGCTTGCTGAGAAGGGTGTGAGCGCCGAGTTTGTCATGGTTGACATCATGAAGGGGGCGCAGAAGTCCGAGGAACACTTGGCGCGTCATCCGTTTGGCGTCGTGCCGGCGTTCGAGGATGACGACGGGTTCGTCTTGTACGAATCGCGGGCCATCTTGCGCTACCTCGACGCGAAGCTCGAAGGGGCGAGCTTGTCGCCGAAGGATCTGAAGGACCGAGCGCGGATGGAGCAATGGATCAGCGTGGAGCAGTCGTATTTCAGCCCGCCGGCGATGAAAGCGATCCTCGAGGTCTTTTTTGCGCCGATGAAGGGGACGACGCCGGACCCGGAGGTGATTGCGAAGGGGAAAGCGGAAGCGGCGAAGGCGCTGGACGTGCTGGAGCGAGCGCTCGTGGGCAAGGATTACTTGGTGGGTGAGTTTTCGTTGGCGGACATCGCGTACGCGCCGTATTTGCAATATTTGTTCGACACGAAGGCGGGGGACATCATTGCGGAGCGACCGAACGTGAGTGCGTGGGCGACGCGGGTATTGGAGCGCGCGTCGTGGCGTAAGGCGCTCGGGAAGGGTTGATTAGCGTCGCGGTTCGAGCCAGGCGAAAAAACCTGCCAATGGGTGCGCATTCGGTTCGAGCACGGAGATAGCCGCGGCTATTTTCAGCGCAAGTTGGTCCCGAAAATTCTCCGCCCGTATCTCATTCGCATACGCTGGATCCGGAACGATTTCTTCCCAGACCATTTTGGCTTTTGCCACGGCCAATAAAGCGCGCGACAGCGCTTCGTAATCGTCATCGTTTGCAGTGTTTGCCAGCTCAAGCCACGATTGCCCCATTGTGACGGCATCCGTACATGCCAAACGAAATCCCGCCGCATAACGACGCATTCGAGCTTTGACGAGATCAAAACGATCGCAAATGTCCCGAACTTCTCCGAGCGTACCCGCCAAAGCCGCATGCATGGCGCGAAGGTCGAGTGGTTTTTCTTTCCAAAACGGGCGCACACCATGTACCAGCGCCGTGGACATGCTGGGCAAAAGGAAAAACGCTTCTTTATGAACGAGTGCCGTCACCCAAATACGGTGCCGATCATCCACCGGCAACTTCAGGGCGCCATCGACGTAAAGAGCTTCGTGGATTTCTTCGGTGTTTTTCCAGGGATATCCATCCGGAAGGTTTTTCGTTTGGATATCGAGGTCGACGAGAGCGTAGAGTTTTTCTGGGTCGAGGTATGAATTCGTCGGAGCTTTGGCGTGTTTTTCCCGCAATGCTTCGTACGTTTCCAAGACTTCCGCGCGTCCGCCGCAATTGAAGAATGCCGGCGTTCGAGAATTGTGCCAACGTCGAGGGACGCTGGCCTTGTAAAAATTGGCATCGGGCAAGCGTTCGCATTTGGCGTAGTTTTGCGGGCTAAGGCGTCGAAATTCGTCGGGAGGTAAATCGCCTTCGCACAGCACAACCGCTTTGTTTTTGATTTGCGGCGACCGCAAAATCGCGTTCACCAATCGGCCCACGTGTTCCATCGCGTTTACTCGCCGGCCGCACTGGATTGACCAGGTCGAAGAGGCGGTTCGAGGGTCCGCACGTGCGCGGGTGTGAGCGCCGTACACAGTTCGTACGAGTGGGTTGCAAGAATGTATTGGTTTTTCGGGGCCCACTCTTGCAGGTCGCGAATGATGCCGTATTGCCAATCGGGATGAAACGACGCTTCGATTTCATCGATGAGGACAAACGCATCGACGGCGCGGTGCGCACGAAGCCACGTGTAGATCATCAAGCGTTTGAGTTCACCTTGGGAGAGATCTTCGACGTTCAAAATCGTTTCTTGGCCATCGGCTCGAACGACGACAAATTCGATTCCTATCACCTGGTTCGATTGCTGATCGAATAACGGACGCACCTGTTTGCCAAGAAGCAGCGAATTGACTTCTCGCATCAATTGGGTAAAGCTGTCGCCGTATTTGCCATTTTTCACAACCTGCTTGAAATCTGCGTCTCGAGCATCAAAGAAAAGCTGCAATAGAGGATCGACGGACAGCCAATCGTAGGCGAAGAACCCCGGCATTTTGGTTTCCGCTTCATCGAGATGCTGCATGTATTCGATTTGCGGACGAACCGTCCCTTTGGCATCGCGTCGGGGTGCTCGAAGCAGGGATTTGCGCACGTCTTTGGTGAGAAAAAGGTATTGTTGATTCGACGGGCCAAGGAGAAATATTTTTGCAGCCAATCCATTGAGCAGAGCGTGAGCTCTATCCGCCGATTGGCCAACAACACGACAAACAATCGCGCGTCGATGTGTCGCGACTTTGCTTGAAATCTCGTACGGTGTCACATAGTGATAATTAAATGCGCCAAGCAGGTGTCGAATGCGATCAAACTCGGCATTTGCGAATTCGAGTCCGACGTGGTGCTCGCCCACCTTGCGCTCTAACTTCTTGATCGTTGAAGTCAAATAGCCACGCAATTCTACTTCGGATTTAGGCATAGGCGCATCAACCGGATCACCGCCCAATGCTGTTCGTATCCAAATCTCTGTGTATGGGTTGTTGAATGCTGTCGACCAATTGACGTTATTCGCATCCTGATGTTGTTTGAGCTGTATTGACGCCGTATCGATCGTGTCACTGATTGTCTTGATCATCGGCTCGGCCATAAAACCTAGGAGTACCGCCGCCGCCCCCAAATGCTTCTTCAAAAACCCATCACTCAACGACACAAATTCGAGCACATGTTGCTCATCATTCAGCCGAATCGTCAATCGCGCAATCAATCGTTCTTCCGCGTCATCCGCATGCGCATCCGTAGAAAGCAAATTCGCCAAATACGGCAATCGCTTCGGATCAGAGCTGCAATGGAACAACACAAAAAGCAGCTGCAAAAGCGTGCTCTTGCCGCCGCCGTTTTCACTGCCCAGCGGAAAAACCCTCGGCGTATGTGCAGGATCGAATTCGAGCACCACGTTTCGCAACACCCGAAACGCCGGAACCTCGATCTTTTCGACAAACATGCTCAAAGCCTCCTCGACGCCACCGCCGCAGCTTGGTTATCACATCGCTTCCGCGCGATCAACAAATCCGCTTCGCCGTTTCCGCCCCGGGCACGTTACGGTATTCCACTCCGACGAACTCACCCCTCCCCCTGCACTTCCTTCACCTCCTCCTTCTCCTCGCTCACCGACAATTTCGCCTTGATCGCCGCATAAGCGTCCGTCAGGCGCTTCCAATGCGCACGGACCAGCACCGCCAAACCCGCCAACCACAAAAATCCAATCGGCAAGACCACCATGTCCGTCATGTAAAACATCACCGGACGGAATGGCCGATCCTTCGTCACGAGCTCACGCGACGCATACAACGAATGCCGGTAACTCGGCAATGGCAAGGGCACAGGCGTTACGCCCTGTAAAACCCCACCCTCTTTTCCGCCCATCCAATTGCCCGTCCGTGAATCCACGTCTTTCGGCGCTTCCACCGCCGCAGGCGCCGACGCGCGCGAAGGCTCGTAATCCACATTGGCGCTCTTCATGGGCGCTCGCGATGCCGCCGCAAACAAAAACATCAAGGCCAAAAGCCCCAAACCGCCCAAAAGCACCACCGTCGTCGCTACGCGCGCCGCACCTTTCAAAAATCGCCCCACGAGCCAAATCAGCCCCAGAAGTCCAAGCCCCACGAGCGACAACCAAAAGCCCGGGTTCCACAAGAAAAACAGCGCCGCCAATAACGTCCCCGCCAAGATACGAATCGTTCGCGCTCGTCCCCTCGGCGTTTCCGCCCCCGGACGAGCCGCCGCAGCACCGGCGCAAAACCCGATTCCCGCCCCAAGCAAATCGCTGCCCTCGACGGCCCATTTCGGGCGATCGCCACCCAAAAGCGCCAATGGGAAATACCCCGTGGGCAAACCCACCGTCAAATCCACACGACTTGCCGTCAAGGCATACGATGGCATCGGAACGTCCACCGATCCGACAAACGATTTCCAACCAGCTTGCGAAAGCGATTGCGTCCGCACGTTTTGACTTCCTGTTTTCAATGGAATCAGGATTTCTTGATTTCCCTCGCCTTGACGCATGATCCGTTCGGCTTTTCCGCCCGTCGCCAAGTAAATCGGGCGCCCGCCGGGATCGTAGGCCAAATAATCCACGCCATTGTTTTCGTAATAAAGCTGGTCGTCCGATACGACGTCTCCACGCGCGGTCAAGACCACCGTGCGCGAATGCGATTGCACGACAGCCGCCAACGCATCGACGGCTGCCAATGTGGTGACATTTGCCGTCAGTTTTTGACCTTTTTGCAGCAAGAACAAACGCGATGTCGGCAATGTGCGCGGAATGGGCGATTCTGCAGAATCCACTTGACGCGCGTCTCCGGATACGAGCACGCGATGCTCCGCGTCGCTTTCCACGAGCCACCATTCATAAGGCGAACGCGAATCGACCGCCAATGCGTCGAATTTCGCCAACGTTCCCGTAATCGTCATTTCCGCCGAACGACCCGACGTGGGTAAAACCAATTCGCCCTCTTCGATGCGAAATCCGGCGGCTCCCGTCACATCGACGACTTTTTCGCCAAAAGAAAGAGGCAAGCGCACAACGCCGAGGTCCTTGCCCGAACGCATCACGAGCCGATATTCGAAATTCGTCTCCCGCCCGACGCGCACCGCACGCGACAATTGAAACACCGTCGGTCCCGATTCCACCGCTTTTTCCTGGCGGCTCAGGTGAATCGTCGCATTGGATAGCCCCGACAAACGCGTTCCTTCCACGACCGCCCCCGAAGCAAAATCGCTTTCGAGCGTATTGAGCGGTCCGGGGATCACGAGCGCCAAATCGGTGCCCGGAATCAATTTTCCTTTCAATACGAATTTTTTCGCGGCCGTATGCAAAAAGTACCGATCCTGCTCGAAGCCGATCGCCGCGTCTTTGTCGTTTTCCGTCACGTCCTCGAGCCGCACGTCTTTCGGCGGCCCAAAGAGCGGAATGTCGACCGCACCGTCCGTGAGAACTCGCCCCGTGAGCTCGAATTCCAGCGGTCCTTCGCCCACGCGCCCGGACAAACGCAATCGTTCGAGCACAAAACAACGCGCCGAACATTTGCCCGCCGAGTCGCGTTGCGCAATCCACTTGGACAAAGCGTCCAGCTCTCCAGCCCAACCCGGTGGAGGCGTCGTGGGAGCGAGTTTGTCCGACGTATCCGTTTTGGGTTCGGCGGCGATCACGTCGGCTGCACCCATGAGAAAAGGCAAAGCCGTAAGCGCGGAACACAGGCGGAATTTCGAGGGACTCATGAGGGGCTCCTTGGGCGGATCCGACGCGACGCGAGATCCACGCAAGGCACGATAGACGGTATTGCGCGAAGGCGACAAGGGCGATCACGCGAAGAGGCGCGTGACGATCACGGGAGCGTATTGAGCGGGGATTCGTACGGACCGGCCCGGGGCGCTGTGCCCCGGGTCAGTGTCTGAATCAACGAACGTTGGATTGGTTTGTCCGCGATGAGGTTTGTCCCGCCGAAGGATCAACGGCGACGACGCAAACGCGCGACCGCGAGACCGATCAGGCCGAGCAGCGGCAAGGCCGGAGCGGAATCGGTTTGTCCGACGGTTCGGCAACCGCAACCACCCGGATCGAATGGTTGGCCACCACCAGAACCGGCAGTGCCTCCAGTGCCGGCCATTCCACCTTCACTACCACCACCGGCACCACCACCGCCGCCGACAGCGCCGCCACCAGCACCGCCACCACCGGCACCGCCCATACCTTCGACTTGGCACTTCGAATCGCAGCCGTCGCCATCGGTCAAATTGCCGTCGTCGCAAGCTTCGCCGTCGGTCTTGATGTTGTTGCCGCAACCGGTCGCCGTACAATTGGAATCGCAGCCGTCGCCTTCGACCATATTGCCGTCGTCACAAGCTTCGGGATCGCCTTTGATGCCGTTGCCGCAAGCGCTCACCGTGCAATTCGTGTCGCAACCGTCGCCTTCGATCGCATTGCCGTCATCACACGCCTCTTTATCGGTCATGACGCCATTGCCACAGGCGGTCGCCGTGCAGTTCGAATCGCAACCGTCGGCGTCCGTCGTATTGCCGTCGTCGCACGCTTCGCCCATGGTCATGATGCCGTTGCCGCAAGCCGTCACCGTGCAATTGGTATCGCAACCGTCGCCGTCCATCTTATTGCCGTCGTCGCAACCTTCGGTTCCGCCCGTGATACCATTGCCACACGCGCTCATCGTGCAATTGGTGTCGCAACCGTCGCCTTCGACCATATTGCCGTCGTCGCAGGTCTCCATTCCGGTCGTGACGCCGTTGCCGCAACCCGTCGGCGTACAGTTGTTATCGCATCCGTCGTCGTTCATCAAATTGCCGTCGTCGCAGACTTCGGGCATGGTGATGACGGAATTGCCGCAACCGGTCATGGTGCAGTTCGAGTCGCAGCCGTCGCCATCCATCAGATTGCCGTCGTCGCAACCTTCGGAGCCGGCGGAGATACCATTGCCGCAAGCGGACAGCGTGCAGTTCGAATCGCAGCCGTCGCCGCTCATCAAATTGCCGTCGTCGCAAACTTCGCCCATGGTCATGATGCCATTGCCGCAAGCCGTCATCGTGCAGTTCGAATCGCAGCCGTCGCCGTCGACGGTATTGTTATCGTCGCACATTTCATTGGGAGCAATGATGCCGTTGCCGCAGGCCGAAACGCTGCAATTGATATCGCAACCGTCGCCATTGACCATATTGCCGTCGTCGCACGCTTCGCCCATGGTCATGATGCCATTGCCGCAGGCGGTCATCGTGCAGTTCGAATCGCAGCCGTCGCCGCTCGTCGTATTGCCGTCGTCGCACGTTTCCATTCCGGCAACGATGCCATTGCCGCAGGCCGAAACCGTACAGTTGTTATCGCAACCGTCGCCGTTGACCATATTGCCGTCGTCACAACCTTCGAGATCCATGACGCGAATGCCGTCGCCGCAGGTCGCCGTACGCGTACCGTACACGTTGAACGGCATGTCCTGAGCGATATCGGGCGCCGTCGCGGGATTACCCGCGTCGACAAGCGGAACCCACGCGTTTGACGCATTGGCAAATTGCAGACCATTCGCATTGGCCCGTCCACGAGCCCCCACGATGGTCACCGACGGATGGAAATTGCCGGTCGCCGCGGTATCCAACGACGACCAGTCCACCCAATACGTCCCGGCGTTCGCCGTGAGCGGCATGGGCAAGGTTACCGTGTTCAGCCAGATCTTGCGGGTCAACGTGGTAGGTGTCGGCGTGGGAACGACCGTATTGAAAATACGATACATCGTCGCATCGACGCTCGCCGTCATTCGGTTTGTCGTAGCATCACCCGCCAAAACCATCGACGCCATATTGTTCGGCGGACCATTCCAAACCCGAATCGTGTAACTCGCGAAGGGCGAAGGAGTCGGGGCGGATCCCGTCTTGTACCCATAAAACTCGAAATGCGTAATCGTCCAAGTTTCCCCCGGCGGAACCACGAAGTCGTCGGCGAGACGGTTTTGGCCGGTAATCGCCCCAAACCCCGCGTTCGTATTGCTCTCCGTGGTATTTCCGGTGTCGTTTTGCACCTCGCTCCACGTCGTTCCCGCGGGTGCCGCCGTGCCATTCTTGGCCGTACCGCCCGTGCTCAACGGCCCGTTCGAAAACAATTGAATCGCCTGTGCATCGACGGACAAAAGCAATGTCGCCGTCGCGGCAAGCATACCGCAGTGAGTCAAGGTCGGTCGTTTGCTGATTGTGCGCATGATCTACCACTCCCATGGCGTAGAAGAAGCCAATGTTTGTCCACGACTACCACCGTGCAGATCCGGTGGCAAGAGTTCGTTTGCAAATTTTCGGGGGGCACAACTTCGCCGCGGAACCATCCGGCATCCGACAAACCTGGGCGAGAAAAACGTCCGACCCTTCCGACGCACCACAACGCGTCCGAGGATCCATCAATACGTTTTACTTGGCACCCTCACCACCGCCACCCGCGCGTTTCCACCACCGGACATCCAAACTCGCATTACCCAAATTCTTCATTGAGATGCGCACTTGACCTTCAAAACCGCACACCTGCATCGCCCCTTCGATGACCCCCACCTGGTACGTCTCGAGAAACGCCGGAAGATCCCGAAAATAATAACGAAGTCGATCCGATCCGAGCACTTCGACTTCCACTTTGCCGAAATTCAACGATATCTGATACCCGCGCGCCCCCATTTCGAGCACCCGACGCACATCCGTCCCCAAAACACCGAATACGACCTTTCCCACTTGGCTGTTCAATAACGCGACGTAACTCGACCGACCAAGACGCCGCAATCCCTCGCCCACCGGCACTGCGGGGAATATCGCCGATGCCGTGCCGTGCAAAACGCGCATGTAATCGGCATACGAATAATCGAAAAAATGTACGTACCGTTTCGACGCCAATCCATCTCGTGCCAATAGAGCGTGATTCGGCGCCCCCGTCCGCAAATGCTCGATGATGTCATGAAAGAAAAGCCCCTTGCACGTCGCCCCATCAGGCAACGCCCGGACATGTTCTTCGAGCACCACGGGACGCGCAAATCGCGGCACCTCGAATTGCGAATCCAAAAAATCGTTGCGCAAAGTAGACATAATCAACCGGCGCGCATCCTACCACGATTTTTCGAACGCGCCGACGACAATTCAAATTTCCGACGGTCCTTCGCCCGCTTCGTGCCCCCTAAAAAACCTCCCGCGCCGCAACAATCCCTTGACGACATTTCAGCTTTGACCGATACATGCCTCGATGCAGGATCCGAAGGGCAAACAGCAATCCGTGGTCATCGCGATCGGCGGCCAAATCGAGTCGACCACCGCCCTCGCCGCATATCTTGCGCGTTTGGGGCCTAAAATCCGCATCATTTCCTCGACCATGCCGGAGGCTTTGCCCCGAGCCTCCACACTCGCCGCTCAACTCGAAGACAAAGCCGCGTGTATCGTGATCGCCAATGACGTCACGGCCGAGCAGTTATACGCATTTCTTCCGGCCATGGTCGAAAATGACATACGCGTCGTATTGTCCCCCGGCCTCGGCGTCCATTTCGATGAAGACAATACCCCGCGCACGCACGTATACGACGCTGCCGCGCGCACGATCGACCCTTGTTTCCTGGCCCTCGTCGAAGAGACACGCAAAGAATCCATGGGCGAAGCAACGCATATCATCGTCCGTTCACCGGCCGGACGACGCATTGCCCGCCCCGCTTCCACCCGAACGCCATTTGCTCCGTACAACAGAATCACCGGACAAAACCTCGATTGCGCCTACGATCGCATGGGCCTTTGGGTGCGCGACGCAATCTCCATACTCGAAATTCTCCGCCCCGGCGTAATGGCTTATCTCCAAGTGACCGAAGCCGTCGATTGCGAAGGAGCCGATCGTTTCACGGCCCACGCGTATCTCGGCTACGACCTTTATTGCGAAATCGATTTCGACGCGGAAATGCAAGGCGAAGGTCCGCTGGAAGTCGAAGTCGTCATGCAACGAGGTTCCTTGGTTTGTCGCTGGGGAAAAACGGGCGCATCCCTGACCCGCAAAGCTCCCCTGCGCAGTGGTCCGGTGCAACTGGAAAATGTGCCGGATCGCCTGGAAATGGCCGTGATTCATGCGTTGACCAATTCGCGATATTACAGGCGTTCCCCCATTTGCCTTGCCGAATTGCACATCGCGCGTAATGACGTCAAATGGATGCTTTCCGACTACAGAAAACGCTTGTGGAACCGTCCCATCGAACTGGCTCTCATTCATGTTCCACGTTATCGCAACAGCTACGACGAGCTCGAATTGCCGTCTTTGGCGACGGCCCGTTTGGCCGCGTTTGCGCGAGGTCACGGATTCAAGACGCGCGTCGTCGATTTGCAAATTCTGCACGCCCACGAACCGCTCGAATGTTTTGCCGACGATAACCTGGTTCGCGAGTGGCTCGAAGGAAAAACCATTGCCGCAATATCGTCCGCTCTGGAAAAACTTTGGGCTTCATTCGGCCCGGATCTTTTGACCTCCAAGGAATCCGAACAACGAATCCTCGTTGGATTTTCCATTGTCGATTATTTCGGGCATTTTCAAATGAACATCGCCACGTGCCTCGCCCGGTTCGTGAAAGAACGCATCGGGTTTCCGACGGTGCTCGGAGGCGAGCGCGATCAAGTCGACGGCGATCGAGCGCTCGATACGCCGAATACATTTGATTATGTGGTCGACGGCGACGGGGAAGTTCCGCTGCTCGGGCTTTTGCATTTGGAAGCGTATCGCGATCGTCGCGCGTCCGACATTCCCGGCGTATGGTCACGGCGCGACGGCGTGGTGCACAAGAATAAACTCATTCGTTCGCACCTCAATGCAATGCCCAGGCCCGATTTCGACGACGTGGATTTTTCCCGGTACATGGGCAAACCCACGCAGGAATTGCTGGATGCATTGCGGGAAGCGGGGCTTTACAAAGGCGAAGAGATCGCTCCTTTTGCGTATTTGCCGTACGGTTTCGTCAAAGGCTGCACGGCCAAATGTGAATTTTGCAGCGCCAAAGAATGGCTCGACATTCAATCCCCGGAAAAAAGCGTCGACGAACTCTTGAAGTTCAAAGAAATGTACGGCGTTCGCGACTTCATGTTTCTGAACAATTTGGTCAATTCGAGCGCCAAGTGGGTCGAGAAATTTTGCCGCAGGCTCATCGATAACCTGGCCGACATTCAATGGACCGATTCCTGCCGTCCGACGAACATTTCCGCCGAGCTCGCGACCTTGATGCGCGCGTCGGGGTGCTTGCTCCTCAATTACGGCGCCGAATCCGGCAGCGACAAGATCCTCGAATTGATGAAAAAGGGACTTTTGTCCAAAGACATCATCGATTCGTTACGGAATACGCACCGCGCGGGGATCATCAACCGCGTCAATTTCATCGCCGGGTATTTTCACGAAACGGAAGAAGACGTCGACGCGACGATCGCCCTCGTGGAAACCTTGGCCGAAGAAATCGACATCGTCGGGTGTTTCCAAGGGTTTTATTTGTTTCCAGGAATGGGCGTAGAACCCGAAAAAGCGGGCATCGTTGTGCGCGAAGGCCTCGATCGACTCAAGACGGGACAAACCACCTTGGCGTACGATGAAATCGGCGGCTTGAAGTGGGAAGAAAAACGCGACCGCATCGACGCTTCGCGAAATCGCATTTTGGCGCGCATGAATGATTTACACATTCGGACGCTCGACAAAATCAACGAATACGATTTGTTTTGGATGTCGAGGCGTTTCGACAAAGCCACGGTGACGCGTTTTTTGCTGCAAATTCCGCGCAATCCCGTCGGCCGCAGAAACCAAGCGGCCCTTTTGCCGGGAGGTCAACGCGGGTTGGTCGAGGGCAATGGCGAATTGCAGACGCCACCCCTTCGATCCCAGTGACGTCGGCGTCCCATTACGACTCGGAGAAGGCTTCGCCCGCAATCACGAGGCATCCATCGTTTACACTTCACCAAACGGCAGCCAAATACCCAATGGATGCGTTTGTCGCGACCATCGAACCTTTCGCCTGGACGATTGCACTTCAACCTCGTCCGACCCCAAGACGATCTTCCCCGGCCCCGAAAACAACGCGCCCAACCTGAGCCGCACAGCCGTTTCCACTTCCGAACGCAAGGGC
>CAYSYX010000117.1:0-22136 GCA_964435055.1 uncultured Polyangium sp. | reverse complement strand
CCCTTGCGGTAGGTGCCGCTCGGTCTTTAAGAATGCACCAGGGGGGACGAACATGCGCATCCTGGAAGCATGGGGACGCTTGATGGGCGGCATTGCCGCGCCTTTGGCGGCGCTGGGCAGTTTGACTCGGAACGCTCGACTTTTTCATCCCGACGGCGTTCTTTATTCCGCGCGGGTGGATCCTCTGGCCAAAGAGGGACCGATTGGAGAATTGGCCAAACGCCTTCAAGGTCCGGCGATCGTGCGTTTGTCCAGTGCATGGTGGCGGAATGAAAAGGAATGGCCCGATATTCTCGGAATTGCCGTTCGTTTCCTTGATTCCGACAAATCCGCTGCAAAATCACCGGGACCTCGCGATCAAGATCTGCTTTTTGCCACCATTCCCGCATTGCCGCTCATGCCGGTGGCCCCACTTTTCACTCGGCAACACGATTTTTTTGCCAATCAGTATCCGGCGCTTTTGCCGTTTGCCGTCGAAGGTCTCGGCCGCGTCAAATTCCGCATCGTCACGATGCGCTTACCGTCGAATTTACGCACGCGGCGGCAAAAACTGGAGGCGCGTGTCGCCGCAGGCACCGCTGTTTTGCGCCTCGAAATGCGATCGACGAGACCGGGAGCCATCTGGACCGATGTCGCGATGATCGTTTTGCGTGAAAAATCGCCCGTCGACGAATCGACGTTGCTCTTCGATCCGTTCCGATCCGGGCGCGGAATCGTCCCGGTCGGGTTTTTCCAAATGGCTCGCGCGGCCATTTACAAAGCGAGCTACCTGGGACGAACCATGACGCGTGCCAAGTAAATCGTTTTACTCGACGTACGGCGGAATGCTCCACTCGGCACCTTCCGCTTCCACCGGCGCGTCATCCTCGGCGGCATGACCAAAGAATTCAGCGATTTCGTGTTTACGCGCTTCGGCGTCCGCACGGCCCAAGTCGATCAGCCTGCGGGCAAACGCGCCATCGAACAACAGATAACTCGCCAAATCGGCTTCCGTGCCTTCTCCCACGTCCACCAGCGTCAATACGCGTCGCACGACCGCGTGACCGCCGCGAATATTTCCCCGACGAACGTATTCCGCAGCGAGGCGCCCGATGTCTTCGGAAGGACGAACCACGAGGGAACGAATGCTGCTGTAGGGCATCGCGCCGCGGCGTTCGGCCATGCCATTGACTCGATGCAAGAATTCCGAACCGTACATTTTTTCGGCGTCCTCGATGATGTGATTCATGCGCGTCATCACTTCGAGGTCGGTTTGGATGTGATCGAGCAAGAAGGCATTGAGGATTTTGCCCAGCAAAAAGGCTGCGCCGGGGACTTTTTCGTCTTCCGGTGAGGTGCTCACGCCGGAAACGTCCTTCGACAAACCAATGGCAAAAACGTGCGTCGCGCCGAGTCGCAACGCCGGGGCAATGGGTGTGTTTTGACGAACCCCACCATCCATGAAGAGTTCCCGACCAATACGTACGGGCGGGAAAAGAATGGGAATTGCGGCGGAAGCGAGGGCGTGCAGGGGCCCGATATGCGCGCCTCGAATGATGGTTCGCGGTGGAGCCACCGTGGGCAATGCTCCGTCGGGCCCGGTTTGCATGAAAATGACCGTGCGGCCCGAGGCGACTTCGGTCGTCGATACGCTGAGGGCTCCGAGGTGCCCGTGGCGCAAGGTGCGAGATACGGCACGCCAGGGAATTTCGCGCTCGACGAGTTTGGCCATGGGCGCGACGTCAAACACTCCGGCCGAATCCGTTCCTCCGCCGAAGAGGACTCGGGGCAAACCCAATGCTTGGCGAAATCCAAATCCGAGAACATCGGGCAAATCGAGCTCGGTCCACAAATTCGCGAGACGGCGAATACCCGTCGTCGCGTCGGCCATGTGCGCCGCCAAGAAACACGCGTTGATCGCGCCGACCGACGTTCCGCACAAAATGTCGATTCGTGGCGCGGCACCTCGTACCCGGGCAAACGCGTCGAGCACGTACGAAAGTACGCCGACTTCATACGCGCCCCGGGCTCCACCGCCCGAGAGACTGAGCGCCACTTTGCGCCGTCCAGTGCCGGCTCGTTTCGTCGATCGTGCTGTCATGCCAACTCGCCGCGATTCTTGGGCTCGGATCGACTTGATTCGAACCCGAGACTGTCTGCTTCCGACAGAATGCGCGCAACGATTGTTCTTCGCAAGAACAGGTCACGCAATCGTATATCTCGTATGTGCGCCGCGACCGCTCGCACGTGGGCGGATGCACGGAAGAGCGCATCACGTAGGCCCAAGGGGCTCGCGCGACGAAGAGCATCCGTGCAAAGCGCGCGAACTTCGATGCCGTATTCGGAGCTCGTGGATTCGATGGCGCCGAGAGCTGTTCGAGCAAGTAAAACCCCGGTGTGATGTTCTTGGGCATCGATCCGGGCGGCGGCTTCAATGGCGGTCGCGTAGATGTGGTAGCTCAAAAGGCCCTGCGGTTCGGCGAGTTTTCGCGCGGCTTGGGCGTAATGAATGGCATCGAGCGCGTGGTTCTCGGCTCGAGCAATCAAGGCGCGGACGATGCGTTCATGCACGGTGTCGTAAGCGCTGCCGGTCACGGCGACGAGGGCACCGGCATCGCCGCACAAAGTGGCTGCTTCGTGCACGGCGCCGTGTTCCAGGAGCACTTCGGCTGAACACAGGAGCGTATCGGCGCGGGAGTCTTGATCGGCGTAACGTTCGTGGGCTTCGCGGGCTCGCTTCAGGTAGCTCAAGCCGCGTTCGACATCGCCGAGACGCGCGTACGCTTGTCCGACGTTGCTCAGGGTTTTGGCGATTTGAAAGCGTCCGCTGATGGCCAGATCGATGCTGATCGAGGACAAACCCAAGGCGATGGCGTCTTCGAAGCGTTCCATGACAAACATGGCGTATGCCAAGGCGTTCTTGGCGCGGGCTTCGCTGCGACGCGCTCCGACGACGCGAAACACGGCGATCGCTTCGGCATGCGCGGTGACGGCTTCGTCGACGCGTCCGACACGGCGTAACAAGACGCCCTTGGAACGAAGCACTTCGGCGCGAATACGCGGAGGTAGTTTGGCGACTTTGGCGACGTTCAAGGCGCGTTCGCAAGCTTCGATGGCGCCGCGGACATCACCAAGATCGCCGAGGATTTCCGATAAAATCGTGAACGCTTCGACTTCGAGCGCCGGTTGTCGCGACATACGCGCCGCTTCGGTGGCCCGTTCCGCCACCGGCAAACCTCGCGCCAATTGCCCATCATCGCAGTCGATACGCGCCGTTCGGACGAGAGCCAACGCTGCCCTACGCGCTTTTCCACTACGCCTGGCCAGATCGCGCAGGTATTCGAGGTGTTTGCGGCGTTCCGCGCGTCGCCCGAGGTGCCGGTAGATCGCTTCGAGCGCCGCGTGGGCGGTCATTTGTCGTTGATCGGTGGGGGGCAAAAGCCCGAGCGCACGCTGGTAATATCGAAGCGCGAGCTGCTCTTGATGCGTCGCCCGCGCCGATGCGGCAGCCTCGAGGTACATCTCGGCGGCCTGAACCGGGGCTTCGCCGCGCGCGAAATGCCGAGCAACGATGGCCGCGGACAAACCTCGCGCGAGCGGCGTACGCGACAGGTGTTCACCGAGCAGATGATGCAAACGGGATCGTTTGGGGGCGTCGAGCGCCAAATACGCCACGTCACGAGCGAGCGGATGACGAAAATCGATCGAGTCACCGCGATGATCACACAACCCGCGAGCACACAAACGCATGATCGCTTCCGCGTCCGGAAGTCGAGACAGGGCCAAAATATCGGCTTCCGTGAGGGGTCCTCCGGCAACGGCCAACCACGCGACGACATCGTGTTCGGCGGCGGGGAGCTCGCGAATGCGATCGCCGATGAGTTGTTCGAGCGTCGAAGGCAGCGTTTCCGCACGTTCTCCCGGTCGTTCATGACGAACCAGTTCATGACGCCCGCTGTCTTTCTCGACAATTTCGAGCGTGCCGCGTTCGAGCAGCGCGTCGATCATTTCCAGCAAGAAAAACGGATTTCCCGCGACGCGCGGGACCAATTCGCTGCAAATCGGAGCCACTCCGTCGCGAACGCCGAGGCGCGCTTCGACGAGACGAACCTGTTCTTCCGGGGCGAGACCGCGCAGTTCGATGTGCACGAGTCCTTCCATGAAAGGCATCACGCGTTCGTCCGGGCGCGTGACCAAGATCCCGAGCATCGGAAACGATTCGTTGCGACGCAAAACTTCCTTGAAAAGCTCGAGACTCGCTCGATCCGCCCATTGCAGCCCGTCGACCACCACCACGAGCGGCGTGCGTCGAGTCAAACCTATGAGCAGACGACGAATGCCTTGAACGACGAGATCGTGGCGATAGTTGCTGGCGTCTTCTTCTTGATGATCGCCGTGTTGCGTGCCGGTCACGAGCTCGGCAAGACGCAGGATTTCCCGCGGTGCGCTCTGTGCGCGCATGAACGGACCAAAGATCTCGCGCAACGCATGCTGCACTTCATCGAGCGCGCTATCGAGGCCCATGCCGGTGACTTCCCGCAGCAAATCGGCCACCGTCGCGAGCGGCAACTCGATCTTCACGGGGGAACATTCGATCTGCATGACCCGCACGTGACGCGGTAAATCCGACAAAAACGCGGAAACGAGAGCGGTTTTTCCGATGCCCATCTCGCCGATGACCACGCGCGAAACGAGCTCGCCTCGGCTGACGCGGGACATCGGAGCATCTTCACCTCCCGCGCCGAACGGATTCGAGTTTGTCGCGGACACACAACGGTGAAACGCCGTGTGTAAGTCGGCACGTTCGGCATCACGTCCGACGAGATCGCTTTGGCCTATCGCGAGTTCGTCCGTGCGTTCTTCGCGGGTGAGCGGCCTTTCCAGCGAATACAGGCGCATTTGCGGGGGAACGCGGAATCCGGATGTATCTCCGAGCGTGAGAACCGGGGCATCACCCCAGCGGAAATCTCGACGCACCAAGCGATATACGCCGCCTGCGACCCAGGTTTTTCCGAGCGGAGTTTCCGCGCCGACGCGATCGGCGAGAAAGTCCGCCGGTTGTTGCAACGTGTGGCGAACGAGGTGACCTTGTGTATCGCGTTCGCCTGCGGCGATTCCACGAACGATGCCGATGGCGGCCTTCAGCGGCGCGACGAGATCTTCGCTGGCTCCGGCGAGCGCTTCATGAACGTCGAGCGCCAACGTGGCGGCATCGATGGCGGATCGTGATGGATTCGCGAGCAGACCCACGATGGCTCGTGCCGACCAGGTCGATTCCCACGACCACACCGCGCCGTGTTTGAACGCGATGTCGTCGAGAGTTTGTCGGATTTTCAGGGCCATTCGGCGCGTGCGTTGATTGCCGTCTTCTTCCGTTTCGTTGGACGCATCATCCACGCGCAGCGTGACGACGGCGACGTGTCGGACTTCGCGCGCGACGCGGACGAGCACCGGGCCGCGCGTGTTTTCCACGGGCGTACGTGCAAGCGGAACGGCGGCCATCGTCGCCGCCGCGGGAGACTCGCGCTCACCGTCTGCAGGCAGATCGACTTCACGACCGAACAGCTCGAGGAGCATCGCTTCGATCGACGCCGAATCGACCAGCTCTTGTTTGGCGAGCAGCGTGCGCATGATCGCGGCGCTCAATTCACGCGCTGTTTGGTAGCGATCTTCGCGTGAACGACTCATCGCTTTGAGCACGATGGCTTCGAGCTCGGCGGGTATGTCCGGTACGTACACCGAGGGTTTTTCGAAGGTTCCGGTACGTACGGCTTCGAGGAGAATGTCGTCGTTGCTCTTGTCGTACGGCGAGCGCAGCGTGAGCATTTCGTAGAAAACGACGCCGAGGCCGTAGATGTCGCTGCGCCGGTCGACTTGTTGTCCGTGGGCTTGTTCGGGCGACATGTACCCGAATTTGCCTTTCAAAACGCCTTGTTCTTGACGAAACAGGTTGGCCGTGGCGATGCCGAAGTCGGCGATCTTCACGGCGCCTTCGTACGAAAGCAGGATGTTTTGCGGGGAAACGTCGCGATGCACGATGGCGAGAGGCACGCCGCCTTCGTCTTTTCGTTCATGCGCGTAGTGCAGACCTTTGGCGGCTTCGGAGACGATATAGGCCGCGACAAACGGCGGGATCCGCGCGCCGAGACGCTTGGCCGAGCCCATGATCTTGCCGAGATCGAAGCCTTCGACGTACTCCATCGACAGGAGCAAACCATCATCGCCGTGATCACTGAACTCGTACACCTGCACGATGTTCGGATGATTCAGACGCGTCGCCAGATGCGCTTCCTCGACGAACATCGTCCGAAATCGTCGAGACGAACCATGCGCGGGCAGGACGCGTTTGACGACGAGGAGCTTGTAAGTGCCTTCGGCGCCGCGTTTTTTCGCGAGGAAGACTTCGGCCATGCCCCCGGCGCCGAGGCGGCGCAGGATTTCAAAGTCGGCAAGTTGGTCGGGGTGCATCGCCATGACGCGGAGTTACGGACGGATGGTCTGGGCGCATGGTATCGTCACCGGCGCGTCATCGGAAGAAAACGATTCGTTTTTTTGGTGCGGCGAGGGACATGTACCGGGTGAAACGGCGCGGTTGTGTGAAATATCCGAGCCGGAG
Source organism: uncultured Polyangium sp. (assembly GCA_964435055.1). Taxonomy (GTDB): domain Bacteria; phylum Myxococcota_A; class Polyangia; order Polyangiales; family Polyangiaceae; genus Polyangium. The sequence goes on along the minus strand of CAYSYX010000117.1, from coordinate 15,541 downwards.
CGAAAGAGGTTTGCCCAAGGGTTGGAGGGGGACAAACTTTTTCCATTTTTTTCTGGACAACGCGAAGCGAGCGGCGTAGCTTGTCCTTCATGGTATGAAACGCATGTCGTTTGCAGAAACGGACCCGGTTCTCGCTGCCATTCACGCCGCGCCCGTCGTGGAAGCAAGTCCCGAAGAAATGGCTGCTTTTGAAGAAGGACTGGCTGAGATTCGTGCCGGTCGGTCCATCCCGGCGGCGCAGATTCGCCAAATGCTCGATTCTTGATATTTTCGTCTTGATATTTTCGTCTTGATATTTTCGTCAAGGTCGCCGAAGACGAAATCCCTGCAATTCCTCGAATAAATCGCCTCGTTCGTCCCTACCAAATCGCTCGCATCACGCTATCGTCTCCGACCCTGGCAGCTCGTTGTCAGATGAATCGAGGCACGGCGCGAAGATGCAATGGCTGAGGAATTTCGACAAACAGAAAACTGGTTTTTCCCGTCCCTTGTTGGTATTCCTTATTCTTATCCTGTTGGTCGCTTTGGCCCTCGTTTTTCGCGCGTCGATGCCCGAACCGATGATTTCGTATTCGGAGCTCGTCCGGTTGCCCGATACGCATCAGGCCCGGCATGTACGCGTGGAAGGTGAACGCTTCGAGATCACCTACGAAGACGGACGAAAGCAAACAGGTATCGTCGGGGAAACCGAAGCTCGGCGCACGTTGGTCGATCGCTTCGTGCAATCGGGATCGGTCGTCGATTACGGATCGCTCGGGGAAACGCCGCTGTCGCGCGCCCTTGCGGTGATTGCGCCGTTTGTCGTCCTGGTTTTCCTGGGTGCAATTGCCTTTTCCCTGCATCGACGAAAAGAACGAGCGCACATCGTGTCCGCGGGCCAAGGTTCGTCCGGGCCGGTGGTTCGTTTCCACGATGTCGCGGGCATGGATGAAGTCAAAGAAGCGCTGATGGAAACGGTCGAGTTTTTGCGTAATCCCGAGCGTTATCGGCGCTTGGGCGGACGTCCTCCGCGCGGCGTGTTGCTCACGGGAGCGCCTGGGACAGGTAAAACCCTTTTGGCCCGAGCTGTGGCAACGGAAGCGGGCGTGCCGTTTCTTTCGGCTTCGGGATCGAGTTTCCAAGAAATGTTCGTCGGGGTTGGCGCTTCGCGGGTGCGGAGTTTGTTTGCCGATGCGCGGCGAACCTCGTCGTGCATTGTTTTCATTGATGAAATCGATGCCGTGGGGCGAGCGCGAGGCCGGGCCGGGGATTCGGCGGCGATGGATCACGATCAGACGCTGAATCAGCTGCTCATTGAAATGGACGGATTCGATCCGGCGGCGGGCATCGTCGTGATTGCTTCGACAAACCGAGCGGATGTCTTGGATCCGGCCTTGTTGCGCCCGGGGCGATTCGATCGACAAATCATGGTGCCGTTGCCGGATTTGCGAGGTCGCCGCGAAATCCTCGAAGTGCATGCTCGACCGATTACGATTGAAAGCAGCGTCGATTTGACGCACGTGGCGAAGGTGACGCCGGGTTTTTCCGGGGCCGAGCTGGCGAATCTCTTGAATGAAGCGGCCATTTTGGCGGCGCGGGAAGGCGCGCCCGCGGTCGATATCGAACATATCGACAAAGCGCGCGATAAAGTCCTGATGGGGGCGGAGCGAAAATCGTTGATTCTGGACGCGGAAGAACGTCGGGCGACGGCGATTCACGAAGCGGGACACGTGGCTTGCGCCTTGGCGGCTCGACATGCGGATCCCGTGCACAAAGTATCGATTTTGCCGCGTGGTCGGGCGCTGGGCGTGACGCAATCGTTGCCCGAGCGGGATCGCTTGCTGCACACGCGCGAATTTCTGGAGGACCAAATCTGCGTGCTCATGGGCGGGCGGGCGGCGGAAATGGTTTTGCTTGGAACGATGACCGCGGGGGCCGCCGACGATATTCAACGCGCATCGAGTTTGGCAAGAAAAATGGTCGCCGAACTTGGCATGAGCGAGCTTGGGCCCATGAACTTGAACGATCAATCGGGAATGCTCGCGCATGGTGCCGCATTGCTCGGGCGCGTCGATGAAGTATCGCGGAAGCTTTTGGAAGCGCAACTCGAACGGGCGTGCGCGATTGTTACGGCAATGCGGGACGGTGTCAATCGATTAACGGAGAAACTCTTGGAAGAGGACACCGTGACGGGGGACGATATCGTGGCCTGTTTTGAAGGGTGACGACTACGTTTGCATGCGGAGGCTGGGTCGCCGGAGATTTCGGCGACCTAGGGGCGCGGAATGAACTTCAATGGCAGGTTTGGCAGGATTCTTCTTCGTCGCCATTCCAAGGATCGGCCGGCGTCGGATCGTACGTCTGAATCTTCATGTGCGCGCGAGCGGCGTCGGAATCGTGGCAACCCCAGCACGGCAGTCGTGAAGGTTCTTTCAGCCAGCTTCCGCTTGTTTTTTCGGTATGACACGCTTCGCAATTGCGAACGTCTTGCGGGAACGTGATATCCCAAAAACGACCGGCGACGGGATCTCCGCCGGAATAGCCCACGGTGGGAATGGGATAACTCAAATTCGCGCCATTGTGGATGGCATGAATTCGTTTCGCAATGGGATGACCACCGGACCATTGTCCCGACGCCGTTTGCGTTTGGTAATCGTGACAAGCTCCGCATTGATCCAGGGCCAAATCGCTGAGGATTTTGTTGTGTCGCGAGGGATCCAACACGAGCCCCACGCCGCCCGCGGATTGATGGCACGAATCGCAATTACGCGCCGGAGGCAATTCTTCTTCGGCCTGGCCGACTTGGAACGTCACAATGGCGACCGAAGGCGTCTTGTAATCGGTGGCGCTCTTGCGTCCGCGATCCGAGAGCTCGACGCTCGCCACGTACGTGCCCGGTCGCAAGTCATCCACGGGATCGAGCGTGTACGTGATTTTGTCGGTAAACCATTGCACCTTCGGGTCATTGTTGGCCGGATTCGATTGCTTCCCGAGCGAAACGCTGGGGGTTGTCCCGCCAATCGTATTGACCGCGACGTTGTTGCCGAAAACGGCTGTGTTTACAGGGCCTGCGACGAGCTGCACCGAATAAAGTTCGCCCAAGTTGCGGCTGCGAATCGAAACTTTTCCGCCCGCATCCAGGTATGCGAGGCCCCGAGCGGCGAAATTGGCATTTCCGTTGAGCCAATTCACGATTTCCTGCGAGGTTGCCGCCGCGGTGCTCGAGAATGAGCCGCTCGATACGGGAACGCTGATGCTTCCGGGCAGAATGAGGCCGCCGTTCTTGGCCGAATAAACGTCTTTGCCGCCGTCGAATTTGACGTCCAATGTCGCTCCGGCGGCGCTGATGTCGAAGGGGCCCGCGGACGTGCTCGTCACGCGCGCTCGGGCCCGCGTCGTGAGGACCGGATTGCGGTCGGCCCTGGGTCCGTGGACGAAAAAGTTTGTCGCAGCAAACAATCCATCTTTGGCGGGGCAGGGAGCGACGGTGCAACCTTCGGCCGTGGCCGATGTTTCCGCGACAAACGTGGTGTGATCGATGGGGGCTCCGCCATTTTCACGATCTTTGAGGACAACCGTGACGACCGGGCTTTCGCCGGGCATGAAATGCGTCCCATTGGCCGGTGTCGATACGGTCAAGGTAACGTCGAATTCGGGAATGTTCCGAATATCCTTGACGGTCCAATCGTGGGCGACGGTGACCGATTTTCCAACGGCGCTGCCTGTGGCTTTATGACAAACCGTGCAATTGTCGTCCGTCGGTTGCTGCCCGCCGACGTGGTTTGTCCCGGCATCGAAATCCACGGTGTCGTGACACGATCCGCAAGCTCCCCGCGAAGGCGTCGTTTTCCACGCATCGACGTCAACGCCCGCGCCTTCGTGGCACTTTTGGCAATTTCCGAGCTCCGCCGGGAAACCCGCTTTCCACCATTCGTGTTTGGCATTCTGAAATCCCCAAATGGCGTAGCGACCATTGTCGGCCGCTTCATTGGCGGGCGTTGCGGGATTGTCGAAAACGATGCCGTCGGCTCCGGGGATCGAAGCCAGTTGCCCGCCCGCGTGGATCTTATGGACCATTTCGCCAAACTCGAGCGATTCGCCTCCATGCGGATCGGACGTACCCGGGCCGTGACACGTGACGCAAGTTTCCACGCTGAGCCGATCGCCGCCGTGAGCGGAAAAAGATGGACCATGGCAACTCTTGCAAGCCCCTGTTTGCACGATATCGCGATGTTCTTTGGTCGCGATCGAACTGCCATCCGGGACGAAATCGAAGAATGCATCGGCGGTCGGCCCGGTGGCTCCACCCATCATGATGGCAATACGATGGCGTTTGTCTTGTTCATACGCAATGCTCGTCCCGGCCACGGGGGTCTTGATGGCGGAGAGGTTTGTCGCAAAAGTATACGCATACGAGCCGTCGCCGTTGTCGACGAGCTGGCCGTTGTTTTCGCGCGAGCCTTGATCGGCGGCTGTTCCGTCGGGATTGGGCCAATCACCCATGGCCGAACCGCTGACGACTTGCGAGCGATAAATATACGGAACCCATACCGTCGAAACTTTTCCCGGACCTGCCGGCACGAGCTTGGCAATGGAGGCGGAGATCGTTTTGATACCCGTTTGGGGAACGCCCATTTCGTCGGTGACCGTAAAGTCGACGGTCACCGCGCCGGCCGCGTTGGCCGTTGCGCCCGTAATCGTGGCGACCGCGCGAAACTTGCCTTTTTGCGCGTCCATCGATTCCAACGCGTCGCGACCGTGAAACGTAAATATCTCGACGTTGCCGCCATTCGTTCCGTCGGTGCCGTCGTTGCCATTGGACCCGTTGGTGCCGTCCGTGCCGTTGTTTCCGTTTGTCCCATCGGTCCCATCGGTTCCGTTTGTCCCATCCTTACCGTCGGTTCCCGGTGCGCCCGCGGGCCCCGCAGGGCCTTCGCACCCGGCCCATAATGCCGAAGCTGCCAACACGATGGCGGCTACCAAGCTAGGTTTTGATCTCATCCGCAATTCCTCCGGCCAGGCTTATGCGTGGCCAATAGGGCAATTGCAGATCCGGTGCCAAATGTCGGAGGTTCGAATCTATCGAGAATATGCGGAGAATTTGGCGCGGTGGGGGGAGGTGACGCGGTTTTTGCGAGGTAGGCGCAAAAGATTCGTGTCGCGGAAGATGCCGGGCGATCAGCCCACTTCGTTACGCAAGCGGTCGAGTTCGCGTTCGATGGCCTGGTGCTTGGTCGTCGGTATATCCAGCCAGTTCAGAGCGTAGACCAATTCATTCGTGCTGAAGGCGCGATACATCTGTGGAGCGTCGCCGCCACGAATCGTCCGGGCAAACCAATTCTGCGACATCATCGCCGAGGCGGTGACGACGGCGCGCGTGAACCCGGAATCGCTCAGAACTGCCATACGCCCTCGGGGAAGGCCATGTCGGGGCATGATCTCGTTGCGCACGAAAACATCGAATCGGTGGCGTTGCGCCGTCGTCGGCGTACCTCCTTTGCTGAACGCCAAGGCGCAGGTATAACCGGTGCGGAGATAATTCTGGACCGACAAATCGACGAGCTTGTCCCATGCGGTGTCGAGCGGTGGGTCTTTGCCATGAACAATGACCAAGACGCCTTCACAAAGGGCAAACGCGAGCGAGGGTCGCATTGAGTTTGTCATGATACGACCCTCGGTGACGTGGTCATCAACGTTGAACGAAGAATCATGGGGCGTATTTCGCGATATATGCGTCGTATCCCCCGGCGCTCGTGTACGTGGCCGGTCCGAAATTGACGATACCCTGGAATCGCCCCACGACATAGGCGTAATTCTGGTTGTCGACGGTGACGGCACGGGCTTGTTGTTCGAGGAGATCGCCGATCGGGCGACTCCAGACGTGATTGCCTGCGGAGGATAATTTGGCGACGTAGGCGTCGGTTCCTCCGGCCGTCGTGATGGCTCCGCCCCCGAAATCGATGCTGCCCGTATTGTTTCCGACGAGCAGCACGTTGTTTTGCGCGTCGGTATCCACCGACCAAGCGACTTGCGTGGCCGCATCGCCGATGAGTTTTGCCCATTGCGGTGTATTGCTGGTATTGTACTTGGCGACGAAGAGATCGCTTTGTCCGGCGCCCGTGACCGTGCCGAGTCCAAAATCGCTCGAACCGGTCACTTGGCCGACGATAACCACATTTCCAGAGGTATCGACGGCGACGTCATTGACATTTTGATTCGAGGCTCCGCCAATCACGCGGGCCCAGACGTAATTTCCGGAGGACGAGTATTTGACCAGCATTCCTTCCGAGCCACCCAGACTCGTCACCGTCCCGCCGCCAAAGTCCGCTGATCCCGAGATTGAACCGGCAATAAAGACATCTCCCGCGCTGTTGGTCGCCACGCCTTTGATCGTCTGCGCGCTGGCGTCACCAAAACTTCGGCTCCAAACGTGAATTCCCAGCGAGGAGAATTTGGCGACAAACCCGTCGTCGCTGCCGCCGTAATTGAGCGGTCCGCCGCCGAAATCGACGTTCCCCGTGATATGACCGACGATGATGCCATTGCCCTGCGCATCGAATGCGACGGCTGTTCCGTCGTCTCCGCCCGGCCCGCCGAACGTGCGGCTGATCAGATATCCGCCCGTCGACGACAAGACGAGCGTGAAGATGTCGTGGCTGTTGTTATTGCTCAAAACCGGACCGCCGCCGAAATCGACCGTATTCTGAAAAACGCCGGTGACGAGGATATTGCCGAGATTGTCGATGGCCACGCCTTGCGCGCGATCGATCCCGATTCCGCCGTATTGTTTGCTCCACAAATGGTTGCCCATGGAATCGTATTTCGCAATGACGATATCCGAATTGCCATTCACCGTCGTAAATGGCCCGCCGCCGTAATCCGCGGTGCCGCTGAACGCGCCCGCGATGACGATATTGCCTTGAGCGTCCGTGGCGACGTCGAAAATATCCTCATCGAGCACGCCGCCGAAGGCTTTTGCCCAAGTGGCGTTGCAATTTTCATTGGCCAAACCATTGCAGTTTTCATCGCCGGGAAGAGCGCAGTTTTCCGCGACCGGAACGACTTGACCCGTGCATGGACCATAGGCGGTTCCTTGGGCATTACACGTTTGCATACCGGCCTTGCATTCGCCGACGTTCTGCGTTCCCATCGGTCCCGTATAACAAGCCGTCGTCGAATTCGGAGCGCAGACGCAGTTGAGCCCGCCTTCATTGGTCATGCCGTTGCAATTTTCATCGCCCGGAAGCGAGCACGTTTCCATTTGCGGAACGACTTCGCCGATGCACGGCCCGTATGCCGTTCCTTGACCATTGCACGTTTGAATGCCCGCTTTGCAATCGCCGACATTTTGCGTGCCCATCGGACCCGTGTAACAAGGCGATGTCGTATTCGGAGCGCAAATACATCCCGAGCCGCTTTCATTCACCTGGCCGTCGCAATCTTCGTCGCCCGGTAAAGAACAATTCTCCGTCTGAGGAACGATTTCGCCGATACACGGCCCGTATCCCGTGCCTTGACCATTGCACGTTTGTACTCCGGCTTTGCAATCGCCGACATTTTGGGTACCCGACGGACCCGAATAACAGGGCGCCGTGGTGTTTGGCGTGCAGGAACAATCTTCATTGACCAATCCGTCGCAATCTTCGTCGGTCATACCCATGCACGTTTCGGTCGTCGGCGTGACTTCACCTACGCATGGACCGTACGTGCCATTGGCTTCGCACGTCTTGATACCCGCTTTGCAGAGGCCTTTGATTTCGGTTCCCGCAGGCCCCGAATAACAAAAATCCGTCGTTCCCGGCGTGCATGGCATACTTCCGCCGGAACCTCCCATTCCACCGGTCGCGCTGCCGCCATTGCCACCGGTGCCGCCCATTCCCCCCGTTGCACTCCCGCCTTGGCCGCCTTGGCCGCCCATACCTCCCGTTGCGCTACCGCCTTTGCCACCTTCGCCGGACGATGTCGAGCTGGAGCTGGTCGTCGTTTGCGACGTGCCGTCGGAACAGCCGGACAACAACCCGAAGGCCGGCAAGAGGAACAAGAAACAACTGGAAGTCTTGAGTGCGCGTTGCGTTTTCATGGCCGCATAAGCACCACGCATACGTCGCATTGTCAAGCGCGTCCGTGCGGATCCGGTCGGAAAATGTCATACCGTTTTCGGCGGCCGGAGGTCGGTTCGTCAAACGGCCGACATTGATTTCTCCCCGGCGAGAAACTCGGCTTTGAAAAGTACCGAAAAATCTATTGTTTCACCGTATTGAAGTCGGCGACTTCGAGGCCGAGCTCTTTTGCGTCTTCGTGCTTCGTCACCAATTCATTCCATGTCGCCCGCATGGCCAGAACGATTCGTTCCTGCCGGCGCCGATCGAGTCGCTTCATGGCCCAGGCGTGAATCTCCCAGGCCAATTCCGCATGGCGCAATTCGTCGCCGGCGATGCGTTTCATCGTCGCTCGAAGTTCCGGATCACGGGCTTCGCGTGATTGTTTGACGGCATTCCACGCCCCGTACGTTTCGCGAATACATCCTTCGATGGCGTTTTCGAGCGCCACTTCTTCGAGCGATCGTAAAGGCAAACCCTGCGGCGGCTCCATAATGGACGCTGGCAGGCAGCCATGACGCCGCGCCAAACTCGTCATCGTTCGCGCGTGACGTTCTTCATCCTTGCGACTACGAGACGCCCGGCGGCGCAGTTTTCGTGGTGCACCGAAGGCGGCGAGCTCGTGGGCCAATCGGCGAAATGCGGGGACGGCTTCGGCTTCGAGCGTCGCCATACGGGCCAGCAATTCTCCCAGTTCATTTGATTCATGCGATCGTTTGGGCTCAAAAGATGCCCTCACGCCCTCCGTCGAACGACCTCCGGCGCAATTGAGCCACCACGAGACACACTGAATCATCACCACATTGCCGTTTTCCTCATCCGGACCAATCAAGCAATCTTGTTCTTCGCCGCACGTGCTTTTGCAGAGATCGAGCCACGGTGCGGGCGATACGGCAAATCCGCCGAATGTGTCTCCGAAAGTGTTACAAAATTTGGCCACGGGCAGACTATTGCCTTCGCTCGTGCTGACTTTCACGCTGCATGAAGGGGTCGGCATGGTGGCGGAGGCGCCGCAGAATTGTTCGCAATAGGGTTGCCATGAAGCGGGATCCGACGTGAGCGTGATACCATTATCGACCGTCATTGACGACGTGTAGGGGGCCGGGGCGTGAAAGACCGCGGGCGGACACGGACATCCGCGAAGAACCGTTCCGGTGCCGATGGGTCCGACGATTTGGGCGATTTTGCGAAGGAAAGGTCGAAAGCGAGTGGGAAGTTTCATGAAAAAAAGTTATCGCTTTTGCGCCCCGTTGTCACGGGTTTGTCTGCGGACGTGAGGCGCCTGCGTCGTCGTCCAAAGAATGCAACCACGACGGCCAAGCATCCCGCCGATGCGCTTTGCGCGCGAGATGAGCCTTCCCCCGCCCACGCGCACGTGAACGGAATGTCGTAATTCGCCGGCGCGACACAAGCCCCATTGATATTGCATACATAACCTTCGGCACAATCCGACGCGCGCACGCAAGTGCTCGTACACGCCGCCGTTTGCGTGTTCGGCGTCGGGACGATTTCTTTGCATTGATTGGGTGCGCATTGGAGCAGCGTGGCGCATGTCCCGTTGGTCGTCGCGCCTCGGCCGACCGAGCATGTTTGACAGGCCCCCGAATCGTTGCACGCCGTATCGCAGCAATAGCCGTCAACGCAATGGCCGCTCATGCATTCCCCCGCGGCTTTACAAGCTGTGCCATTCTGTTTTCCATAAAGCAACATCGTCGCGTTGCTGTCTTGTACGCTTGCCGTCACGAGGACTCGACCGTCGAGCAACGGCGTGGCGATCGTCGCCGTCGTCAACATCTTCGCAATGGGCCGTTCGACCTGTAAAACCTCACGCGTCGTGGGATCGAAGAGCCCCGCTTTCGGAGTCGCCGCTTGACTCCCCGCCCACAATACTTGCCCGCCCACGAGGCGCGCCATGGGAGGTGTGAAATCGGCGTGACCCAAGAAATCCCAGCTTAGCTGCACCGGATCGAAAATCCCGATTCGACTCTTCGAGATATACGAAGTCACGACGACATGCCCGTCCAACAGTGGCATGAGCGCTCCCGAACCTGTCGGATACAAGTCGGTCGGAGTAAACAACGATATCGTTTTCGCCTCCAAATGGATCGTCGTCAACAAGGGAGGCGCCGCCTCGCTTTCCCGACCCAACAAAACCACGTGCGCCGTATCCGTGGCGATCAGATCCATGATTTGCTGGTCCGGGATCGTGATCTGCAACGTGGACCATTGCATCGATTTCGGGTCCAAGAGCAACAACGATTTTACCGAAGGGGCCGGGGTTGCATCCAGCGATGCGGCGAGGATTCGACCATCCGCCAGCCGAACCAATTTGGGTTGACCAATGGGCCCCGGAAGGTTTGGCCCGGCAATCCATTGCGATGAGGCGGGATCGAAGATTTCGGTCGTATTCAGCGGAGCCACCGGATTCATCGTATACCCTCCGGCGGCAAGAACCCGACCATCCGGCAGCAGAACCGCGTCATGCGTCATTCGCGGTTCGAGCAATCGCGCCGTGGGGCGAAGCGAATCGTCTTGCGGATCGAAAATCATCGATTGCGCATGATCGGCAGAAAGACCGCTCAACAATACCAGGCCGTCGTCGAGCCGCGTGGCGGCAGGCGCCGTAGCCAGCGGCTCGTCCAACTCTTTGATTTTCCAAGGCGACACCGGCGCGGCGTACAATTCCGCATTTTGCAACTTCTGACCCGAGAAGACGGACAGTCCCCCGGCGATGAGGACGTTTCCATCATTCAATAACGTCGCCGTGTGTTGATGCCGTGAGGTCAACAGGCGACCGAGCGACGTCCATGTATCGCTCTTGGCGTCGTACATCCAATTGTCCACCTCGACGCCTTCACCCGCAGATCCTCCAATGACCAATACTTGGTCTTCGCCGGTGATGACGGTCCTCGCGCCGCTCAATGAAAAATTCGGCGTACTGCTCGCCGGAAGAGGCGTGCGCCAGGTCCACCGACCCGTCGTGGGATTGTACGATTCCGTTTTTCCCTTGGATGTATCGATGAGGAGCACTTCCCCGGTCAAGAGCAAAAACCCCGAAGCTTCGGCGTGAGTATCGTACGAGTTTGGCAAGGGAAACCATTGATCGAGGTCCGGATCGTACATCTCCGCCGAATCGAGCGGTGTGCCGGAGTTATCCGTGGTACTGTAGCTGCCGCCGGCAACCAAGATGTGACCATCCGCCATGGCGACGACGACCGGCGATTTGCGCAATATCGACGGGGGTGCACAATCCGTCCACGTCAGCGTTTGCGTATCGAGGATTTTCGCTTGCGGAGCGTCGTTCCCGGCCGTTTGTCCCAAGACGAGAGCTTTTCCGTCCTTCAGCAATACGGGGGGCGCATGAACGACCATGTTGATCGTGGCGCCGGTCGTCCACCGTTTTACCGACGGATCAAGAAGGTCCGCGCTCACTCCAATCGCGTTCAGATTGCCGTTCATCTCGGCGCTCAGAAGCAGAACATTCCCGTTCGGCAGCGTCATGGCGTGACCCGACGTATGCGGATGAGGCGTTGGTTTCAGGCGCATCCACTTTTGCGTAATGGGATCGAAGCGTTCGACCGATTGCGCGGGAAGTCCGCTTGCGCCCGAGTCTCCGAAGAGCAAAACGCTTCCGTCGTGCAATCGCACGGCCGATCGCCCCGCAGCCGCCTGAAAGGGCGGCCGCGTCGCCTGAAAGTTCAAGCCTTCGCCGAAATCCACGGCTTCCAAAGGCAAAACCGCTTTCGCCGTGTTCTCCCCGCTGCTCGTCGTTCCTTCCGGCGATATGCAACCCAACGCCGAAATTCCGATGACGACCGAGCCAAACCATTTCACCTGTCGTTGCATACGCGGCGACCTCCGGGGAACAGAGACTATAGATCGTAACGAAATCCAAATCCGGGCAAAATTGCTATCTCCAGAGGATCGGTATAACGACTCGTTTCCGAACCGGGCGATCCGAACAAACCATAAGCAGCTCGACCCGCCGGATCGTTCAGCACGACTTGATGCGTTCGCGCCGCGTCCCAAATCGGCGGTGAAGGATGATAAAGCAATAACACGGACAACCCCAAGCTGACCACCATTTGGGGACGAATCGTCATGCCGATACGCACCTCCGGCGCCACGTAAAGCGATCGCAAGGCATGCGTTTCCCGGCTTGTTCCGACCATGGCCCATTCACCTTCGAGCACCGTACCGCCCTGGCGTTCGAGCGCCGCGGTTCCGAGCACCGCGCCTGCACCCAATCGCAGTTGCACGGGCGTTTTGTCGCCGAATGTCACGCCACCCCAAGCCCCGACAAACCCTCCGCGATAGGTCACTTTGTCTACGGTGGCGATGTTCTCGATGGTCTGCGCTCCGGTCAATTCGATGGGCGTTGCCGGAACCAGATGCTCGTCGCTCGAACCGCCCACCGTGAGCGCTCCCAATCCGACGCCCACGGCCCAGCGTGAACGAAATTCATATCCGGCATGTAATGATGTATGAACTCCTTTGCCGAACCCTACGCCCACATCGCCTCCAAATGCGGGTGCGGCGAAAAAGTTCAATTGCCCCTCAGTGATGAAATGCGCCTTTTGCACGGCAAACGCCGACCGCGGATTTCGCTGCAATCCAATGGGTACGACGCGTCGCGCTCCCCGAGCGATTTGGACGTCCGTGGACATCGGCAAAAAGTCCGGTGCGGCTACTTCGATATGGTGCGTCCCGGCACGCAACGCTCCCTCCCAGACCCCGCGACCCAGCGTAATTCCATCGACGGCGATGACCGCGTTCGGGGGCGACGGTTCGATGCGCAATCGCGCCGTCAATTCTTCAGCGAGCAAAGACAATCGCACGACTTGGTCTTGCACGATCGTCAATGGCGTCGGCAACGTGCCCAATGCGCCATTGCCTTTCAGAAAAACGATGTGATCACCCAAGGGCAGCGGGCCTTCCCAAGGAGTTTGTCCCGCAATGACCCCGTCCATGACGACGTCCAGCTGCTTGCCCGTTTGCTCGACAATGCTCACGCGGCCGGAACGCATCGTCGCCTGCTGCTTGACCAGAACGGCCGCACCACCGCCGCCCGGTACGTCCACCGATCGCTCGAAAGGCTCGTACCCGGGCATGACCACGCGCAAAAGGTGAGTCCCGGCTTTCACGCGTAGCGGAGCCAATGGCGGATATGCACCGCGATCCTGGCCATCCACCAACATCCGCGCGCCGATTTCCGCTCCGCTGATTTCAATCGTCCCCACGCGCAAACGCAATTCGACAAGCTTTCGTTGCCCTCGCGCTCGCGCTTCTTCGGTCATCGTCGATCCGAATTCACGCAATAGCGTTTCGACCATTTCCAGCGCTTCATCATATCGGCCGAGTTGGTCGAGACAGACGACGGCATTGGCCGTGGCCGAACGAAGCGGAAAAATGCGTCGAGCTTCCAGAAATTCCGTCAAGGCAACGTCGAAGTTGCCGGCATCGAACAAGGCGACGCCTTTTTCAAATCGAGCCAATGCTTCCGCTTTGGGATCCACGGTCGTCGGAGGCACCACGGGCGCGTCCGTCATGGGCGGCGGAGGCGCCTCGGATTGCGCATGAGCCACGGCCGGAAACACAGCGACGCACGCACAAAGAGCACTTCGGGCCGCGCGCGAGAAAATCGTCACCGATTATTCCCCTTTGGCCTCGCGCTCGAACAAGGGATCACTCGGCTTGGGCGGCTTTTTGGGCGCATCCGGCTTGCTCGATGGGGAACCGGTTTGGCGCACAGGTACAGATGTGGGCGCGGAGGTCGTATTCGAGTTCGTTCCGGAGGCCGCCGTCGAATTGGCGTTTGGAGTCGGTTTGTCCGGCAAAGAGGTTTGGCTTGGCAATGCCGTGGGCGCCGACGCAGCCGCAGGGACATTCTGAGGTGCCGGATCCGCCGAAGGAGCAGGCGTTGTGACCGGCGCATGCGTAGACGTTTCATTGGCCACCGGCGACGCCGATGCCAATGGAGCTCCCGGCGTCGCCGGCGACGGATACACCAGAGCCACCGAAATGGCCGTGACGACCGCCGCGACCAATACGCCGATTCCCAATACCCGCCGAGCATCCCGACGTGGCGGATCCACGGCGGGAAACGCATTCGAACGCAGAACCGCCGACTTTTCAACCGGTTTGGCCAATGTTTCATCGGCCCCGAGTGCCTCGACCGTCGAACCGAGACTCCCGTCTTCCGTCGTGGCATTGCCATTGGCAGTGGTTACGGTCGGACGAACCACTACGTGATTTCCGGTATTGGCCGTCACGAGAATGGAATCACGCAACGTCAAGCCCGATGGCAAGCATTGTTCGAGCGCGCTCAGCATTGCAGCGGCGGTGGGATAACGATCGTCGGGGACTCGTTCGAGGGCCGGAGCGACCACTTTGATGATATTTTCGGGCACCCAGGGAGCTCGGGTTTCCAACGGTGGAATCGGTTCGTTGCAAATGGTCACGAGCAGTCGGCCGACGGCGGCGCTGCTGTTGACATGCGGCGCGGCGCCGGTCAGCGAGCAATACACGACGCTGCCGAGCGACCAAATATCGCTGCGCGCATCGACATCTTTAGGCGTCAAAACCTGTTCGGGCGACATGTACAAGGGGGAACCGAGCAAAGCGCCGGTGGCCGTCATTCCCGCCGATTGCGCGGCTTTGGCCGGATCGCCCTGGATTTTGGCAATTCCGAAGTCGAGCAATTTGACGACGCGCGAGCCGTCGGGTTGGCGGGCCAAAAAGAGATTGGACGGCTTGATGTCGCGATGAATGATGCCCGCGGCGTGAGCGGCGATGAGGCCCTGGAGCGCTTGGGCCGCAATTCGTAACGCGGTGTCCGGCGGGAGCGGTCCGACGCGATCAATCAGTTGTTGCAGATCCTCGCCTTCGAGAAGCTCCATCACGATGTACGGGTGACCGGCGGCTTCATCGAGGCCGGCGTCGAAAACCTGCACGATGTGTTCGTTCTGGATCGCCCCGGCGGCGCGTGATTCGCGGCGAAATCGTCGCAAACTGTCGGAATTGGCGGCTCGCGGGTCGAGGATCTTCAGCGCGACGGTACGTTTGGATTCGACGTCTTCCGCGACAAAAACCGTTCCCATGCCCCCTTGACCCAGGTGGCGAACGAGGCGGTATTTCTTGTTGAGGAGGGTTCCAAGCACGCTGGATAGCCACTATAGCGCCAGGATCTCCGAATTGAAAGAGGATTTTCGTGTCTCTCGTAGAACCATCCCACGTGCCGAGCCAACCTCGTCACGGTGGATTGCCTTGGCGCCGGCCTCGGCTTGCTCATGTACCCCGACCGATTGGCGAAATGCTGCCCAACGGCACGGCCGGAGGCACCGCCGGCGAGATCCTCCGGATGTTTTGCCTGGGACGACTCCGCCGGATTGCTCGGGCCGTTGCTTGAAGAGTGCTCGATGTCTCGGTTTTTGCGAGCTCGCGGTGGCGGAGCCGGATTAGCC